>JBEKNN010000389.1:0-7283 GCA_049522755.1 Bryobacteraceae bacterium | reverse complement strand
CATCGGCCAGATGGCGGAGAACCAAGCGTCTGAAAGTCAGGTTAAGGACCTTGCGCAAAAGCTGATTCACGATCACACAGACGCATACCAGCAGTTGGCCGCCGTAGCCGTCAAGAACGGCGACTCCGTTCCCGCGGGCATCGACGTTCGCAAGATAACGGCGGTGGAACAACTGATGAAACTGAAAGGGGCGCAGTTCGACCGCGTTTTTGTACAGGAAGAAATTCGCGATCATGAGAGGGCGATTGCGGAGTTTAAGCGCGAAGCCCAGCACGGGCAGAATCCGGATGTCAAAGCCTACGCCAGCAAGATGATTCCAGTCCTCGAAGACCATCTTCGCCTGGCGCAAGCGCTCGCAAAACCTGGGAAACACAATAAGCGCGGGTAACAAGCGTGAGTAAAAGACGTGGGCAAGTGGCGGCGACGGGTTAACGCCGCCGCCAGGATTTCACTTCGACACGTTAATCGTTTGCGCTACATCACCGCGTCTTTCCGGAACGAACTGAATCGAAGCATTGCGGTTCAGGTCCGAATTCAGATCGTTCCAGTTGATCGGCCCGCTGGCGGATTTGATTCGGGTCGACTGGCTCACCACCATGTCGAACGGAACGCCGCTCGAATCCTGCACGACGACCAGCTTCCGCGCCGGGTCCACCATGGTAATCTTCCCGGATAGCGTCTCCGGCCTCGGCATGGCGCGCGGGGCTTGCGGCGCAGTCTTCGCGGCCTTGGCGGTGGTGGTGGAAGCGGCCGGGCAGATCGCCGGAATCGAAACCAAGGCGGCCGCTGTGAGCGCGATTATAATGCTGTTTTTCATAGAAGGCGTCCTCTACATTCATGCTATCTTTCGCCTCTCGCTGCGGGAATACTGTCAAGACCGTATCGGTTCCCTTCCCGCGCGCAAAGACGCACATTTCGGAGCGCGCCGCGGCCAGAGCCGTCCGGGCCTTGCTACAATTCCCGTGTGGCCCGCGTCCTGATGGTCTCTTCCGAGGCCGCACCGCTTGCGAAAACCGGCGGCTTGGCCGATGTTGTCGGCTCGCTGCCTTCCGCGCTGCAATCCTTCGACGACCGCGCCGCCGTGGTGATCCCGCGCTACGGCTCCATCGATCTCCGCGGCTCCAAACGCGTCTATGACCGCCTGCCCGTCTATCTGGGTCCGAATCCCTACAACGTGTCCATCTATCAGGCGCCCGCCGAGTACCCGCTCTATCTGGTGGATTGCCCTCCCCTTTTCGATCGCAAGGAGTTCTACGGCGAATTGGGGGTGGATTATCCGGACAATCACATCCGCTTCGCCGTTTTCTGCCGCGCGGCGCTCGGCGTAGCCCGCCATCTCTTCCGCTGCGACATTCTGCACTGCCACGATTGGCAGTCCGGTTTGATCCCCGCCTATCTCAAAAGCACCTTTGCCACCGACCCGGTGTTCCTCGGAACCAAGACGCTCTTCACCATCCACAACCTCGGCTTCCAGGGCATCTTTCCCGCCACCGTGCTGCCGGAAGTTGCCATCGACCCGATGCTCTACCGGCCCGATGGCCTGGAGTTTTTCGGGCAGGTGAGCTACATCAAGAGCGGAATCTCATTCGCCGACGCGCTCAACACCGTCAGCCCAACCTACGCCCGCGAGATACGGACGCCCCAGTTGGGCTTCGGCCTCGATGGCGCCCTGCGCGCACGGGACGCCGTTCTCAGCGGCATCCTCAACGGCGTCGATTACCGGGAGTGGAGCCCGGAATCCGATCCGCTGATTCCGGCGCGCTACTCGGTTGCGGACCTCAGCGGCAAGGCCGTTTGCAAAGAACACCTGCTGCAGGAGTTCGGCTTGCCGGCCGAAGCTTTGCCGGGCGAACCGAATGGCCGGCCGCTCATCGGCATCGTGTCGCGCCTCACCGTCCAAAAGGGGGTCGATCTCATCGTAGAAGCAGTGGCGGATATTGTCGCGGCGGGCGCTAACCTGGTCGCGATCGGCACGGGCGAACCCGAGTATGAGGCGCTCTTCCAGCGCATGGCGGCCGATTTCCCGGGCCGCGTCGGGACGCGCATCGGCTTCGACAACCGGGTGGCGCACCTCATCGAAGCCGGCGCGGACATGTTCCTTATGCCCAGCCGCTACGAACCGTGCGGCCTGAATCAGATTTACAGTCTCCGCTACGGCACAGTGCCGGTGGTCCGCGCCACCGGCGGCCTGGATGATACCATCGATAGTGAGACGGGGTTCAAGTTCGTCGAGTATTCCAGCGCGGCTCTGTTGGCGGCGGTTCGTCAGGCGCTGGAGGCATTTTCCAACCGGGACGCATGGCAGGACATGATGCGCCGCGGCATGCAGCGAGACTTTTCATGGAAGGCTTCGGCAGGCCAATATTCGGCGCTCTACCGGCGGCTGCTGGGCGGGGAATGAATCCTTTTGGCGTCACGAGATTCTAATACTTAGGAGACAAGATGGCAGGTCCGAATACGTTAACTTTTTCCGATGCAAGCTTCGATCAGGACGTCCTCCGGTCCGATGTTCCGGTGCTGGTGGATTTCTGGGCGGAATGGTGCGGCCCGTGCCGGCAGATAGCCCCGTCGATTGACGCCATAGCGACCGAATACCTCGGCAAGGCGAAGGTGGGCAAGGTGGATGTGGACGCCAATGGCGGTACAGCTATGCGCTATAACGTACGCGGCATCCCCACGCTGTTGCTGTTCAAAGGCGGCCAGGTGGTGGAGCAGCGCGTCGGCGCAGTGGGCAAGTCCGAGATCCAGAAGATGATCGGCGCGCACGTGGACGCCAAAGTGGACGTGCAAGTTCCAGTCAAGTGATTCTCTTGGCAGCAGCGTCGCGACCGTGAGCAGGCGATTTCCGGTCGCGGCCTGTTTCGTTCGTCATCGGCCATGCGTCCCAGCCGCCATCGGGTCGGCCCGCGTCGGTCCGCGTCGACCCCGTTGCCGTTGATCGAGCAGCGCCTTTCGAAACCTCCCGCACATGTTTCAGACGGACCACGCGGGAATGCCGATGAGTCTTACGCGCACGGTCGCGGCTCTGTTGCGCTCGGGTCCACTTCAGGAAGGTCAAACCCCGCTAAACCCCAATTTTCGCCATTGAAGATCATGGTGGTCTGCAGCCGCTCCATATCGGCCGCCCAGTCGAAGACTTTTTGAGAATCGATCCAGGGGATTCCCTTCGCGGCGAGGCGCTGGTACAAAAGCGCTTCGCCTTCCGGAGACCAGCCGGAGCCGCTGGCGTGCTCGATGTGATAGATGCGCATCGGATCGCGAAGCACGCATTCCGTGGCGCCGCCATAATGCGCCATGTAGCAGAAGACGGAATCGATATTCATCGAGAAAAGATCGAATTCCGGATAGCCGCGCAGCTCCACCCAGTGAGTGCGATGCGCCAGGGTGAAATCGCCGCAGGCGTTGGTGTGGAGGTTGGCGGGCGGGGTCGCGGGCAGGGCCACGGACGCGGATTCTCCAACGAGGGCGACGGACGGGCCGTTGCCGCTATCCGAATGGATGCGCACCCCGTCTGTGGAGCGCGCGGAAAAGGGCAGTCCGAAGCGGATGGAACCCTTCCGCCGCGGCAGGTTCCAAAGAAAACGGGCGCCGCCCACGGCGACTTCGCGGAAGCGCGACACAGGTCGGAAAGGCGCCGGTCCGGCGGTCAGGGGCGCTGATTCCGGCGCGGAATCGGCGAGCCACTCGCAGCGGAAGACACGGAAACTGAGCACCCGGCCGTTGTGCAGGGCTTGGCCGCCGCTCTGGATGCCGAGGCGGACCGTGTCGGCGCCAGGCGCGACGCGCACTCGCAGGGTGGCGCGGCGCTCCACTTCCGTTTCGTCGATGATGTTGGCTTGAGCGTCCAGCAAACGCAGCGGGAATGGCCCGAAACCGGTTGCCGGGCCGCCTTCCGTCTCCAGTTGCAGAATGCGGGCCTGCGGCGATTTCAGAATGCCGATCTCGGCATCTTCGCCGGCCCATCGGAAGACCTGCCCAAAGTGCTGCTCAGGCGGGTACCAGCCGCGGCCGAAGAAGATCCCCTGGGCGGGCGTTACGACGTCCACGGCGCCCAGGCGGCGGGCGCCATCCGGGGTGAGCGCAAAGGTGCCTTCGCGCGCGTTGAGGCGAATGCGGTGGGCGCGGCAGTATGCGAGTTGCTCCTCCAGGGAAGCATCGGCTGGCACCTGGGAATCCACGTCGTGGCGGTCGACGCGGTACATGCGGCCGCGCTCCAGGCGGCGCGCGGCGATGAATTCCATCAGCTCGCTGGAAAGCAGGATATCGATATTCGTCGCCAGGATAAATTCGCCTTCCGCGCGGCGAATACCGGCGTTCTTGGCAATCATCTGGTAGAGCGGCAGCGCCTCGTAGTGTCGATAGCGGCGGTGCAACTCGGGTCCGACTGTCAGCACGCGGAAGCGGCACGGACCTGCGTCCGGCCAGCGCAAAGCCTCGGCAAGCGGCGGCTTTTCGGGCGGCGGATTCCAATCGACCAACACCAGCTCGACCGGAAGCTGGTAGCGCCGCGCCTGCTCGGCCAGGGCGTTCACGAAGATCTGGATGCGGCGAAGCAGGTTGGCTCCATGATCGTCATTTCGGGCGGTGGCGACAACGGAGAGATAGGGCCGCTCGGCAGGCATGGCTTTGGCTCAAGCGACATTGTAGCGGCATTAGGGGGCTCTCCCGTCAACAGGTCATAGGCGCTGCAATAAGACCGACCTCGCAGAAACGTATTTCCAGCTTGCGCGCGGAGGCTCCCGGAAGGGTATTTTCGGCTTCGCCGAACGTCACCGAAATCAAAAGCTGACTGCCGGCCGCTTCAATGCAGCGGGATGCGGAACAGATTCCCCTGGAATGCCGCGGTCGTGAAGGCGTACGTTTGGGGATCCGCTCCGGGCGACATATTACCTCGGGGAATCGATTGGATGCCGGCGGGCTGCTCCTTGCTCTCCAAGTCGATCCCGGATGCCGGCAAATCCAACAGCTCGACGCCGTGCGGGATCGGAATGATGTATGTGGGTAGGGTGGATTCCGACGCCGAAAACCGGCTGATGGGCGATACATACAGGTACTTTCCGTCGGCGGACCATTTCAAAAAGCACACTCCGGCGCAGATCTTCCGTTGAGCGTGGCTCCGCACCCCTACAAGGTATTCTCCGGGCATGGACTCGAGGTCGGCGGCGGTCGCCCATTCTCCGTCCGGGGAAACGCCGTCAACTTCGGTAGTCTTCGCCTCCAGAATGCGAGCGAGGCCGCTCCCATCCTCTTGAACCCGCGCCAGGTAATCCGCCTTGCCGCCCAACTGGCGGAAAAACAGTTGCCCGGCGCCGAAACTTACCTGGTCGCCTCCTCTCACCACCAGGCGTGGAGGCGAACTGCGATCGGCCGCCGCGACGAAGATCTGCGATTCGCCTCCCATTTGGACCGTAAATGCCACTCGCGCCTCGTCCCGCGAAACGTCATAGTCCACGATCCGTTGCCCTGTGAGCACCGGGTCGGACTTTCCCGATAACAGATCCCTTCGCCACAACTCGCTCACATCCGACGAAGTGCTTTTTCGCAGCAGATAGTAAAGCCGCTTGCCGTCCGGCGAAAGCCAGGGCGACCACGCCGACCCTTCCAGCGAAACCGCATGATCGCCCGCGGCATCGTGCGTCCACACGGAACTTTGCCGCACGCCCACCGAGGCGATCAGCGACTTCCCGTCCGGCGTCACGGCCAAGCCCTCCTCTTCGGTGGGGCCAAAGGTGATCTGTTCCGGATTTCCTTGCGGAGCGCGCCCGCGCCATCGTTGCCGCCACAGGTGTGTACTGCCGTCCACCTCCACGTTCAGGTACATCCATCGCCCGTCCGGCGACCATGCAGCGGCCGTGCAGGCCCCCTGCGGCCCCACCGGAACGCCCGCCGAGCTTCCGTCCATCGGGACCACCCGGCAGCGCTGCCAGGCCTGGACGCCGCCGTTCATCTCCACGATGAGCACCCAATCCCGATCCGGCGACAACCAGGAGTAGTGCGCCATGGCGCGCTCGTTCGCCGGGAAGTAGATGGCGCGCTCCTCGGCCCGGCTCTCCTTCGCCGTCACGATGCCCATGTGCAGGATGCTACCGGCCATAATCTCGGAAAACAGGATGCGATCCGGCCCGATCCAACTGAGGCCTGCCGCGTTCACCATCAGGCGCGCGGGCGGCCCTCCCAGCACGGGCACGGTCCACGTTTCAAAGCCACCGGCAGTGATGTTCAAGCCCGTATACGCGACGCGGGAGGCGTCGGGCGTAAACACGGGGTCGTACTTTTGGGTCGAATCGAAAGTCAATTGCTTCGATTCCCCGTCCGGCAGCAGCTTTATATAAATCTGCCCACTGCCGAGGAAATACGCTCCGCCGCGAAAGAACGTCACCATGCGTCCATCCGGCGAAAGCGCGGGAGCGGTAGCCGAGTCGTTGAAGTTGGTGAGTTGGATGTACTCGCTCGCGGAGGTTACCGGCCGGTGTGGCCCGCCGAAACGCCACGCCAGGAGCGCGCCGGTCATCAGCACTGCCAGCGCCGCGGCCGCGTAGAGCGCCTGCCGGCGTTTGCCGGGAGCTGCCAATTCCCGCTCCAGTTCCGCAGCCGATTGCCAGCGGCGCGCAGCGTCCGGCTCCAGGCACCGGTTCACGATTCTTTCGAGCTTCCGCGAAGGGATGCGCCTCCGCTCCATCCCGATGCGCCCGCCGGTCGACATTTCGTACAGCACGCAGCCGAACGAATAGATATCCGAGCGGATATCGGCCGGTTTGCCTTCCCTTTGCTCCGGCGCCATGTAGGCGGGCGTGCCCATCACCATGCGGCTGGCGGTGACGGTTTCATCCGGGCCGACCGATCTCGCCAGTCCGAAATCCAGAACCTTCGCGCCGGATTTCGCGATCATGATATTGCCGGGCTTGAGATCGCGGTGAACTATGCCTTTCGCATGCGCCTCCGCCAGCGCGGCTGCAATCTGTGCACCGTAGTACCGCACCATTTCGATGGGCATGGGGCCCCGTTTCAGCCAGGCGGATATGGTCTCGCCTTCCACGAGTTCCATCACCAGGTAGTTCGGCCCAACATCGTAGAGCGCGCAGATATTGGGGTGATTCAGCGACGAAATCGCACGCGCCTCGCGGTCGAAGCGGACGGTAAACCGTTCATGGGTAATCTTGATGGCGACGGCGCGGTCCAAGCGCGTGTCTACGGCTCGAAAGACTTCACCCATTCCGCCTTCGCCGAGTTTGCTTTCGATACGATATGGCCCCAGACAGACGCCCGCAGCCAATTGGGTGACA
>JBEKNN010000388.1:0-7306 GCA_049522755.1 Bryobacteraceae bacterium | reverse complement strand
AAAGGCATTGGCGATGGCTTCCCTGCCGATAAAATACAACTCGCTCACCACGGCAGGACTTACGACGTCGTAGGAGCCTTCGGTGGTGACGGTAAACTGCACCCGTTGCTCCCAATTCATCTCGGATCCAACCTCCGCGAGGGCTTTAGACAGGTCCCTGCCGGACAGTTCCGACCGCAGAGTGCGGACCTGATCTCTGGCTTCCTCGATCACCCGATCGGCGGCCTCCAGCGCCTCTTCCATGGCGGCGCGCGCCGGTTCATGCTCCGGGATCTGCTTCGCCGCGAAATGGAAACGCAACATCAATCCATGCAACCCTTGTAGCAGAGTGTCGTGCAAGTCGCGAGCAATTCGCACGCGTTCGGCGGCGCGCTCTTCCAGCCGGTCCCGAATCCTGGAGGTCACATGCTGAATTCGCAAGCGATGGCTGACGGCGAGGGCCACGATGACTGCAATCCCGCACATCGCAAGAAACCATTTGGTCTGATAGAAGGCCGGGAGCACAACGATATCAGACGGAAGCGTGTACTGGTTCCATTGCCCCCTGCCGATCGAAGCCGCGACCCGAAACCGATAGCTTCCCGGCCCGAGCGAGGAGTAAAATGCCTGCCGCCGAGCGCCCGCCTCTTGCCATCCGTTATCTTCGCCCTCCAGCATGTAGCGATAAGTCACTCGTTGCGGAGAAGCCAGACTGATGCCAACGTAATCGATTTCCAGATTGCGCGATTGGACCACAATTCGATCCGCGCCTCGCGGCCGGCGTTCCTTCCCGTCGGTGCGTAGGGATTCGATCGTAATTTGCGGCGCCGCTTGCTGGCGGCCAAAGTCGGATGGATCGACCGAAACCAGGTTGGAGTCGGTCGCAAACCACAGGCGCCCGGTGGAGTCCGCAATTGCGCTGGGTGTTGGGCGAAGCTGGGCTGCGCCGCCGGAAACGCCATCCCGAAAATCGAAGGTCTCGGCCTGGAAGCGGTACGTGGGCGTTACCAATGCCCGCTCAACCTCGGCCGCTGGCACGCGAATCACTCCACGGGCTCCGTTCAACCACAGGTCCCTGTCCTGGCTGGAAACGATGCCGGAAACTCCTCGTGGTTCCGCTCCCTCTACGGGCAGCAGCGGGCGGAATCCGTCGCCCGTGAAGATCGCAACGCCGTTCGTGCCGCCGGCCCAGATGCGATCCCCATCCTGATAGATCGTCATCACGCTCCCAAAGTTGCCGTTGGCGCCCACCTGAAAGACTCGGGCGCTTCCTCGTTGGAATCCGGCAATGCGGCCGTCAGCGTATCCGGCCCAAAGCCTGCCCATCGAATCGAAGTAAATGGTAGAGGGCGTTTTGGAGGGCGCCACGGTATCGGCAACGCGGGTCCACTGCGAATTCTGCCAGTGCCAGATTCCATGGCCTTCAAACGCAACGTGAATGCCGTCGCCGCCATCGCCGGTGATGCTCTGGGCGACGACGTGCTCCCATTCGGGCGGGAATGGAATCTGCTCGAATTCGCCGTCCCGAAGCCTCCAGAGTTTACTGCCCCAGTAATCGTAATCCCAGACAGCGCCATTCCGATCGGCATACACGGGCCCCCATCCCCGTTTCGGGCCGAACTCCGTGGTCTTGTCTCCCCGGTGCAGCAGCAGCGGCTTTCCCCAGTCGCCTATCCAAACAACTCCGCCTATGCCGGCCGCAACGCCGGGGAATGACCGCAACGCCGCGTCATCAAACTGGCGGAACCTTGCCTGCTCGAAGCGATCGAGCCCCAGAGCGGTGCCAACCCAGATATTGCCTTCGCGATCTTCCAGCATGCCGCCGCATTCATTCGATGTCAGTCCGTCAGTCGCGTCGAAGTGGTCTAATGGCGTGGTATTAGGACCGTGGGTCCAATTTTGCTGCCCGGCAAGGTCGAGTCCGTAATAATCGTGGGCAATCCAAAGCCAACCTCGGGTATCGAACAAGAAGGTTGCGGCGCCTTTAAGGCGAGTGATCCATTGCGGCTCCTGAAAGCCGGAGATGGGACGGAGACTCGTCCACCCATCGGCCGTCCAGACGCTGCCATCCGGGGCCTCTGCGAATTGCATGATTTGGCGAACCGTATCACCCGTATCCGAGAAGGCCGGCTGCCCAATTCGACGGACGTAAATGCGCGTGGCCGCGTTCAGCCACAGATCCCCCGATCGGTCGATGTAAGCTCTTTTTACTTGATGGGAGTCTGGTCCCTGACCAGCGACAGCGTCCTGCCACGCCGTGCCCGTCAATTTCATGAACTCGCCGCCGGTCACACTCCACACCTCGCCGTCGGATCGCGCCAGGATCTGATCGACTTGGGCGGATGGCAGGCCGTTGCGATCGCCATAGTTCGTAAGCCGGCCGTCCTTCAGATACGCGATTCCTCCCACACGGAAGCCGATCCACAGGCCGTCCTGTCCATCCGCGGTCAGGCAAGAAATGTCGAGCGAACTGAACTGCGGACTATCGGCCGGCGGGATGAACATCGTAAAACGAAGCCCATCGAACCGGAACAGTCCCGCCGTGGTTCCGAGCCAAAGATACCCATCGCTGGTTTGTGCGAGTGCGCGAATTCCGTGGGGGGCGCCATCGCGCTCCGTCCAGCTGGAATGGCGCAAACTGCGCGCCAGTTTTCCGGGAGGAGCTGGTTGCGGAATTCCGTAAACCGACAGAGGCAGTGCACACAGACCTAAAACCTGGAGTATCCGCAAAACGAAAACAGGAAGAGCCCTACGCATCCAGGAAACCGCGCTTCATACCGATCATCACGGCGTGCGTTCTATCGTTCGCGCGAAGCTTCCCAAGGATGCTTCTCATATGAGTTTTTACCGTATCTTCGGTAATATCCAACTGGGAAGCGACGATTTTGTTGGAACGCCCTTGCGAGATATTGCGGAGAACCTCAACTTCTCGGTCGGAGAGAGCGTCGGAGGCGACATGCTCGGCCAGCTCCCGCGCAACCACGCCAGGAACCCGCCGGCTGCCGGCATGCACAATGCGGATGGTTTCGATCAGTTCCTTTCGCAGCATGCTCTTTAGAAGGTACGCGGCAGCTCCCGCCTTCAGCGCACGCGACGCCTGTACGTCACCGGAATATGTACTCAATACGATGAAGCGGGCTGTGGGGTGGCGCTGGCGGATCTCGATAATGGCGTCGATCCCGCTCATAACGGGCATCTGAAGATCCATCAAGGTGACATCCGGCCGGTGCTTGTCGAACAGGTCGACCGCTTCCTGGCCGTTTGCAGCCTCGGCTACGAGCTGGAAGTCCTTCTGCGATTGCAGTGCAAAAGCGATTCCATCGCGGACAAGAGGATGGTCATCCACCGAGAGAATTTTTACTAGATCTTGCATCCCGAGCTCCTTTAGTTTCTCGTCGCGAGCGAAGTGTCGGGCGAGCTACCGCCCGGCAGATGGTAGTAACATATCACCCTTGCGGTCTGACCGAATCACTAGAAAGTGTAAGTTGTGCGCACCACTTTCAGCGGCTTTCTGAGGCCTCGGAACGTATACCCTGAGGTGTGCTGCGAAGTTTTCCTCGTGGTTTACCCGGTATCGCGCTCCTGGTGCTCCGCGTCACGTTGGCCGTGATGTTGATCCGCTTCGGACAGAATTCGCGGCTGACTTCTCCCTTCGGACCTGCAACAGCCGCAATTGCAGTGGCGGTGCTCCTTTTGTTCGGAGGTGGGCTCACGAGACTGGTTGCGTCTTTCTGCGGCGTGGCAGTTGTCGCAGCTTCAATTGTCGACTCACATGGATGTATCGAAGCCGCCGCGCTTATGAGTGCGGTTTCGTTCTGCGTGGCTGGCCTTGGGCCGGGGTCCTACTCGATCGATTCTCTCTGGTTCGGCCCTCCGAAGCGGATCTTTCCGCCGGATCAGTAGGGAAGCGAAAACGGCTATCGAAAATCGAAGGTCAAAGCTCCTCGTAGCGGCTGCACGGTTCCCGAAAAGACTCCTGCTGATGCGCCGACCATGCCGGCTTAAGGATGCGACCAAGAGCGCGGCCATCAGAATCGAGGCCGCTTTCAGAGGTGATTGATCCGGCGTTGACCATATTTGGAGATTTGGTTTCGTTCGGTGGGGATTCCGACGACGCCGAACGCTGAATCCGGGATGAATCCGAACGGCATTCTGGGATGATCCCGGACACCATCGGAGCGTATCGAACGCTGTCACTTCGACTTTGCAAGAAGTGTTCGGCTTGTCAAGAGAAACCGTCCGAAGCGCAGCGAGGAAGGATGCTGCTGGCGGCGCGCCCGTAGCCTTCTGGTTATCGGCGGCGATCTTCTCGTGATGCACCTGGAAGGAAACTACGGCGCTCAGCGCGACGCAGCAGCGGAAAACGGGAGGAAGCACACAACGAGCCGAAGAAGATTTCTCTTCGGTCGGACACTGGCGAGGCTTTCCATGATTTCTTTTTCAATCAGAAATGCCGCGCCGAGCAGCCCCGGACGAAGGCACCCTGGACTACCGTCCAGCCGCTGACTCCCATGAGGATCAGCGCCGGCACGTACATCGGATTCTGCAAACGAACTGAGGGGCGCATTATTGCACCCCTTGATCGCACACTTGCTGGATCTGGCGAAGAACGGCGTTTTGCGCCGCGGCGCAGAGCATCGCCGGCCCGGCGCGCAGGCGACCGCTCCGCTCGAAGTCAACGCCAATCAGCGGCTCTGGCGAGATCTACAAGCTATTCACCCGCGCCGCGTCTTTTATCAGCAATTGTGAAATCGCTGCCGACTTTGCGCGGTAGGCGGCCGCCTGTGATCGCCCCGTGGTTGTTTTCGCCATCCGGTTTGCACCGAAGGCGCGGTTTATTAGCGCCGTGATGTTGGAATCACGAGAAGCAATCAAGATCGTCCGGAACGTCCGCCGGGGGCTCCGGCGAATCGTATTCTCCATGCTCATGGCCTGAGAATCAGGCCCGCCACCTATCCAAGGAAATAAGTAGTTTCCGACTGGTTCTGACTTAACCATTGGAGCGAGATTGACAGACTGTGTCAGTGATTTCTGGCTGAACGATCCATACTAATTCGCGCGATCCATGTTATGCGAGGTTCGGAAAACGACTGTTGCAAGCGGCGCTTAAGGATCAGTGGTCGCCCCGACATAACCATCCCAGAATGACATGACGCGAAACGAGGCGGGCCGAAGGAAGTGGGCGACGACAAAGGACGCGATGGCCCGAAGTGCGGAATGCTCCCACAGGATCAGATCGCCGTCGCCTGACCCTCATTGTGGCCTCACGCATTGGCCCGAAGTAGAATCCGCCAGATCCATGTCAGTGGCGCCGGGCGAAGGGGCCATTTTTGGACCCCCTCTTTCGCTAGCTCTTCGCCGAGCCTTTCTCTTGCTCCAGTCAGAACGGTCCTCGCCGTCAAGGGTCCGCTTCGCCGCGCCCAACAACGGCGCGCCCTTGACCGCTCCGGGCCGTTCTGAACTACATCACCTAATAAGAGAGAAAGGCTCATTCTGGAAGGCTGCGGGCACCTCGGCGCCAACGGCGCCAAGCCCCTTTTTCAATGCCACCGACACAGATCCAAGCAGGAGTGGGGCAAGCCGTTCGATGTGTTTTCCGGCCTAAGGCCAGACAACCATTGCCCAATGTGGGTCAGAACTTCAAGGGCCACTCTCTCCTGCAGGTGGATCAGCGCAGTGCCTCCTACCAGTGAGTCCACTTGATGCGACCACAGTAGCCGGCTATCGGCAGTAGTGGCTCGGGCGGTGACCCGCAAGAGATTGTCGTGAACCCGAACGGTTCCTCGAATCACCACCAGGGCGCGAGAACCGGGACACTCTTCTTCGAGATGCCGCCATCCCGCCAGGAACTGCGCACCGGAAGCCAGATCACCCGAATTCCCGCGATGTGCGTCAACTGGTGGAGAATCTCGTCTGAGATGCCGAACGCACACTTCCAGGCGAGCGCATTGGCGCCATCGCACTCAAAGGGTTCGACGGCAACAGAAACTTCTTCCTCTGAAGCATTGCCGGCCACAGTCGAAACCAATCTCACTCGATGGACCGGAATGTAACTTCCGCGCCGGAAAGCAATGACGATCGAATCTCCTTTACCTTCTGTGTCGTAGTATTCCTTGAGCTTCCTCCGCAGCCGCCTCGCCTCGGAACGTACTATGGTGTCCAGGGTAGGATCGAAGTCATCGTTTCGACCGTAGACCTCGGTCGCGATTGTGTACTCCTTCAACTCGCCCGCTTTCCCCTGGAGAGTATGTTCCACGGTAAATCGGAGGAATTGCGAAAGCCTGCTTGATTTAACAAACTTGCTGCTCATCAGGATTCGTTCCAACGGCTAGTGTCACCTGTTCTGAGGTGAGTGTCTCGCTTTCCGCGATCATTTCACTGTCTATACGATTTACAGGTTCAGCGAGGGTATCGACTTATAAAGATCCCAGGTGCACTCGTAGTTGCCGGTCGTCAGCATCCGTCCGCCGCGCATGTGGTAACCGGCCACGGCGTCTCCAGCGCCGCCCAGACTCCCGCCCAAGACGGACGCCGCTTCGAGAATCGAAATGTTTTCGCCAGGCAAATCGCCGTCGCGGATCATGAAAGCGGTGGCTGCCAGAGATCCGATGCCGCCACCCACCAGATAGGCCTTTGATTTCGTGTGCATGTCCTCCAGTTCCCGAAAGAGCAGGGTGACGTGCCCAATACGCCCGCGTCATCTACCGGTGTGAAATCGTGGATGACGTTTCGGGCGCGAAATCTCTTACGGATCTTCAACTAGCAGATTGTCGGCCAAAGCGGCATGGACGCTGCCGTCCGTCCATACAACTATCGGTAGAGCAGATGTTTCCGTTTGCCGCGTCGTCCCGTCGATGCGTTTCAACGTGGTTCAAGACCCGACCGCCTGTGGTCGCATGACCATATATCGTTACGGCGCAAGGGGGGCGCGTGGCCGTGGCGTGAAATGGGGGCTAGGGTGGAAGCGCTTGCCGAAGATGGCCTTTGTCCATTTGGCGAACCGTCCGATCGAATCGAACCCAAAAGCTTGTCGTGCCGCAACTCTCGCAGCCGAAAAGCGGGCGCACGTCGGCCAGCGCGGCGTAGGCTACGTTGGGTACCATCTGGAAGGGTCGTATTCCGAACTGGAGGACGGCGAAACTGGAGGCAACCCATTTGGTTTTGGGCAAATTCCGCAGGACCTCCGCGACAGCTTCACCTCCTAGTACCTAATTGCAAAAATCAACGTATTCGCTTATAATCTGGTCATGAGCCAACGATCGACGATTTCTTTGACCTCTGAAGAAGAGCAGACTCTGCGACAGTGGGCGCGCTCTGGTACCAGTGA
>JBEKNN010000387.1:0-7330 GCA_049522755.1 Bryobacteraceae bacterium | reverse complement strand
TCGGGGATGGTCGCGTGCCCACAGCGCGCCGGATGCGCAAGCATTTCCCGGTCAAACATGCGCGACAATCGCAGCGCGCTCTTTCCGCGGCCGTGAAACAATGATCGGAATGAAACCCGAGCTTGATGCATATGGGCAGGAAATTTGGAATTGCTACAAGGGCAACAGCACCTACGAAATCGTCGAGCGTGAAGACGGTCTGATCGATCTCGGCAGCGCCCTGCCATATTTTCAAGAGCGCGACCAATGGCTGGCCCATGAACGGGAAGCGATTCAGCGCGCCCATGGCGCCGTGCTGGACGTCGGTTGCGGGGCAGGCAGGGTGGCGCTCTACCTTCAGCAGCAAGGGCACAAGGTGTTGGCCATAGACAACTCACCGTTGGCGGTCAAGGTGACGAAGCTACGCGGCGTGAAGGCGGCGCGCGTGCTTTCGATAGCCGACATCCGGACGCTTCGAGGACCGTTCGGCGCGATCGTGATGTACGGGAACAATTTCGGCCTCTTCGGCGGCATGACTAAGGCGCGGCGCCTGCTGGCCATGATGGACCGAATCACTTCGCCCGATGCCAACATTATCGCGGCGGCGTCGGACCCCTACAGGACCAGCGATCCCATTCACCTGGCATATCACAAACGAAATAGAGACCGCGGACGAATGGCCGGACAAGTCCGATTGCGCATCCGCTATAGGCAGTTCCGCGGAGGCTGGTTCGATTACCTGTTTGCGTCTCCCGGCGAGGTGCGCAGCATCGTTGAGAAAACCGGCTGGACCGTTAGCGAGTTTTTGGAATCGCCAGGGCCAGGCTACGCGGTAATCCTGAAGAAGAGTTGAGCCGGGCATCGCCAATCCCAACGGCGCCGATCTCGAACTCAAAAGTTACGATGGGCTAAAATGCGATATTGCGATGAAGCTCAGTCGACGCAGCCTCCTACCTCTGCTGGGCGGAATCCCGTTCCTGGGCGCCCCGGCCCGCCTCCTGTCGCAAGGCGTGGCTTCGCGAAACGTCATGGCTACGCCGCGCGGCAAGCCTTCCGGCATCCCGTATCTCGCCCGGTTCACCGACGTCGCGGCGGCTGCCGGTTTGCATGCGCCCACAATTTATGGCGGGATTGCGCGCAAGGACTACATCGTCGAAACCATGGGCTGCGGCTGCGCGTTTCTCGACTACGATAACGACGGCTGGCTCGACATCCTGCTGCTTTGCGGCACGCGCTTCGGCGAGGTCCCCCAAGGCGCCACGAACCGTCTCTACAAGAACAATCGCGACGGCACATTCTCGGATGTAACGCAGCGCGCGGGCCTGTTGCGCACCGGTTGGGCCTCGGGCGTTTGCGTGGGCGATTACGACAACGACGGTTTTGAGGATCTGTTCATCACTTACTGGGGCGAGAATGTGCTCTACCACAATAACGGCGACGGCACCTTTACCGACGTGACGAAGACCGCCGGCGTGGGCGCGAATCGGACGCACTGGGGCGCGGGCTGCACCTGGATCGATTATGACCGGGATGGCAAGCTGGACCTGTTCGTTTCGAACTATCTCGATTTTGACCTCAGCCGCGCGCCGAAGCCCGGTCAAAACGAATATTGCAAATTCAAGACCGTGCAGGTCAATTGCGGCCCGCGCGGGCTTCCCACCGGTCTCCATTCGCTCTTCCACAACAACGGCGACGGCACTTTTACCGATGTGACGAAGGCAGCGGGAATTGCCGATATCAAAGGGCGCTATGCCCTGACTGCGGTGGCCGCCGATTTCGACGAGGATGGATGGCCCGACATTTTTGTGGCTTGCGACACCAGCGCCAGCCTGTTGCTGATGAACAATCGCGACGGCACTTTCCGCGAAGAGGGAGTGGAGCGCGGGGCTGCGCTCAGCGAGGATGGCGTGGAGCAGGCCGGAATGGGAGTCGGCATGGGGGACTACAATCTCGACGGCCATCTGGATCTGTTCAAGGGCCATTTCACCGACGACACGAATGGACTCTACCGGAATGACGGCAAGGGCAATTTCGACGACGTGGTTCTGGCGGCGGGACTCGGGGTCGAAACCCGGTTTACGGGATGGGGCGCGGGCATCGTCGATCTCTCGAACAACGGCTACCCGGATCTGTTTCTGGTGACGGGGAACGTGTATCCGGAAATTGAAGGAAAGCTGCCCGGGTATCCGTATAAAACGCCCCGCGTTGTGTTTCGCAACTTGGGCGACGGGAAATTCGAAGAGCTGATTGAGGCTGCTGGTCCCGGCGTCGCGGCGAAACACTCCAGCCGCGGGTGCGCGTTCGGCGACTTTGACAACGATGGCGATCTGGACGTCCTGATCGTCAATCTGAATGAGCCGCCCTCGCTTCTGCGCAACGATGTTCGCGGAGATAATCGGTGGCTGAAGCTGAAGCTGATCGGCACGGCGTCGAATCGCAGCGCGATCGGCGCCCGCGCGCTGGTCCGGTACGGGGGCAAGCAGCAGGCTCAGGAAGTCACCAGCCAGTCGAGCTACTTTTCCTGCAATGACCGCCGTTTGCACTTTGGCATTGGCAAGGCGGAAACTGCCGATGTCGAGATCCGCTGGCCCAACGGCAATCGACAGGCGTTCGCAAAGGTTGCGGCCAATCAACTGGCTGTTATCCGCGAAGGCGCCGCGGCCATCGAGCGTGCTCCCTGGCCGGGGCGCTAAGTAGAGCGGTCCCCCTGGACCCGCTCTTCGACCAGCCCAAATCAGTCCTGAGAGCCGGCCGGGGGCCGGCCGCGGACCAGGGGGTCCGCCCTACAGTTCGTGCGGAATGCGCTCCGTGGCCGTGGGGCTGAAGCCGCGGGCTACTTGGGTATAGCCGGATCCGGCCGCTCCGGCTTGGCGGGCTGAAGGCCCATCTCGTGGTAACTCAGCTTAAGCCGCTCCTTCATTTCCTTGAGGCGCTGAAACTCCGCCAACTCGCGCCGCGCATCGTCCGTTCGGCCCAGCCCGCGATAAACCGTGGCCAGATAATAGCGCGTGGTGGCATTGAATGGATCCAGCCGCTCGGCATCCTCCAGCAGCGGCTCCGCTTTTCCCGGTTGGTTCATCGCCATCAGCGTCTTTGCCAGGCCAAGGTCTGCATCGGCATCGTTGGGCTGCAACTGGCGGGCCAGTGAAAAGCGGGCGAACGCTTCCTTCACCTCCGTTTTGCGAAGCGCGATTTCGCCCAGCCTGCACTCCGACTTTTCGTCGGCCGGGTTATTGGCCAGTGACGCCAGATATTCCTTTCCGGCCTCGTCGCGCTCGGCCGTCACAGAAGACATGGATAACATTTCTGCAAGTTCGAAATGCGCGCCAGGCAGCCGGGGATCCATCTTCAAAGCCCGGCGGTATTGCGCAATGGCTCCCGCGGTATTGCCCGCGCGCGCCATCTCATGGGCCGTGAGCTGGTGCATTCGCGCGGAATCCGGCGCAAGCATCGCCATGCTCAGCATCGCCTCGTCGGCCAGGTCCGCGTAAATTCGATGCGCCGTGTAGAGGATATCCGGATCGGCCGGTTTCAATTGCCGAAGCGCGCTGGCAACGCCCGCGGCCTTGTCCAGATCGTTCGCTCCATAGTCGATCTCGATCAGCTCCATGCCGGCCTCGATCCGCAGCTTCTCTTCCTGCAGTTGCGGAAATGCAGCTTCCAGATCGGCCCGTGCGCGAGTGGTCTCGCCGGTGCGTTTTTCGCACATGCCCAGTAAGGCTTGAATTTTCGTGAGGGCCGGCTGAAGCTGCAGCGCCGCGCGCAGCTCCGGAGCGGCCTTGGCGTAGTCGCCCTGAAAGAAAAGCAACACTCCGAGGTTGCCGTGCGCATCCACATTGTCCGGGTCGAGCGCGAGTATGGCGCTGAACTCGCGCTCGGCCAAATCGGGCCGCTTATTTTTCAGGAACTCCTGCGCCTGGCGCGCATGCGCGTCAAGCTGCTCCTGCCGGCCGGCTACGGACTGAGCCGGAAACGGGACGACGGTAAAAAAAAAACCACGCCAACGCGTACGGCCGTTTTGAGGTCCATGCTCACTAGTCTATACCGCGCTCTTGCGGGAGCGCTATTAGAAGGAAAGCCGGGCGCCTATCTGAAGCACGCGGCTTGCCACGCTGGTCGAGGTGATGATGCCGGCGCCGGGTGTTCCAATCGAGGCATTCGGGTTGTTGAAGCTCGGATGGTTCAGAATGTTGGTGGCGTCAAAGCGAACCTGCAGCCTCATCCTCTCGAGAATGTGAAGGGCAAAACTCTTGCCCATCGAGAAGTTGACGTCCGTCAAGTCCGGTCCGAACAAGATGTTTCTGCCCGCATTTCCAAAAGTGAAAGCGGAGGGCTCGGCAAACGCGGCCACGTTAAAGTAATTGCCGATCGTGGGATTCGCAAGGTTGGGGTTCCCGACAAGATTGGGATACCAATTGCCCGACAGCGCTCCGCTCAGGTCCGCCGTTCCCATGGTCGGCGTGTATGGCCCGCCCGATTGGACCGTGAAGATCGCTGAAGCTTGCCACCCCCCCAACAGCGCGTCGCCGAACCCGCCGGTGTTCAGGAAGTGTTTTCCCTTTCCCACCGGAAGCTGGTAAACGAAGTCCCCTTTAAACGCCTGTGTCCGTTGGAAGTTGGAATAACCGTAATTGACTCCGGGAAGGTACGCGTTCTGATATACCTGCGTGCCGCCGTTACCGCTCCAGCCGGAGGAATCCTGTTCGTCGAGCATTTTGGACCAGGTGTAATTGAAGTCGAAGTTCAACCCGTTGCTGAAGCGCTTCCTAAGTGACAGTTGCATCGAGTCATAGTTAGAAATCGCGTTGTAGTAACTCCCGGAGATAGTCAGAAATTGAGGGTAGGGCCGCTCGTTCTGCGGGCTCCCAACCCCCAGCAGACTCGCCGGCACCTGGTTTATGTCAACCGGGAATGGCAGGCCGTTGGTGTGATTGCCGGTGTAGGCCGCTTCCGCGAGCAAGCCGAACGGAAGTTGCCGCTGCACGCTGAGCGACCACTGGTAATTGCGCGCAGCCGGCGTGTGATAAGGGTAGAAGTTCACCGCAAGCCCGTTGTAGGCTCCCGGAGACTTCGATGCTCCTACATAGTTCAAAGGCGGATTGGTGCTAGAGAACTGGAAGACCGGCTCGGTCTGAGTGGTTTCCGCAAGCGATCCGGTGGAATTCGCTCCGAAACCCTCGGCCCCGGCGACGTAAGTGTCTTCGCTCCATCCGTAACTGTACATGCCGAATCCTCCGCGGAATACCCAATTGTTCTTGGGCGACCAGGCGAAGCCCACGCGCGGAAGAACAATGTTTTCCACTGGAGATTCCAAAGAGTTTCGCCCATCATTGGGAGCGAACCACATCGCCCCCAGAGTATTCGTAACCGGATTGATCAGCGTCGGATCAAAATCGCCCAATTGGTTGTGGCGCTCAGTCCATCCACCCTCAATTTGATAACGGAGTCCTGCATTCACGGTAAGATGCGGCGTAACCTTGAAATCGTCTTGAACAAAAAGTTGAGGCTGCGCCTGGCGCATGGCATTGATCGGGCTGTTGGTAGCATTCCAGTTGTCTACCTGGCCTAATAGAAAGTCCGCGTAGCCAAGGCCGCCCTTGCCAAATGGAGCCGATGCCGTGAAGACTCCGCTGAAATCAAAGTTTCCGGAGTTGATATTTCCCCACGGAGTATCGTTGTCCTGAAAAGTCAGTACTTCTCCGCCAAAGTGGAGAATATGCCTGCCGCGGATGAGGGTTGCCGTGTCACTCGGGTCGATGCCGTTTTCCGCATAGATCGCGGTCACGTTGTTGCCCGGAGTGCCGATATTGGTCCCTCCCACCGGTCCGGCGATCGTGACGCCCGGAAACATGTTCGCCTCCGAGTAGGTCCAGCCAAGCTTCTGCGGGTAGTTCAGCCCAAGAGTATAAGGCGTGAAATGGTCCTCCTCACGCGTGTACCCAACGCGAAATTCATTGACCAGATTCGGGGTAATCGTCCACACCTCAGTGAGCTGCGCCTGATAAGGATTCACATCGCCGTGGTAGCAGTCCACGGGACAGAGCGGGCTAAGCGTGGGCGCCGGGTTGTTTTGCTCCGTGACCGAGAATATCAGCCGATTCGTGCTGGAGATGTTATAGTCGAGCCGCCCGAAAAATTTCAGCCACGGAGACGTGGATACGATTGGCGTGAGGAGATTGTTGACATATCCCGGCAGGTTGGGCGTCGGAAAGTATTTTTGAACCGCCAATGCGAGCGGATCCATCAGATTTGTTGGAATGATATTGCCCGGAAACGGCGTTCGTGCTCCATTGGAAAGCGACGACGGCTGGTAGATAGTGGGAAAAATGGGATTAGAGAAGTTTCCCGCGAGCATATCCGACGTCGGATAGGTGTAGTAGTTATACGAAGTCGTGTTGTTGGTGATTTGTTCTACATTGAAGAAGAAGAAGAGTTTGTCTTTCCGGATCGGGCCGCCTATCGATCCGCCGAAGTTATTGAATTTCTCGATGGGAACGGAGGGGGAAAAAAAGTTTCTCGCGTTCAAATCGTTGTTTTGAAAAAATTCGTACGCCGAGCCGTGCCATTGGTTTGTACCGCTCTTGCTGATCTGATTGAAGACCACTGCGCCTGTGCCATATTGGGCGGAAAACGTCGAAGTATTGATTTGGACTTCGGCCACGGATTCGAAAATCGATTGGTCGACATTAGAGCTGTGCGGCAGCGTGGTGGACGCGCCGTCGGCAAGGAAGCTGGAGTAGTAGGGCATCGTCCCGTTCACGGCGATGGTGGTCCCCGAACCCACCGTGCCAGGCAGCACTTGCGTCATGTTGGCCCAACTCCGCGTGACGTTGGGCAGCTCGTTCATCGTCGTCGCCTGAAAAGTGGTCGATTGTTCCGCCGTCTCCGTTTTTAATTGCGTACCCTCGGCGGTTACCTCGACTTGCTGCCGCACCTCGCCGACGGTCAACTGAGCGTCCACAGTCAGCGGGGCGCCCACCTCGAGCGAGATGCCGGTGCGCACCAGCGTGTTAAAGCCCTCCTTGGCGAAAGTAATCCGGTACGTGCCTGGCAGAATGGAAACTGTGTCGTAGATACCCGCTCCGTTGGTGAAGTAGTCCTTCGCCACGCCGGTGTCGACGTTAAGGATTGTTACCTTGGCGCCGGGAACAGCGTCTCCCGTGGAATCGGTAACCGATCCGCGAAGATCGCCGGAATTCGTGCTTTGCCCGAAGGCCAGGCCTGCCATGCAGAGCAGGGCCATCGACGCCATAAGTACGCGTTTCGAAACTATTTTAGTAGGAACTATTTTGGTAAGACTTGTGACTGCAACTGAGCAGAAGATTTTCTTTGTACTCCGCGGTACGTTCAT
>JBEKNN010000386.1:0-7365 GCA_049522755.1 Bryobacteraceae bacterium | reverse complement strand
AGCATGATAACGACGACGGCGGACATATCGAGCCACTTGAGCTTGCACGCATTGGCTTAGCCGGACTGGCTATTGTCGTCACCTGGCTGCGGCTCTGGCAGCCCGTGCCCCAGATCGATGTGGTCGGTTCTTGGCAGTCCTGGTTTGCGGTTACCCGATCTTCCGCGAGGCCTTTACGGATCTCGCGTCCCGGCCCATGACTATGGAACTTTCCATGACGATCGCCCTGGCGGCGTCGCTGGCCATCCGGGAAGTCTTCACGGCGCTGGTCATCGTCTTTTTCGTCCTCATCGCCGAGGTATTGGAGGAGCTGACTGTCGGCAAAGGCCGCCGCGCGATTCAGGACCTGCTGAATCTCTTGCCGCAAGAGGTGGAAGTCCGCGGACCTGACGGGATACAACCCGCTAGCCTGACCGAACTGCGCGCCGGAACCATCGTTTTGGTTCGTCCGGGAGGCCGAGTTCCAGTCGACGGCGTGGTTTCGACCGGCCACTCCTTCATCGACCAGGCGCCCATTACAGGTGAATCCATGCCCGTGGAAAAATTTCCCGGCTCTCAAGTTTACGCGGGAACCGTCAACCAATCGGGCATCCTTGAGATCCGGACCATCCGTCTCGGGCGCGACACCGCATTCGGGAAGATTGTCGAAACGGTAGAGCAGGCGGAACGTTCGCGCGCGCCCATTCAGAGGACGGCCGACCGGCTCGCCGGCTACCTGGTCTACTTCGCCTTGGCCTGCGCTGCCTTGACCTTCATTCTCACCCATAACGCGCGCTCCACTATCTCGGTGGTGATTGTCGCCGGCGCTTGCGGCATCGCCGCCGGTACGCCGCTGGCGATCCTGGGCGCAATCGGACACTCTGCCCGGCAGGGGGCAATCGTCAAGGGCGGCTTATATCTGGAGTCGCTGAGCAAGGTGGACACAGTAGTTCTCGATAAGACTGGCACTCTCACCTTGGGTAACCCGGAAGTGGTTGCGCTGGAGGCTTCCGCAAACCTGGAGCGGGAATATCTGCTGCGCGTAGCGGCCAGCGCCGAGCGGTTCTCCGAGCATCCTCTCGCGCGAGCCATCTTACGCAAGGCCAATGAGCTCTCGCTGCGATTGGTCGATCCCGAAGGATTCTCGTACACGCCTGGGAAGGGCATTCGTTGCCTGGTGGAGGGTCGAGACACCATCGCGGGCAACCGATCTTATCTGCAGGAGAATGGCATTGCTTTCCCCCAAGCGACGATAAACGACGATTCGTCAACCGAGATAGCCGTAGCTCACGGCGGGCTCTATTTGGGAAGCATCCGCATCGCCGATGTTCTCAGGCCTGAAGCCGTGGAAGCGGTTCGGAAGTTGCGCGATATGTCGATTCGCACCGTACTGCTCACCGGCGACGCCGGCGCCATCGCCAACCATGTGGGAAAGCAGCTTCAGGTGGATGAGGTACTTGGGGAACTTCTGCCGCAGGACAAGCTCGAACGTATCCGCCAACTCCGCGCTCAGGCGAGAAAGGTCGCCATGGTTGGCGACGGCATCAACGATGCTCCGGCGCTTATGGAAGCCGACGTCGGCATCGCCATGGGGTCCGGGACCGAGGTCGCGCGGGAGAGCGCCAACGTACTGCTCATCGGAAACGACCTGCTCAAAGTGGTGGACGTAATCAGGATCGCCCGCAACTGCAATCGCATCATCATGACTAACTTCACGGGGACACTGGCGGCGGACACGGCCGGAGTGGCGCTAGCGGCTTTCGGCTATCTCAACCCGGTTCTAGCCGCTCTGATCCATGTGACTTCCGAGTTAGTCTTCATCCTGAATTCGGCGCGCCTGCTCTCGGGCTCGACAACTGCGCCGTTGGTTTATGCCGGCGAGAGGCAGCCGCAAGCGAGAACATCCGCGGGAGACAGAGCCTACGCGTCCGGACGCGGCTGATTCAACCAGCTACTCGACGGTCGCATCCGCCAGGAATAATATCGCGCGTGGATTCGCGCTGCAACTGCCACGAACCGGCTCATCGTGACAAGATCTGGCCGGCTAACGCTGCAAGTCCGCAACCCACCAAGCCAGGAGCCATGGCTCGAATGGCGGCGACGCCGCCGTGAAACCGCCATTCCTCCTGCAGGGCGAGAAGACCAAACAACATCAGAAGCGCGCAAGCCGGCATGCTGTAGATATCGGCCCAGCGCTCATTTAGATTGCCTGCGAAAACAGCCAGGGCGCCACCCGCGGCCATCGCCGATTGAATCAACATGACAGCCCCCAGCGCAAGGTTCGACTGAAGGTCAAACGCGCGGCCAGAATTCCGATGGCGACCGACTCCGGAAGCTTGTGGACAACGGCGCCCCAAGAGAGGGCAGCGTAAGCACCCGAGGCCGCCCGTGAGAATGCAATCGTCCAGCATCGAAGAAGCTGTGGATGCAACCGGCTGCGAGCAGGGGCCAGCCATGCGCAAGAATGCGCCGGCCGGAAACGATTGAGTCACTGGCCGCACCAGGATGCGCACCCGCGGCGCAAAAGGGACAGATCGGGTAAATGTACAGGTCGATCACCGCCAGCACAAGCAGGATGGCTGAGACGCCGATCAATGCGAGCGCCCAGCCGCGCTGCTCCGCCATTTCCGGAAGAATCCAAAAGGCCCCGATTCCAAGGAGCACGCCGCCCACCCAGGGCAACACGCGCGTTTGCAGGCGCCCGTGCGCCGCGGAGAAGACCGAGAGCATCGCGATTGCCGTCGTCAGGCAGCACGTTCCAATGAGAATCTTCTTTTGCAGCGGTCGCATCAGATCGGCGAAATGGGTCCAGTCTGTGCTGCAGTAGATCCTTGGAGAGCGGCAGCATCCGGCCCGCGGCCTTGCTCCACGCCGCCCATTCTACAATTTCGCGATGGTACTCAAAGCGGTCGATATTGCCAAGCCACACGCTTTCCTCCGCCGTTGCTATCAGCACGACATTCGGAACATCGCAGGGGCCAAGACACCCGCTGATGGTGAGTTGAATGTTCTTGAGAGGCCCCACAGCCGCCATTCCACTTTGAGCCACTCTACAGGCACCGGGGGCTTTCCGCGATCGGTTTGTCCGCAACAGCAGCCGATACAAACGGAAACCTGGCCGATCACCAGACGCTTTGTGGTCACGGGATGGCAGGTCTCGATCATCGGGTAGTAGGAGTCTCGGCCTCCGCAAGCCAATCAACCGTTGCGTCTGCCAGGAATAATATCGCGCGCGGATTCGCGTTCAACGATCCGAATGAAAGCCTTCCGCACACCACAACCGCGCTTCTTTCCACCAGTCGGGTATTTTCGCCGCCTTTCAGCCGGACATCGATCACCTCGGCGGCATGGAGATGCGGCGGGTCGAGCCAGTCCCCCGGATCCGGAACCAGCAAGAAATGCGCCACCTTCTGCCCCCCTTGGGACGACGCAACCGGAAACATGTATCCGGTAATCTCCACCTCCGGCCCGAACCAATCGGGGCGGGCTACGGCCGGATTCACCGGCCCGGAGAGCAAGGCGCCCAAGCTCTTCCAATCCACTACGACAATGCCAGGTCGAACAGGTTTTGGCTTTACCGCGTACAGATCGGGACGGCTGCTCAGAACCGCGAGTAATACGGGCAGCAAGACCGCACAGGTCATGAACAGGGCGATGGCCGCGAAGACCAGTCGCTGCCCCCGCTGGCTGGTCTTCGATCCCTTTTCTCGCGCCCGCATAGCGGCTCCGGAGGCCGCTAAAAGTGGAAACCGATGGTCGCGGTTACCGCCCGCGGCGTCACATAGTGGGTACCGCTGAAGGTTGAAAGAAAGTTGTAGAGCGCCTCTTTGTTCGTCAGATTCACAACAGTCACGCGCGCGCTCCACTTCTTCTTCTCGCCGTGAAACAGATTGTCGTCTCCCACGCCAACGTCAAAGAGATTGCGCGGCGCGATGCGGGGCGGGTTGTGGTCGTCGTTCTCCGTGCCAGCAGCCGGAATCGATACCAGCGTCGAACCGTACATATTCGCCGGGCAGAGGCCGGTCGGACTGATCGGGGTGGTCGGCGTCGCATGCACGGCGCCGCAATAGAGCCCTCCTTCGAACTGTTGATCGGGCGTCAGACCGGAAACGTCCACCACGGTGTCGGTTCCATTCGGTCCGTTAGCGCAATTGCCTCCGGCGCATGGCACCGGGCCGGCCACAAGTCCGCTGTCATAGCGCCAGTTGAAACTGATCCACGGCAGCGTCTTCACCGGTTGATATTGCGAGTGGAAGGTCATATTGAAGAGTTCGTCGTGGTCGATGCGAAATACCGAGATGGCTCCTGGAGTCGAGCCAATGCCCGCGGCTTGCGGGCCGAAAAAGCGCGCCGCTACGCTGGACGCCACCGCGAACGCCGTCAATCCGTGGAAATTGGGAATCGTGGCCCGGAGCGCATAGCCGGGGATTTTCGAGCTGGTCCATTCGATCGGGTACGTGATCGGCGTATTCCCCAGCACGCTGAAGTCAAATGCCTTGTGGGTATACTTCCAGATGTATTCGGCATCAATCACCAGGTACTTGCCAAACGCCTGCTCCAGGCCGGCATGGAACTCGTTGCGATGACCCGGGCTCAAGGGCGTGGTGGTTACGCAAGCGCCGCCCGCCACGAGAGTCTGAAATGCCTGAACCACGGGGTCGTTGCATCCCAGGCTGGCCAGCACCAGGTTCTCGTTGAATGGGCTCTCCATGGTGCGCGCATACGATGTCCGGATCACCGTATTGGTCCCCTTGATGTTGTAAGCGATACCCAGACGCGGTTCCGCTTGTGCGGCGCTGGTTATGCCGTTGTATTTGTCGACGCGCAAGCCGAGGTTGAACGTCCAATTGCGCAGCGAGATGGTATCCATGGCATAGAAAGCGAATTCCTTGATGTCGGCATGGCCATAATAGTCGTACAGCGTGCTGGTGCTATTCGGGCAGCCGTCGGATGCCGGCAGCGCAGCCGTCCGCGTCAGGTCGTAACAGCCAAGAAGCGGAATGAACGCCGGGGCCGACCCCTGGCCCAGGTTTTGCAGCAGCCCTAAACTCCCGCACGAAGCCGGATTCGTAATCGAGGGGTTCGTGTCGGCCGTGCCGTCTTGATTCAGACAGGGCGCGTTCCCCGTCGGATCGACCAGGCCGAAGGCATCCCTTTCCGTAAGGAAAGTATGCTCGTACTGCGCGCCGATCTTGATATTATGAATGCCCTTAACGTAAGCCACGCTGGTGCGGGCGCCCGCATTCGTCAAGCTGCGACTCTGGCCCACGGTTGCGCTCTGTAAATCGGGCTGGAAGTCGGCGAATGGATTATCGCTTGGATAGTAATTGTATTGGTCCTGACGCACCCAGCCGCCGAAGGTAAAGATGGTGTTCGCGCCGATTAGATGCGTCCATACCGGCGCGATGTTAAACGTCCTGATCTTCGAACGCTGGTCCGTCGAACCGACCACTTGGCCATTAGGCCCCAGGCCTCCGTTATTGACCACCAGCCCGTTCCAGGCGGTCGCGTTTTGCGCGTCGAACGTATTCGGCGTCTGGAACCAGGACCGGGTAAAGCTAAGATTCAGGTTGAGCGAGTTCTTGTCGGAAAGTTTGAAGTCGACGCGATCGAACACGTTCTGTTCATTGCCGTGATCGTGCATCACGGTCAACTCGGGCCCATCCAGAAACCGGCCGGTATTCATTCCGTTGACGGAAATGAAGTTGCCCCAGGTTTTCCCGCCGGTGGCAAGGTCAAATCCCCCGTTCGTACTGCCAAAGCTGCCATAGGATGCGGTAATGTCGCCGTGAGGCTCCGTCAAGCCGAGTCCCGAACGCGTGGTCACCACGATCACAACGCTGGTCTTGCCCCCGAAGTCGGCAGGTGGAGCGCCTTCGATAACCTCCATCGACTGGACGGCGTCGACCGGCAGCTGATTCGAAAAGACCTTGCTCTGCTGATCGGTGATGGGCTGGCCGTCGACGGAGAAAGAGTTGGAAGCGTGATCGCCGAGACCATGAAACAGACCGTTCGAATCGGCTGAGATCCCAGGCGTTGCCAAGGTCACGAGGGAACTGAGTGAAGACGTCGAACTCTCCAGTGGAAGCTTGTCAAAAAGATCCCGATCTACATCCGTATGAGTGTTCGGGTCGGTTTCCACCAGATCTCCGCCGCTGGTTACGGTCACGCTGGTTTTCTCAGTTCCGATTTGTAGGGTGAATTTCACGTCCAGCGGTACCGATGAGCGAACGTTCAAGTCCTGTTCGGCTCCCTGAAATCCGGCCTCGGTGGCGCTGAGATGGTAGTTATTGTAAGGAACGTTGTCGAATTCGAACCTACCCTGGTCGTCGGTCTTGGTGTCCCGAACATACTGGGAGACGGGATTCTGAATTTCTACCGAGCCGGCC
The DNA here is from genome assembly GCA_049522755.1 of Bryobacteraceae bacterium. Lineage (GTDB taxonomy): Bacteria > Acidobacteriota > Terriglobia > Bryobacterales > Bryobacteraceae > PALSA-243. The sequence continues at coordinate 997 of JBEKNN010000386.1, read as the reverse complement.
TTTACGGCAGCGCCAGAAGGATCGAGCACTACGCCGCGGACAGTTCCAGCGCCGGCGCTTGTCGATTGAGCGTTACCAAGGACTCCACAACTAAGCGAGAGTGCAGCGCACACAGCAGTGACCGCAAGAATTCTTTTCATTGTTTCAGTATCGGGAAGGCCCGCCGCACGGCCTAAGATTTTCTGATAGAAGGCCGGGAAGCTATTGGGAGCGGACTAAAGACGCCCACGAACGGACTTCCCGGATCGACATCGGCTGGCTGGTAAAGGAAAGGGCGTCCATGATCGCAGCGAACAACCTTACGGAAATCGGAGGCGTTGTATCGGAAGCGTTGGCGAGTTAGTCGAGCCATCCGAGAGCGGCACAGAAAACTGTACTCTTGTCCCGAGGTCGCCCTGTTGCATGTTCACACCAGCATCCGGCCCGTAACACAACCGAAGCCGGCCCGTCACGTTAGCGAGTCCAACTCCGGCCCCCGCTTGTTGCGCCACGGCGGCTTGGGGTCTGGGGCTGGTCCCGGAGTCCTCCACGGTGATTGTCACGCTGCCATCCGCGGAAATCGCGGTCAGACTTAGCCATCCCCCGTCTAAGCGCGTCGACAAACCGTGTTTGATGGCGTTTTCCACCAGCGGCTGTATAGACAAGACAGGAATCAAAGCCAGTTCCGCCTCCTTGTCCACCTGGATGATGGTTTGTAAGCGCGGTCCAAGCCGGAGGCGCTCGATATCGAGGTAAGCCTTAACTATTTTCAACTCCTCCGATAGCGGTATCAATATCTTGTCGGATTGAAGAAAATAGCGGAAGATATCGGCAAGGTTGAGTACCGTGCGCCGGGCGCCGGCCGCTTCGCGCGGAATGATCCCATAAACCGTGTTTAGCGCATTGAATAGAAAATGCGGGTTGATCTGCGAATGGAGCGCGCGCAATTCCGCGTCCGAAACCAATCGTTGCATCTCGGCGGAGCGGAAGCGCTCCACTTCTTCGGCCACAACTCTCG
>JBEKNN010000385.1:0-7513 GCA_049522755.1 Bryobacteraceae bacterium | reverse complement strand
CTTTCGGCTTTCCTGCTCTACCCCTGGCTGGGTCAGGATTTCTTCCCCACGACAGACACCGGCCAGTTCAAGCTGCACATGCGCGTGAAGACCGGAACGCGCATCGAGGAAACCGCGCGCATCTGCGACCTGGTGGAGCAAGCCATCCGCCGCCAGATTCCCAAGGATCAGGTGGCGAGCGTGCTCGATGAGATCGGCCTGCCCTATAGCAGCATCAATACCATCTATAGCAACTCCGCGCCCATCGGTTCGGCCGACGCCGATATCTTCGTCTCGCTCAATGAAAACCACCGCCCCACCGAGGAATATGTGCGCATTCTTCGCACCTCATTACCCAAGGAGTTTCCCGGCGACGATTTCTATTTTCTGCCCGACGACATCGTCAGCCAGATCTTGAATTTCGGTTTACCGGCGCCCATCGACGTTCAGCTGGTGGGCAAGAATGTGGAACTCAACCGCGATTTGGCGGACCGGATCATGGACCAGATGCGCCGCGTGCCTGGGATCGCCGACTTGCGAATCCAGCAGTTGTTCGACGAGCCCAAGATGCACGTTTTCACCGACCGCATCAAGGCGGCGCAGAGCGGATTCACGCAAAACGATGTTGCGCAAAGCCTGCTGATCGCGCTGAGCGGCAGCTTCCAGACGCAGCCGACCTTTTGGCTCAGTCCGGAAAACGGCGTCAGTTATAACGTAGTGACGCAAGCGCCGCAGTATCTCGTGCAATCCCTGCCGGATCTCCGCAACCTGCCGCTCACCTCGCAGAACCCTAACAATCCCGAGATTCTCAACGATGTCACATCCATCACCCGCGGCGCCGGCATGGCCGCCGTGAACCATTACGATATCCAGCGCGTCGTCGATATTTTTGCGTCCGTCGACCAGCGCGATTTGGGAAGCGCGGGCGCCGAAGTGGAGCGCATCGCCAACGCCAATCGAAAGTATCTGCCGCGCGGTTCGCAGATGATCGTCCGCGGGCAGTTGGAGACTATGCGTACTTCATTTATCGGACTGCTGGGCGGATTGATATTTTCGGTGGTCCTGGTCTATTTGCTGATCGTGGTCAATTTCCAATCGTGGCTCGATCCTTTCATCATCATCACGGCTTTGCCCGCGGCGCTGGCCGGAATCGTCCTGATGCTGTTCATCACCCACACCACGCTGAGCGTTCCTGCGATGATGGGGGCGATCATGTGCATGGGCGTGGCGACGGCGAACAGCATCCTGGTGGTGAGCTTCGCCAAGGAGAAGCTGATTCAATACGGCGACCCGGTGCGCGCCGCTTTGTCGGCCGGCGGAACGCGCTTCCGCCCGGTGATTATGACCGCCCTGGCGATGATTATCGGCATGGTCCCCATGGCGCTCGGCATGGGCGAAGGCGGCGAACAGAACGCGCCTCTGGGCCGCGCTGTGATTGGCGGATTGACGGTGGCAACGGTGGCGACTCTGGTCTTTGTTCCGGCGGTCTTCAGCCTGTTGCATAGTCATAGGGAAGGGCTGGAGAATGGCGCCGGCCAACCGGCCGAGCCGTAGCCAGATGACGACAGTTAAATGACGACAGTTAGATGACGACAGTCAAATGACGAACCCGGAAACAACCAGACCGAATCCCGAGGGCGAGATGCCAGTGGAGGGTCCGCCACCCCTGTCCACCGGTTTTCGAATCGGGCTGACCTTTGTGGGGGCGGTCGCGGCGATCGTTCTCTGCTATGTCATCTATAACGGAATCGAGGCGCGGGTGAGAGCGCAAGGCGATTTACAGCGCGCCACTCTCGATAGCGCCGTCCCCTCGGTGGCCGTGATCCATCCCAAACTGGAAGCCCGCGCCGAGGAAGTCGCGCTGCCCGGCAACGTCCAGGCATTCGTTGCCACGCCGATCTTCGCGCGCGTCGACGGCTATCTGAAAAAGTGGTATTTCGATATCGGCGCGCATGTGAAAGCGGGCCAGCTAATGGTGGAGATCGAGACTCCCGAACTCGACCGGCAACTGGACCAGGCTCGCGCCGACCTGGCCACCGCGCAGGCCAATTACGATCTCTCGAAGACTACCGCGGACCGTTACCAGGCATTGTTGAACAGCGATTCGGTGGCCAGGCAGGATGTGGAAGACCGCGTGGGCGACCTTCACGCCAAGAAGGCCATGCTGGATTCCGCCGGCTTCAACATGCGTCGCCTGGAAGAGACGCAGCGCTTTCAGAAGATCTACGCCCCGTTTGATGGCGTGATTACGGCGCGCAATACCGATATCGGCGCGCTCATCGACGCCGGCGCCAATTCCGCGGGCAAGGAGCTGTTCGACATCGCGGCCACCAGCGAGCTGCGGGTGTTTGTCAACGTGCCGCAGGCCTACTCGCGCGCCGCCACGCCGGGCAGCATGGCGGACCTGACGCTGGCGGAATTGCCGGGCCGCCACTTCTTCGGCAAGATCGCGCGCACGGCCGACGCCATCGACCCTGGGTCCCGCACGCTTCTGACCGAAGTGGATGTGACCAATACGACCGGCGAGCTGCTGCCCGGCGCCTTCGTCACGGTGCACTTGAAACTGGCGGCCCATTCCACCGCTGTGGTTCTGCCCGTGAACACGTTGATTTTTCGCTCGGAAGGAATGCAGGTTGCGGTAGTCAGAAACGGCAGGACTGTGCTGGCGCCGGTTACTATCGGCCGCGATTTCGGGACCGAGGTGGAAGTGGTCGCCGGCGTCGACCGGAACGATGAGGTGATTGAGAATCCATCCGACTCCCTCACCGCTGGCGTCGAAGTCCGCGTGGCGGGGGCGACCAAGTAAATGCGAGTGCGAGACGCCCTATTCGTCGCGGCGGCAGCGCTGCTTGCGGGCTGCAATGTGGGGCCAAACTACACCCGGCCTTCCGTGCCCGCCGCGCCGGCATACAAAGAACCGCCACCGGCGGAATTCAAAGAGAGCAACGGCTGGCAGCAGGCGCAACCGGGCGACGACAAGATCCGCGCCGATTGGTGGAGCATTTTCGGCAGCGCCGAGTTGAACGCGCTGGAGCAGCAGGTCGATCCGTCCAACCAGACGCTGAAGGCCGCCGAAGCGCGCTTCCGGGAGGCGCGCGCGCTCATCCAGCTCAACCGCTCGAACCTGTATCCTACCATCTCAACCTCTCCATCCATCACTTCCAATCGGAGCTCCACCAACGGCGTTGACGCTACCACTCCAAGCCAATATGGCAACTTAGTATTGCCCATCGATTTGAACTACGAGCTGGACGCCTGGGGCCGCATCCACCGCTCCATCACCGCGGCGCGCGAGGAGACCCAAGCCACCGCGGCCGATCTGGAGACCATGCGCTTGAGCGTCCACGCGGAGCTGGCCGTGGACTATTTCGAATTGCGCAGCCTGGATGCGCAGAAGCGGCTGCTCGACCAGACTCTGGTCGCTTACCTGAAGGCGCTCGAACTGACGCAACATCGCTTCGACGGCGGACTGACTTCGCGCGCCGAAGTAGCGCAGGCGCGCACGCAACTGGAAACCACCAGGGCCCAGGATATCGGCGTGGGCGTGGACCGCGCGCAGTTCGAGCACGCCATCGCCGTGCTGACCGGCCGCACGCCGGAGACGCTCAGCCTGCCCGCCGAGGCGCTGAATTCCACGCCTCCGGCGATCCCCATCGGCATTCCCTCTATATTGCTGGAGCGGCGCCCCGACATCGCGGCGGCCGAACGGCGGATGGCCGAAGCCAACGAGCAGATTGGAATCGCGCAGGCGGCCTTCTTCCCGAATCTGCTGATCACCGCGACCGGCGGATTGCAGGGCGAGACGTTCGTCAACTGGCTCACCTGGCCCAGCCGGTTCTGGGCGGTGGGTCCGAGTATGCTCCAGACTATTTTCGACGGCGGCCGCCGCCGCGCCCAGGCGGATTCGGCCACGGCCAGCTATGACGAGACCGTGGCGAACTACCAACAGGCGGCGCTCAGCGCTTTTCAGCAAGTGGAAGATAATCTATCTACCTTGCGCATTCTTTCGGAACAGGCCAAGGCGCAGAGCGTTGCGGTTGAGGCGGCCCAGCAATCGCTGGAGCTTTCTCTCAACCGGTATCGAGGCGGGTTGGTGACATATCTGGAAGTGATTACCGCCCAAAGCATCGCTCTGCAGAATGAGTCCACGGAGGTGGACCTGCTGCGGCGCCGCATGGACGCAAGCGTGCTGTTGATTAAGGCGCTCGGCGGCGGCTGGGATGTCTCGAAACTGCCTGCGAGTTAGCTGCCACTTACCGTCGTCTTTATGGGTCCATTGGCATCATGAAAATTTGACCTGTCACGCGGAAAAACGTTAACACAACGAAAAATTGTTTCTTTATGACCATAACCGACTCTCTCACCTGTACATCGGAGAACTGAACAAGAAATCGGCCGCTTGTAAAGTTACTCTCGGTGACAAAGTCTTCGGGATAAGGCGTGGTCTTCTTCTTCATGCCAAGCCATATCTGTACGGTCTCGATCTCCGGGTTTTGGATAGTAGGAGCCGTGCGCGGGGGATTTAGAATAGGCTTCAGATCTTCGACCATCAGGTGCAGTTGCTTTTTCGCCGCACCTGACAGAATGGTTCGCATGGCAGGCAATGTGGAAAGAAACAGGACCGAGATGCAGAAGGGCGTCTGGTTCCTAATCCTTTCCAATGCCATTCCTGCTTTGACCTCGTTCGTATAGAACGCCTCATCCCGAATGTCCTGAGCCAGCCTGGCGGGGGTTTCCGCAAAATGCATGATCGGAATGAAATGCGATGGTTTGCCAAAGTCGGCGGTAATTTCCAGATACATCGCCAAGTACTCTTGTGCCATCTGCGTTACTCCTTGTGCAAGAGATTCGTCAAACGATGTGTGCCGTGTCTACAAACGTGTCTACAAATAGGATGACTTCCTCAACGGTAATTGCGTCCATGATGCAGACGCAATTCCAGTAAGCGCGGTCTCGCCGCGCAGTGTCAAGAGGATAAGCTGGCCAGGCGAGAAATCTTTCGGCTGTCGCTATTGGGACGATCACCGTCGGTTGCCCTGGCGCTCGGATGACTTTCAGGATGCTGGCAGTGACATCCACCTTCGACGCGCTGAATCGGCTGACCAATGCGGCCTGGCCGATAGCCTGGTCCGTGAGTTGGGTGACAAGCTTGGGCTATCCCGCCATAGGCCGGCCACTCCAAAGCGCGCGGCTTTCCTAGGCAATAAGATCCGGCATTTCTTCCGGGAAAAAGAGGTTGGCGCCTTCCACCCGCCTGATCCCACGGGGACCGGGTTGCGTTCGGTTCAGCCATTCCGCCCACTCAATTCCGAAAAGCGTATCGGCGGCGGCTTAAGGTGGCCTTGATTACAGATCGGCTGGGGATTTCCTGGAAATCGTCGGCAAGGCGGCATCAATTGCGTCCACCGGATTTCGGGAAGCCATCCGCGGGGCTTGGGCGGGTTTTCGCCGGGCTTGCCGGAGCAGGTTGGCCGGCTAACGGGCCAGCAGACGGCGGGGCGGAGGGCGGTGGGGTTTTCGGATTTTGACGGAACGAACCCAATTTCGCGGAAGTGGTTGTGGATTGTTGGGGTTGCGGGGGATCGGCGGCGGCTTTCTGCGGTGGGGGACCGGGGTTGGCAGGCGGAAGCGCCTGCCCCACTTTCGCTTTGAGGCGTTGCAGCTCTTTGAGAGCGCGGTGATAGTTGCGCTCGCAGAAATTGACGACCCGTTGGAGGCGCTCGAATTGGCCGGAGGCGGTGGCGAAGGCGTCGCCGGAGGAGCAGGCTGGGGCTTCGGTATTCTGCGCCAGGAAGGCGTTGGTGGCGTGCTCCCAGAGCTCGGCTTCGACGCGGCGCATGCGGCGGAGGCGCCATTCGTTGTGCACGAGCGTATCGACGAGGAGACGCTGGTCGGGATCGGCAGGGCTGTGGTGTTCGTGGTATTCGGCGGCGAGCGCGGCGAGATCTTCGGCGGTTTCGTCGAACATGATCTGAGTTGTGGCGACGATGCCGTGCTTCGCGGCGTGGTAGCGGGATGCGGCTTGGCCCCCGGTGGTGGGTGGAGCGGTGGATTGTTGCGAATTCGTGCGGTTTTGTTTAGCTGTTGGCATAATGCCTCTCTCTATTTAAGGGTAGCAGGGGTGGTGGTAATGCTTTGAGAAGTCATTTTTGTAAGTGGTTTGGAATGATTGAGTTATAGAGTTTTTAGGTCTTGGGACTGGGGTTTTGCGGGAGGGCGGAATCGGTGGGAAAAGACAGTTGGCTACCGTACGTAGAGGCGCCATCGGCCTGCGGTAGCCTGCACAATTGGGCTTGACGAGCCCTGCGAGCAAACATCTGAAGTCGCAGGTCGGATTAACGATCCGCTGCAGTTTTGGGGATTTCGTGGCTCTGTCGCTGAGCGCCTCTGGAGTGTTGTGAAACATATCGCGTTCACACGAGTGTGAACGCTGCACGCAGGAGTGCGTGCGCCACGTGTTTGGTCAGTATTGTCAATGGGTTGCACGATGGTGGAGAGGCCTCTGAAATGGCAGGCGAAACGCCGCTTGCACACAACGTTGTCATTCGTGTATGATTATAAGGTTTCGCGAGTACAGCTTTCTGCTCCCGTGCTACCACTTGTCCGCGGCTTGGGCGAGTCCGTCCGGGGGTGAGGTCCCGAGGTTCCTGCGGTCACGCCGCTTGGGACATGGACCTGTCCTTAAAGCAGATTAATCCTCGCTGTTGTGATCCCGGGGCGTTTGGTGTGTGATTTTGCCGCGTTCGGCGGAACCCCTGGATTGCCCAACTTTTGGTTTCGACTGATTGGTTTAGATCGAAGAGGAAGACTTTGCCGACGTTTAATCAACTTGTGCGTAATGGGCGCAAGCCGCCAGCCTGGAAAACTTCCAGTCCGGCGCTGGAAAGCTGCCCGCAGAAGCGCGGTGTTTGTACGCGCGTGTACACTTCCACTCCCAAGAAGCCGAATTCGGCGCTGCGGAAGGTGGCGCGCGTGCGGCTGACCAACGGAATCGAAGTAACCACTTATATACCGGGGGTCGGCCACAATCTGCAGGAGCACTCGATCGTGCTGATCCGCGGAGGCCGCGTGAAGGATCTTCCCGGCGTCCGTTATCACGTCATCCGCGGCGCGCTCGATACCGCGGGCGTCGCGAACCGTAAACAGGGAAGGTCGAAGTACGGGGCCAAGCGGCCCAAATCGTAGGTACGTATGCCACGCAGACGCAGAGCCGTAATTCGCGATATAGCGCCGGACCCGGTCTACAACTCCTCGCTGGTGGAGAAGTTCGTGAACTCGATGATGTGGGACGGCAAGAAGAATACCGCGCAGGGCATTTTCTATGAAGCCATGGATAAGCTCAAGGAGCGCACCAGCGACGATCCGCTGAAGGCCTTCAAGAAAGCTGTGGAGAACGCCAAGCCGCTGCTCGAAGTGAAGACCCGGCGCGTGGGCGGCGCCAACTATCAGGTGCCCATCGAGGTGCCGCAGAATCGCCGGACTTCGCTGGCCATGCGTTGGATCATCACCCAGGCGCGCGGGCGGGCGGAAAAGG
>JBEKNN010000384.1:0-7536 GCA_049522755.1 Bryobacteraceae bacterium | reverse complement strand
CCAGCTCATTGGGGCGGTCGCAGCGCACCACAATCTGCATCGGCTGCTCTTTGACTTCGCTGCGCACGCCTTGGATTTGACCCTCGGCGACCACATACCCGTGGCTGAGCAGAATCACCTGGTCGGAGATGCGATCCACTTCGTGCAGAATGTGGCTGGAGACAATCACATGGCGGCCCGTTTCGCCCCATTCTTGGAACAGCGCGATGGTTTCGGCGCGCGCCATCGGGTCGAGGCCGTTGAGCGGTTCGTCGAGAACGATCACTTGCGGGTCGTGGGCCATGGCTTGCGCGAGCTTGATGCGCTGCCGCATGCCTTTGCTGTAAGCGGCCACCGGGCGATTGGCAGCGGGAGTCATATTGACGCGCTCGATGGCGGCGTCTGTCCGCGACTCGCATTCGGCGTCGCTATAACCGTAGAGGCGCAAGTAAGAGTAGACAAATTGACGGCCGCTGAGCCCCTTGGGAAACGCATCGAACTGCGCGCAATACCCCACGATGCGGCAGAGTTTCTCCGGATGATCGGGCGTAACTCCCAGCACGCGGATTTCGCCTTGCGTAGGCCGTATGAGACCAGTCATCAGGTTCATTAACGTGGTCTTACCGGAACCGTTAGGGCCCACCAGACTGGTAATCCCAGGCGGAATCGCGAGGCTGACCTTGTTGATGCCGAGCACTTCACCGTAGAAGCGACTGACATTGCCGAAGGTAATAAGGCTATCCGGCATAAGTCCCCTCATTTGGACCTGCACCTATACCTGCACTTTTACCTGTGAGGCAGGTTGTCAACCCGATGTCACTTACTTTGGACGCAGGTGAGTATTCCGCACAAACTGTAGGGCGGACCCCCTGGTCCGCGGCCGACCCCCCGGTCGGCCTCTCAGCGATCGCGTCGCACTGATTTCGCTGGTCGAAGAGCGGGTCCAGGGGGACCCGCGCGGACCAGGGGGTCCGCCCTACAGTCTTGCGCACAATTCCCAGCTCCCGGCAAAGTAAGCGGCGTTGGGTTGCCAACCTGCGGCCGATTGGGGGCGCCCCCTGGGCCCGGCCTGCCGACCTTACTGAGAATCCTTCAAGTAAGTTCCGGCCGTCTCTCATCGCACCACCTCGGCGCCGCGGATCTTGCGCGCCAGCATATAGAGACACGCGCCAGCCAGCAGTAACAACCCGAACCAGCACCACCCTATCGGAAGCTCTTCACCTATCGGGACGCGGAAGAATACCGCGCCGTTCGTGGTGCGCGTAGCGCCTTCCATCAACTGCACCCAGACCGAGCCAACCAGATACCCTATGTTGAACAAGTGTCCCCAGTTCGTGCGCTGCACTAAGTTGATGGTCCCGCCGAACGCCGCGGCGACAAAGAAAACGCCGAACACCAGCGCCCCGGCGGCGGGCTTCCACTTGACCCACGCCGAGAGCGCCAGCGCGAGCAGCGAGAGTAACACGATCCACACCCACGAGCCAAAGAAGAAACCTACCGCGATGCGGGCGTTATCCTGCGCCCATCCGCCGCCTTCCAGATACGCCTGCAGGCCGAACAGCAGCAAGCCGGGGACCCAGGTCATCAGCGACATCAGCGCCATCAACACGGACATCTTGCCGAGTACGTATTCCACGCGCGAGAACGGACGCGCCAGATAGAGCGAGAGCGCGTTATTCGCCAGATCGGGCGAAACTTGTCCGGGTCCGATGAAGGCAGCCAGGAACAGCGCCAGCATGCTCTGCCATCCCAGCAGATTGAAGAAAAAAGTGAGGTTGATGGTGATGATGCCGGCAGTGTTTTGTACGCCCAGCACCTTAAGCGCGCTGGTATTGTGGTTTACGTAGATGAGCAGCGCGCAAATCACCGGGTAGGCAAAGCTGAGACAGTAAAACGTGTTCAGAAACTTCGAGCGGCGCAGGTCTTCAAACGCGTAGCGCGTGATCACGAACATGCGCGACCAACCCGGCGTGAGGCTGCCCTCATAAGGCCGGTAAGTCTTCTTATAAACGGCCATTCGGAACCTCCATGGCCTTCAGGAAAATGTCTTCCAGCGAATCGCGCTTGTGACTCAGGCGGCGGATCTGGACGTCCTGTCCGGCGGCGATTTCATAGAGCTGTCGCACCTCGATTCCATCGGGCAGGATCAGCTTGATGCGTCCCTGCGCGCCGGTCGCGGTCTGGCAGCCCAGGCGGTCGATGGCGGCAAGGAAGTTGCCGTTGTTGGCGCCGCGGGTCTCCAGTTCCAGGAAGCGCAGATTGGCGCGCCGCTCCTCCTCCAAATTGCAAAACGCGGCGATGTTGCCGTCTTTCAGAATCAGCACCTGGTCGCAGCACTCTTCCACGTCGCGCAGCAGATGCGAGGAGAGGATGAGGCGCAGGTCGCCGCGGTCGCGGATATCCTGGATGAGCTGGATCATGCGCGTGCGGGCGGGCGGGTCCAGGCCGTTGGTCGGCTCGTCCAGGAACAGCAGTTTAGGTCCGTGGGCGATGGCGGAGGCCAACTTCGCGGCTTGCTTCATGCCGAGCGAATACGTGCCCAGCGGCCGGTAGCGCACCTCGCCCAGGCCGGCGTAAAAGAAGGCTTCATGCGCGCGCTCGAGTGCCTGCTCGCGCGGCAGGCCGGATAGCTCAGCCATCATGCGGACGAACCGGACGCCGCTCATTTGGGCGATGAACGAATCGCTCTCGGGCATGTAGCCGACCAGTCCGCGGACTTCGCGGGCGTGGGTGCGGATGTCGCGGCCCAGCACACGCGCGGTTCCGGACACAGGCTTGTGGAAGCCCAGCAGGGTGTTAATCAGCGTCGATTTGCCGGCGCCGTTGGGCCCGAGCAGCCCGATGGATACGCCGGTAAGCGCGGCACTCAGCTTGTTGAGAATGACGCGCTGCCCGAAGCGAACTTCGAGGCCGTCCAGTTCAATGACTGGTTGCATGATTTAAATCTATAATTGGCAATTGATCGTTTTCAGCCATAGATCACCTCGATGGTATACGATGCGGACGGATCATAGATTACCTTACCTTAGAGTAAGCGGCGCCAAATTCTTCTCGTCGATGGGAGTAATGCCGACGATTCTGAAAGGAGACGCGAGACAGATGTTTTTGTCGGAGTAGCGGCGAGAGATCCCCATCGAGAATATTGGTGGACTCATAAAACGATACGGACTCCAAGGCATCGAGCTTCTCCAACGGTTTCAGCGATTTGATGTCGCCGTCGTTGTTTAGCCGGAGGTGTCGAAGCCGCAACAGAGAACCAATTTCCTCGATTGAAGGAATGGCGCGGCAGGTGTGTATCTCTAGGTCCTCGAGGTTCGCCAGCCCTTCGATCCCTGAGAGTGAAGTGAGTCGCCTAAGGTTGGCCAACCGCAAAGACCGCAGACTGTGCAGGGGGCGCAGCCCGTTCAGGTTCTCCACTGGCGCGTTCAGGATCGCCAGCGACACAAGATTTGTCAGTCGCGCGAACGGATCGACGTTCCCTCCACCATAGCGATTGACGAAGAGCGTCTTAAGAGTTGTGCAGTCGAACAGCGAAGTCGCCCTGGGGCGCCACTCCAAAGCACCGTGTTCAAGTTGCGGAAACGCTGAAAACCGAATCTCGCTCCGGCAATACGTGCTCACCTCCAGCGCTCGAAGTTCATGCAAATAATGAATCGGATCCACCGAAGAGATGTTGAAGTCGACAATCTTAAACGCCCTCAATTGCTTTAACTCGGCCAAGAACAAGACATTATCTCCCCGCCACCCCTTCCCTTGATTCAGTTCGAGCTCAGCAAGCCCACGGCCGAGCAGACGGTCAAGCATTTCGACGGACAAAGGGTCGGCGACGACAGCGCGAGGCCCGTATTCTCCATCTTCGAACTGGATGCTGTCGTTCATTGATGTCACGGTTGCGGGATCTACTTCAAAAGATACTGGCGCGCCGGCCCAATCGGGTTGCGAATATTCTCCAATTGCTCTATCTATACGACATCTGGTGTTCGCGTGTTCCTTTGGGCTGAAAGAAAGACGCCAGCGGACCGGCGAGTCCGGTGATGTTGCCGCCCATCAGGCTGGCGATGCTTGGTCCGATCAGGTCCGCGTTGGCGGCGACCGTGAGGCGGTCCGGTTCGGCATAGGCGGCTATAAGAGTGGGCTTCATGCTGCCGAGGCTTTCGAGCGACGGCAGTTGTCGACCCGGACCCTGGCCAGGACGCTGCGGCATCATGCCGCCCAGCAAGCTGGCGAAGGGCGCAATAGCCGGGCCGATATTCTGATAGACCACCGCCGAAAAGTTAGCGTAGTGGTCGCGCGGCATCATCGCGGCCACCTTCGATGAGCGCAGAATCGAGAGACCCGAAGTCTTGATTTGCAGCGCATGCGCCACGATGGCGCGCGTCGGTCCGGCGATCAGATAGCCGCCCGCGAAAGTGTAATGGAATTCGAGCAGCGGGCCGGCGTCCGGAACGGCAAGGCTGTAGTAAGTGCGGCCATCCACGGTCTCCTGCGTGGCGGTGAGCGGCCTCCAGTTCGCCGGATCCCGATAATTGGCGCCTTCCGCGGCGTACTTCGCGACGGCTTGCTGGATTGCAGCCTGCGCAGCCACGGGGTCGTAAACTTCAGCGATCACTTTCCATGATGGAACCGGCACAATCGGGCCATCGATGGCCAGCGCGAATTCTCCGCCCAGGCTGGCGGCGAGCGCTTCCCTCACCGCGGCCAGTTCCTTGGGCGAGATGACCTTCAACTGATCCACGATGTTGACGCCGCTCGGTACCACGAACGCGGCGGCGAGCGTAGCTTCGGGCGAGACATAATCGAGCGTGCCCATGGGCGCAGGGTTGGCGAGCCACGCCGCCATGCCGGCGCGCGGGCCGTCGAACGCAACCGAAACGCGCGCTTCCATGCGGCCATCCACCTGGGTTTCGTCGAGAATGATGGACTGAGCGTTGCTCAATCCGGCGCCTAATCCGACGCTCAATCCAGCGCTCAATCCAGCCCCCGTCCCAGCGCCCAATTGCGCGGATCCCTTCGATGCCCCATTCGGATCGGCCGCGCGATTCAGATTCGCGCACACCAGGAAGCCGGCGCCTTGATGGTAAACGTCGTTAATGCGCGCGTAGAAAGGCGTAGTCTCGATGCCGCCGTGAGCCGAATCGAGCGCGCTCGAAAGCGCATGAACGCCGGCTGGCGATCCGAATTCCACCAGGCCGTTGCGTTCTTCCTCAGCCGCCGGCAGGCCGCTCTGTTTCAGGAAATCGGCGAAACCCTCGCGCTTGATTTCCGAAAGGAAGACCGGACCGTCGCTGTTCGGAAGTACGGCGACGACTATCTCGCCGCCCAGATATTCGCTGGCCGCGCGGAGCTTTTCAATTACCGCCGCCATACGTTTGCCATGCGACTGCGTCCACTGTTGCAACTCCGGGCTTTGCGCCGTCTTTTGTTCGAAGACGCTTTCCGCTTCGCCCAGATAATCCGCCAGGTTCGGGATGCTGGCGAAGAACACGGTATCGGCGGGCAAGCGTCCCAACAGGCTGCTGCTGTAGCGCAGGCCGGGCAGTTGGATCTGCGCGATGGCATGGCCTAGCGCCGCAAGTTGGGCGTCGTAGCGGTCGCGGTTACGGCTCCAGGAAATATCGTCGTGAACCGATTCGGGTTCCAGATCGGGACTGGTGACAATCTGGTTGCCGGGATGCAGAATCTTCTCCTGGTTGTCCTGGGCCGCAGTGTATTGATCGACGTGTACCTCGCCCTGAATCACGGAAACGCGCGACCCTTTCGCGCCGGCGCTGACGCCGAAGATGGTGCCGGTAACGGCCACGCGGCAATCCGCGGTAGCCACGAAAAGGTGGCCGGAGCTGCGGTGCGCGGCCTGCACGATCACGCTGCCGCGGCTGAGCCGGATCGTGATGTCGCGGCCGCTCCCGGTGGCGCTAAAGCCGGAGCGCTCGCGCAGTTCCACCAGAGAGCCGTCGTGCAGTTGCAGCATGGCATCGGAATCTTGGGCGGTGCGGATCTCGACCCCGTCCGGCAGCGGCTGGCCGGCCCGTAGTGGCTGGATACCGGCGGCGGTAATCTGGTAGAGCGCGCCATTGACGGATTGCACGATGGCGGGTCCGGTGCGGCCGCCGTATTGGTCGTAGGCGATCCAGATGGAAACCCCGGCCGCGGCGACAATCACGGCGGCGGCGGCCCAGCGATAATTGGTGCGGGCTTTCACCGGCCGCGCTATTGGCATCACGGCGCCACGGCCTTCAGGAACGCCGCGGCCCTCATAGACGCGCCGGCATGCTACGCACTCGTGGAGATGATCCTGCAGCAGAGTTAGGCGCGCGCCTGAGAGCCGGCCGGCGCGGTAATCGGGGATGAGCGATTGGAAGCTGGCGCAATCGGAGATGTGGCCGGCGGTGGCCGGGCTGTGGGTAACCGAGATCGCGGGGTTGACAGACGAAAGCGTCTGTCCCACGGCGGCTCCGGCGGCGGCGAGGCGCGCCCAGACGCGGGTTGCGGCGGCTTCGACGACGGCGTCGTCAACGGGTTGGTTGCGGATTTCGGACACGGCTTGGTCAAGTTCCTGGTTCATGCCACTCCTCCCTGATAGGCTCGGTATTCCTTTTCCAGGCGGTCGCGGGTGCGTGAGAGCGTCACGGCAACCGTTCCGGGCGTGGTGTTGAGCAATTCGGCAATTTCGGGATTTTCCTTTCCTTCGAAGAAGCGAAGGGCGAACATTTCGGCGATGCGGGGATTCAACCGTGCCAGCGCCACGCGCAGCCAGTCGCGGATCTCGCCTGAGGCCAGCGCCCGATCCGGCCCGCGGTGGGACGATTCCGCAAGCACCGGCTCAAACTCGTCGAGCGGGATATTACGGATGTTCTGGCGCGAGCGCACCAGATCCACCGCGGCGTTCACCGCGGCGCGGTGCAGAAAGCTGGAGATGCTGACCACCGGCTGGGCTTCGGGATCGCGCTTGAGCATGCGCAGGAAGACGGTCTGGAGCACGTCCTCGGCGTCGCTGGCGCTTCCGGTGACGCGGTAAGCGGCGCGGAACACCATAGCGTGGTGGTCGCGGAAAATGCTTTCCAGGTCCGCGGCGGCGGGCGGGGCTGGTTCCATTAGGGTGGTTGGCGCTTTCATCTTATCAGGCGCTTCGATAAGGATAGACGGGCGAGATGGGCCGGTATTAGCGGGTCGTAGTTATCCGTGATGTAGCGGCCGGTGAAGAGCGCGGCCTCGCCTCCAGGCAGAATCTGGGCCATCGATGCGCGGCTTCGCGGGTTTTGGCGGGGTCGGTCAGCTACCGGGTGAGCTGCCGGGGAACGCCTCCGCCGTCAGGGACGGGATTGGCGGCGATGTATCCGGGTAGCGCGTTTTCCGGCCGGCTTCCCCAAGACATCCGCGGGTCGAGCCGATTCACTACAAGTCGGCCATGGCCTCCACTGGGGAGATCCGGGTGGCGCGCTGAGATGGCAGCAGACAGGCGACTAGAGATACCGCGCCGATGATGCCGGCGGCCGCGACAAGGGTCGCAACGTGAAGAGGCGGCGTCTGAAAAAGCAGCGTCTGCATCGCTCGGCCGGT
>JBEKNN010000383.1:0-7584 GCA_049522755.1 Bryobacteraceae bacterium | reverse complement strand
ATTGGATCTCGACTTGAGACTAGCAGGCGATTCTGGGGCTGCAGAGGGCGCCGGAGCTTAAGTGCTTTAGAAAGGCCGAAAAATAAAGTTGAAGATCGTGTGAACGGGTTTTTCGAGTGTTGGCCTCCTCCGACCGATTTTGACGGCTATCGCAACGGCGCCGGCTTGCCGCCCTGCTCTTTGCTGCGCTGGGCTGCGTCCAGGAAGGCGAAGATTTCCAGCGTCTCTTCGTTCGATACCGGCGGCTTGCCGGTCTCAAAGAACTTGATAATCTCGAGCACCAACGGCCGGTAGCTGCCTGCCGCTTGCGGCTTGGCTTCCACAATCTCCTGCGGCCGGTAAACCACCGCTCCGTACTCGCTGTACGGCCGGATGGCGCGCACCGTACCCAGCCGGCCATCCTTCCAGCGGCCCACAATCACGTCGGAGCTCTCCGCGGAAATGCGTGTCACGCTCTCGCATCCCGGACCCATCAGCGTATACAGAAGCTCCACCGGATGGATGGCGTACCACGAAAGGTCCAGATAGTGATGCGGCTCGAAAGGCCCGGGGCCCCAGGTGGTTACGCCGGTGGCGTCGGCGAACTTCATGGTGGCGCCGATTTCCGAGTAGCGCAGGCTCGATGAGCTGAACCAGGGCACGCCCGCCTGTCTCGCCAGGCGCGCAATCTCGCGTGCGTCTTCGAGCGTCGCGGCCAGCGGCTTATCGATGAACAACGGCTTGTGCGCCGCGATCACCGGCCGCGCCTGTTCCAGGTGAACGCGGCCGTCAATGCTGGTGAGCAGCACGGCATCCACTTTCCCCAGCAGCGTCGCGATATCGGGCGCAATCTCCACGCCCCATTTCGTGCGGACTTCTTCGGCGTACTGATCGACGCGCGAAATGCTGCTCTCGATATCCTTGCTGCCGCCTTTATACGCGGCCACCACGCGCGCGCCCGGCACGTGATCCTTGGCGCTGTCCGCGCTATTCAGCATCTGAGTGAATGCCGGCACATGCGAGGTATCCGTGCCGATGATGCCGATGCGCAGGTCGGCCGAATCGGCGCACATGGCGGCGAAAAGAGCAAGCGGCAACAGCCTCACGAACGCATTGTACACTGTGGGTGACGCCGGCATTTCCATCTCGCAACCCAAGCCGCATGGACCTCAATACTCCTCTGACCTACGTGAAGGGAATCGGCCCTGCCCGCGCGGCTATGCTCGAAGCCAAGGGCCTGGTGACGGTGGAGGATATGCTTGCCTACGTGCCTTTCCGGTACGAAGATCGCAGCAATATGAAGACCGTCGCGCAGCTTGCGCCGGGAGAAATGGCGACGGTGATCGCGGAGGTGCGCTCCGCCAAGCTTTCCGGTTTCAAGCGCCGCAACCTGGGGATGTTCGAAGCGCGCTTCAGCGATGCCTCGCGAGCGATTCTGGTAGCCAAGTGGTTTCACGGCGGCTATCTGGCCAACGTGCTGGCGGAAGGAATGAAGGTCGCGCTCTTCGGCAAGGTGGAATTCGACGGCTACTCCGGCGAAGTGCAGATGCTGCACCCGGAGTTCGAAATTCTCTCCGCCGACGACGAAGACGGCGAAGCGGCGCTGCACGTGGGCCGCGTGGTCCCCATCTACGAAGGCGTGGCCAAGCTGACGACGCGCGTGCTGCGCACTCTGACGCATCGAATTTTCGCTGAGCTGCCGCCGGAGGAAGATCACCTTCCGCAATTCCTGCGCAGCCGCCTGAAAATGCCCGACCGCTGGACGGCGCTTCGCGACACGCACTTTCCGCCGCCCGATTCCGACCTGCGCCTGCTGAACAGTTTCCGCTCGCCGGCGCAGTTCCGCCTGATCTTCGAGGAATTTTTCTGGCTGGAATGCGGCGTGGCGCTGAAACGCAGCAAGGCGCGGCTTCTGCCCGGAATCGCGTTCCAGATCAACGAAGGCATCCGCGAGCGCATCAAAGCGATGCTGCCGTTCAAGCCCACGGACGCGCAGAAGCGGGTGATTCAGGAAATTGTCAACGATATGAAAGAGCCGCGCCCGATGAACCGCCTGCTGCAAGGCGACGTGGGCAGCGGCAAGACCATCGTGGCCGCCGAGGCTGCGGTGATCGCGATCGAAAACGGCTATCAGGTGGCCGTGCTTGCGCCCACTGAGATTCTCGCCGCGCAGCACGCCAGCTACTTCCGCCAGATCCTTTCGAAGCTGGGATACGTGACGGCGTTGCTCACGGGGAGTTTCAGCAGCCGCGAAAAAACTCAGCTCAAGCGCCTGGCGGCCGAGGGCCTGGCGCACGTGGTGGTGGGCACCCATGCGCTGCTCGAAAAGGACGTCGAATTCAAGAAGCTGGGTCTGGCCATCGTCGACGAGCAGCACCGTTTCGGCGTGATGCAGCGCCTTGGCCTGGTACAAAAAGGCGTTCATCCCGATGTGCTGGTGATGACGGCGACGCCCATTCCGCGCACCTTAGCCATGACGCTCTATGGCGACCTGGACGTTTCCGTGATCGACCAGATGCCGCCGGGCCGCAAGCCGATCATTACGAAACACTCCACGGCCGACGCCATCGAGCAGGTGTATAGCTTCGTGAAGCGACAGATCGACGAGGGGCGCCAGGCTTACGTGGTCTACCCGGTGATTGAGGAATCGGAAACGCAGGCCATGAAAGCGGCGCAGCAGAGCTACGAGCACCTGTCGCGGGAAGTTTTTCCGGATATCGCGGTCGGGCTGATGCACGGGCGGCTGGGCGGCGACGAAAAAGAAGCCGCCATGCAGCGCTTCAAGGAAGGGCACACGCGGATTCTGGTTTCCACCACCGTGATCGAAGTCGGCGTGGATGTGCCTAACGCCAGCGTCATGGTGGTGGAGCAGGCCGAGCGTTTCGGCCTGGCGCAACTGCACCAGCTTCGCGGCCGCGTGGGGCGCGGCGCGGCGCAGAGCTACTGCATTCTGGCGACGGAAAAGATGAACGACGCGGCGCGCGAGCGCATCCGCACGCTGGTGGAATCCACCGACGGATTCCACATTTCCGAAATGGATCTCAAGCTGCGCGGTCCCGGTGAGTTCTTCGGCACAAAGCAATCGGGGCTGCCGTCGTTGCGCGTGGCCAACATTCTGCGCGATAGCGAGATTCTGGAAGTGGCGCGGCGCGAAGCGGTGGCTTTCATTGCGCACCCGCCCGAGGATGAGGACCTGCGCCGCGTGGTGACCTACATTCGCGACCATTGGCAGCGGCGCTACGGCCTGGTGACGGTGGGTTAATGTACGACGGAATTGCTGGATTGGCGCCGGCGACAGACCAGGAGGTCTGTCGTACATGCGGGTAATTGCGGGTGAGTTCCGGTCGCGGCGGCTGAAGAGCATCCCCGGCCTGGAGACGCGCCCTACGCCGGACCGCCTGCGCGAGACGCTGTTCAATATTCTGGCGCGGCGGATTGAGGGCGCGGTGTTCCTGGACGCTTACGCGGGCACGGGCGCGGTAGGAATCGAAGCGCTGAGCCGCGGCGCGAGGCACGCATTTTTCCTGGAGCGGAGCCGCCCGGCGCTGGAGACGATTCGCGAGAATCTGGCGTCGCTCAAAGCGGAAGCGCGCGCGACCGTGGTTCCGGGGATGGCGCTGCTGACGCTGCCGCGGCATCCGGCCGGAATCGTCTTCCTCGACCCGCCCTACGAATTGGAGCGCGAATATCCGGCGGCGCTCGATTTATTGGCGGAAGCCCCGCCGCAGCTCACCGTCGTACAGCACCCGGCGCGTTTGGCGCTGGCCGATGCATATGGGAAATTGCGCCGCTCGCGGCTTGTAAAGCAGGGGGACAACGCGCTAAGTTTTTACCTGGAGGAATGATCTTCCATGCGCCAAATTCTGCCTCTGTTCTGCACGGCGATGGCTACCCTGGCCACAGCAAATGCTCAGAAATATACCGGCCCGGCGCCTCCGAAACCGGATCTGCCGTACATCCAGCACGCCACCAACCTGATCGCCACCGAGGCGGCGGATGTAAAAGAGCAAAAAAGCAACAACGATACGGTGTACACGATTGACGGCGAGAATTCATCGTCCAAGACGCCGTTGGCCTTGCCCATATTCTTCATCAAGGCCGACAAGCTGAATCCGGCGAGTTTGGAGATGTACCGGTTAGAATCGAAGGATGGCCATCGGGTGCTGACGGCGTCGGCGAAGAAGAACGCCGAGCCGATCCACGTGCAGGTGACGCGGCTCGGTCCCGATAACATATATAAGCTGGACGTATACAATGGGCTTGATCCGGGCGAATATGCGCTAACTTCGGAGGGGTGGAAGCAGGTGTTTTGCTTTCAGGTGTATTGAGGCCCTGTGAGGCCCTTTGAGAGACAGTCGTTTCTTTGTGTTACAAGTACTACTAGATGGCTACCACCATGGACACGACCATTCGGAATCTTGACGAACAAACTTACCGCGCATTTCGAGCTCGCGCGGTTATGTTGGGCCGGAATGTGGGCGACCTCCTCAACGAAGCGATGCGTGCGTATCTGGCGCGCAATCCGGTGGGCCAGCCGATGTCTTCCTTGCGCGCTCTTGAACCCGAAGCCTTTCCAGAGGGCAATGAGCATCTCAGTCAGGAAATCGACGCGATCGTGTATGGCGACCGGCGGGCGTGATCGTCCTCGATTCCAGTTTCCTGATCGGCTATCACAATGAGCGCGACGCGCATCCATCAGGCGGCCCTCACCCTTATGGATCGGTTCCCGGCCGGCGAATGGGGGAAGGGCTTACTGCTCGAATATATCCTTCTTGAAATTGTGACCGTGCTGCTGGTGCGGCGGGACCATGCTGTCGCGGTCCGGGTCGGCCGTATTCTGCTGGATGCGGCCGAGTTGGAGTTTGTGCCTTGCTCAGACCTGTTCCTCGAAACTATGCAGAATTTTTCGATCCAGGCTGGAACGCGGTTGAGCTTCGCCGATGCCGCAATCTTAGGCGTGGCCCGGAGTAGGGCGGACGGGCTGATTTTGAGTTTCGACGATGAATTCCGGAAGATCGCAGGCCTTCGCATGAATCCCGGTAAGGCGGTTGAGCGACGGACGGCGGCGACAGGCCGGGATGCCTGTCCCACATCTTGTCCCACGTAGTGATGCCCCGTACAGGTTTCGATGCGGACGCGCGTTACAATCGGCATGAAGCTCGTACCGCTTCCTCCCCAATGAAACAGGTTATCCGCAAAGGGCTCAAGGAAATCATCGTCGATGAAGTGCCCGACCCTATGGCGCCTCCGCATCATGTCGTAGTCCGGCCTCAGTATTCGCTGATCAGCAGCGGCACCGAGACCGCCAGCATCCACCAGGAAGGCGTGCTCAAAGAGGTCGCGGAAAACCCGTCCCATCTGCGCAAGATTCTCGACGTCATGAAGAGCATGGGCCCCATTCGGACACTGCGCGAAGTGAACGCCAAGTTCAGCGAGTACGCCGTGCTGGGCTATTCCGGCGCCGGCATCGTCGCCGAGAAGCACCGCACGGTGATCGATCTGGAAATCGGCGCGCGCGTCGCCTATGGCGGCGAGGGCACGGGGCACGGCGAGAGCATTGTGACTGGCCGGAACCTGGTGGCTCGAATCCCGGACGCGGTTCCTTTCGAGCACGCCTGTTTCGCCACCCTCGGCAGCATTGCCATGAACGCCGTGCGCACCTCCGAAATCGGCCTGGGCGATGTGGTGGCGGTGCTGGGATTGGGCCTGGTGGGGCAGCTCACCGTGCAACTCGCCAAACTGCAGGGCGCCGTGGTGATCGCGGCCGATCTGAAGCCCGAGCGCGTCGAGCTGGCGAAAAAGCTGGGCGCGGATTACGCTTTCGGCGGCGGCGCCCTGCGCGAATCCATCCACGCCATTACCGACGGCCGCGGCGCCGACCGCGTGCTTGTCTGCGCTGCCAGCAAGTCTCCGGCGCCGGCGCAACAGGCCCTGCAGATCTGCCGCGACCGTGGACGGATGATCATTGTCGGCGCCGTGGGCATGGAGTTTCCGTGGAACGACATGTATCTCAAAGAGGTGCAGCTGTTCATGTCGCGGGCTTATGGACCCGGCAGTTACGATCCGGCTTACGAGAAGCAGGGCCGCGATTACCCCATCACCTACGTGCGCTGGACCGAGAACCGGAACATGGAAGAGTTCCTGCGGCTGCTGGCCACGGGACAAGTCGATGTCGAACCGCTGATCACGAACCGCTACGCGCTAGAGGAGGCGCCGCAGGCTTACGAAGCCATCCTGCAGCCCAACACCAGCACGTTGGCCGTGCTGTTGCGTTATCCGGACGTGGATGCTCCCAACCCCGCCGCGTTCACGCCCCGCCGGAAAGTGGCCAACCCCGCGGCGCATGCGGCGTTGCCGGGCAAGCTCCAGGTGGCTTTGGTAGGCGCGGGCAATCTTGCCCGGTGGTCGCACCTTCCCAACCTCAAGAAGAATCCACACGCGAGCCTGCGGGCCGTCCACTCGTCGGCCGGCTTTCGCGGCAAGAGCTACGCGGTGCGCTTCGGCGCCGAATACTGCTGCTCCGACTACGAAGAGATTCTGAGGGACGACGCGGTGGACGCCGTCGTGATCGTGAGCCGCAATCAGCACCATGCGGCGCAGTCCCTGGCCGCGCTGCGCGCTGGAAAGCACGTGTTCGTGGAAAAGCCGATGGCGTTGACGGAGGAAGAGTGCCGCGAGCTCTGCCAGGCGGTGAAGGAATCGGGAAAGCTACTCACGGTCGGCTTCAATCGCCGCTTCGCGCCATACTACCTGGAGCAGAAGAAGACGCTGGCTCGGCGGTCGGGGCCGGCAGTGGTGGGATGCCGCATCAATTCGCCGGGCATTTCGGGGTCTTACTGGATGGCGGATCCGGCGATTGGCGGCGCCATCCTCGGCGAAGCCTGTCACTTTGTGGATCTGATGTACTGGCTGCTCGATTCGGAGCCGGTTTCCGTGTCGGCTTACTCGCTTCCCACCGGCAAGAAAGATCCGGTGGGCGAGAACAACATGGTGGCCGCGTTCCATTTCGCCGATGGCTCGGTGGGCAGCCTCAACTACAGCACGATTGGAAGCAAGACGTCTGGCGGCGAGCGCGTGGAGGTATTCGCGGACGGCATCGGCGCCGTCACGGAGGATTTCAAATATCTCTCGGTCCGCGGCAAGATGCGGATGAACAGCACGAAGTGGTTTGGGGAAAAGGGCTACGCCGCCCAGTTGAGCGACTTCATCGACGCCATCCGCGGCGGCGGACATCCGCAGATTACCGTCGAGGATGGCGCACGGGCCACCATCGGATGCCTGCGAATGCTGGAGTCGGCTAGGAGCCTGGCTCCGTGCGCGATTGACTCTGAGTATCTAACGCCGGGCGTTATTGCGTGAGTGTTAGACCCGCGAAATAAGGGACGAGTGCAAAAGCCGCCTGAAAGGCGGCTGCAGCCAAGATTGGCCGCCCCACAGGTCAGGGCTTGAAGGGCCGCATCAGCAATTTTCGAAATTGTACTACGCTGCCGTCATTGTGCTGTTGCAGCGCGAGATAGCCCTTAGTGTAAGTGTTCTTCTGGTCGATATAGTCCACCACTACTTTGTCATTCACCGTAATGACTATGTGGTTACCGTGGGCGATTA
>JBEKNN010000382.1:0-7596 GCA_049522755.1 Bryobacteraceae bacterium | reverse complement strand
TCTGGAAATCCGCCGCGCACCCATAGCTGGCTATGCTTTTCGGCCGGCGTTTCCAGCGCGTCAAGCGGCGAAAGCTCGAGTTAGGCGATCCGCCCGGCGAGGGTTTCCGGCTGCCGCAGCAAATCGACCGATGCCGACCCCAACAATAGGAAGCGGCCCGATTTTTTGCCCCGCCGTCGGCCTTGGTCGATCAACCCGCGCAAGGTTGCGAAGAGCTCCGGCGTCCGTTGGACTTCGTCGAGGATGACCAACTCGTCTTCATGCCCTGCCAGATAGAATGCCGCGTCGGCGAGCTTTTCCCGGTCGAGCGGCGATTCCAGGTCGAGATAGACGCTTTTTCGATCGGCTGCGACGGCGAGCGCCAGGGTTGTCTTGCCAACTTGACGCGGCCCCAGCAGCGCTACGGCGGGAAGATGATCGAGGCGGTCTCGAATCAGGGCTGGATACGCCGTGGTATCATCCCTGCAATTATGGCATACAACTCCACAATTACAAGCATCACTAAGGCAATTTCTGAGCAAATCGCTATGTTTGGTCAGACTGCCTGGTTTAGCGGGTCCGGCCCGTGCCCGGGGGGCCGGCGCGGACCAGGACGCGGACCAGGGGGCCGCCCTACAATTTCTTACGCGCACGCGGCCCTGCAGGCGGTCGATTGGCGTGTGCGGCGCGCCCAGCAACCGTTACGGCAGCGTCCGGCGCGCGTGCGCGGCGCTCAGGAACTGTCGGAGGATCTCGTTCGACGCTTCGTTTAGCGCCGCGGTTCCAGATCCGATTGCATCGAATCAAGCCCGCGGCGCACCAAACCGACCATCGTGGTTTCGGTTTCATTCGAAAAATTGAAGGCTTAGCCGCGCAGCTCGGGTGGTCGTGAAGCTGCCCGGCAAGCGGCATGTAGGCCGCGGCGTCGTCTTCCACGTTGAAATAATCGCGCACATTCTGGCCGCCGGAGCGGATCATCGGGCGCTCGCCGCGCGCCACCGAACGAACGGCGCCAGGCACAATGCGGTTCCAGTTCAGATCGCCGCCGTAGAAATTGCCATGGCGGATCACGGCCACCGGCAGGCCGTACGTGTGGGCGCAGGTCTTCGCGATCGGATCGGCGCAGGATTTGCCGGCGTGGCTGGGATGGCGGCCTTGCGGCGATCGCCGTAAGCTTTATCGGCCGACGCAACCGCGAACTTTTCAGCGCGGCATTCGCCGGCGAGCTCGAGGATCTTTGCGCACAGCTCGTTGGGTGCGGTGAATCATGGTCTGTACTTGCACTACGCGGCCCCGCCTCAAAGCGAATTTCGTAACTCGCTTCTCTCTACCCCCGTCTGTGGGTATAGGCACGCCCCTCTGCGGCTATCACGCGCTAGCTCTTTGGTTTCCAAGTAGTTCCACTTTTTAAGAACCCCTGGAGCGCAACGTGCAAGTAACATTCCCGCCCCCGACTGCGCCTAGAAGGTATCATTCACATGGCTGCTCACCGCATTTTCAACTACTTCGGGCGAATTCTGGTTGCCTGGCTGGCCGTTGTGGCGCTTGCCGCCTCCGAACATCATGGCGTCGTGAAGGCCAACGGCGTACCGGTCCCCGGCGCGACGGTCACCGCCACGCAGGGAGACAAGAAGCCCATCGTTACCACCACCGACGATAACGGCGTGTATTCCTTCGACGACCTTCCGGATGGCATTTGGACGATCACCGTGGAGATGCTCGGGTTCGCGAAACTCTCGCGCGAGGTCGGCGTCACCGCCGAGGCGGCCAGTCCGGAATGGGATCTGAAAGTTGCATCGTTGAGCGCCCTGAACGCCGATGTGGATGCCGCCAAGAAATCTGCGGCGGCTACGGCTAAGCCAACTACGCCTGCAACCGCAGGGGCGACTCCGGCGCCGCCCGCGGGGACTACTCCTACTCCGGCGGCGACGCCCGCCGCCACGCAAGCGGCCGCGCCGGCTGCTGCCACAACTCCCAAAACCCCGGCTGCGCCTGCCACGCCTTCTCTGCGCGCCGCCCAGCGCAATCTACAAAATGGCCGCGGCGGATTTCAGCAACTGGGCGTCAATTCCTCCGGCGATCAGTCGGATACCGGAGCAGCCACTGCCGATCTCGGCGGCGGCGATATCAATCAGAGCACGTCGGACGCATTTGTGGTCGGCGGCAGCGTTAACGACGCCGTTGGGATGCCGCAGCAGAACGATTGGGGTTTTGGCCGCGGCGGCATGGATATGGGCGGCGGCCCGGGCGGAATCGGTGGCCCCGGCGGTCCCGGTGGTCCGGGCGGCTTCGGCGGCCGCGGCGCTGGTGGACCCGGCGGTGGTCCGGGCGGCGTACCGGGCGGCGGCGGCGGTCCCGGGGGCATGATGGCCGGCGGCGGTCCCGGCGGTTTCGGCGGCGGCGGCCGCGGTGGTGGTGGACGCGGTGGCGGTGGACGCGGCGGTCCGGGACGCGGCGGGCGCAACCCGAACTCGTTCGGCAACGGCCGCAGAAATCCGCGCAATCAGTATACCGGCAACGTGGTCTTCACCTTGAACAATTCCATTTGGGATGCGAATTCGTATTCCCTGACCGGCCAGCAGACTCCCAAGCCGGCATACGCGCAGTTCAAGGCGGGCTTCACTTTCGGCGGCCCGCTCAAGATTCCTCACCTGTTCGACGATAGCGGGCACGGGGGAACCTTCACCGTCACCTACAATTTGAACCGTTCCCGCAGCGCGCAGACGCTTTTCGGAGAGATGCCCACCGCGGCCGAGCGCGGCGGCGATTTTGCCGGCGCCCTCAGCCCCACAACCGGCCAGCCCATTGTTATTTACGATCCAACCACCGGCCAGCCATTCCCCGGGGACGCCATACCCGCCAGTCGCCTCAATTCGGCGGCCGTGGGTTTGTTGAGCTATTACCCTCTGCCCAACCTGGTTGGAAACGCCAAGTACAACTACCAGATTTCGAACGCGCCCATCACCAATCTCAATAACCTCAACATCCGTGGAAACCATTCCTTCAGCCTGCACGATCAGATCACTTTCGCCGAGGGCTACCAGGATTCCAACGGCTCGACGCCCAGTATTTTCGATTTTCTCGACCGCACCCAGAGCGCCGGATACAATTTCAACCCGTCCTGGACGCATCGCTTCACCACGCATACCTTCAACCGGCTGGCCTATCAATTCACCCGCTCCACCAACACGGCGATTCCTTACTTCCAGAGTCAGAATATTAACGTGGCGCAGCAGGTCGGCATTGAAGGGACCGACCAGCAGCAGCTTTATTGGGGACCTCCTTCGCTTAGTTTCTCCAACTTCCAGGCCTTGAGCGACGGCAACCCGTCCTTGCAGCGGAATCAGACCAGCGCCATCAGCGATTCTCTGCAATGGGTCAAGGGTACGCATAACCTGACCTTCGGCGGCGATCTCCGCTTTCAGCAGTTCAATCCGGTGAGCGAATCGAACGCGCGCGGCAGCTTTACCTTTAATGGCGAGGCTACGGCCGCGCCGGGCTCCACCACCACCCAGACCAGCGGCTATGATATGGCCGACTTCCTGCTTGGCATTCCCGATACCAGCTCCATCGCATACGGCAACGCCGATAAGTATTTCCGTACGCGATGGTGGGACGTATACGTTAACGACAATTGGACCATCACGCCCAAGTTGAGCCTCTCACTGGGACTGCGCTGGGACTATTCGCAGCCATTCACTGAAGAGCAAGGGCGGCTGGTGAATCTTTCCATCGCTCCTGGCTTCGCTTCGGCAGTGCCGGTTTGCGCCACGTCCGAATTACCGTCCACTGCCGTAGGCACGTGCGATTCGGCCGCGTCGCTCGGTCTGCCCAGTTCCCTGCTGCGGCCCGACAAGCGCGGCGCCGCGCCCCGCATCGGATATGCCTATCGGCCGTGGATCAAGCACTCCACGGTGATTCGCGGCGGCTACGGAATCTACTGGAATACGTCGTTCTACCAGACCATCGCCACCCAGATGGCGCAGCAATCGCCGCTTTCCAATTCTTTCACCATTTCGAATACCACCGACAGCGCCACCCCGTATACCCTCCAGAACATCCTGTTGAACGCCAAGAGCATCGAGGCGGCCACCGGCGAGATCTCCAACACCTTCGCGGTCGATCCCGGTTTCAAGAACGGATACGCACAGGCCTGGCAGCTTTCCATTCAGCAAAATCTTACGGGATCGTTGGTGGTCACTGCTACCTACGCGGGTACCAAGGGGACCGATCTGCCGCAGGAATTCATTCCGAACACTTATCCCGCCGGCGCGGTCGATGTACCTACAGGGCTGCCCACCGGCTTCAAGTTCGAAACCACCGGCGGCAACTCCAGTTACGAAGACGGTACCTGGCAGATACAGCGCCGCATGCACAACGGACTCGCCTTCAACGTTGTGTACTCCTATTCGAAGCTAATGGACGACGGCATGCTCGGCGGCCGCGGTCAGGGCGCCGCCGTACTGGCGCAGAACTGGCTCGACTTGGAGGCCGAACGCGCTCTCTCTCCCAGCAATCAGACTCAAAAGCTGAACGCCACCATGCAATTTTCCAGCGGTCAAGGCTTGCACGCGGCCGCTTTGCTCAAGGGATGGAAGGCCACGGTCTTGAAGGATTGGACCATCAGTCCCACTCTCACTCTATACACCGGCATGCCCGAGACTCCGGTGCTTCCCAGCACGACCAAGGGCACTGGAATTACCGGACAGGTTCGCCCGGAGGTGATCGCGCCGCTCTATCCCGCGATCGCGGGCTATCCGTTCAATGTCGATGCCTTCACGGATCCGGCGGCCGGCCAGTGGGGTAATGCGGGACGCGATATCGTTACCGGTCCGTCGACCTTCGGCGTGAACGCCTCCGCCGCCCGTACCATCCGCGTCGGCGAGCGGAAGAACCTCGACATTCGATTCGATTGCACCAACCTGTTGAACCATGTAACTTATACTGGTTACAACATGACTTTTACCGGCGACCAGTTCGGTTTGCCGACCGGCGTCAACGCCATGCGTTCCTTCACTATGACAGCGAGGTTCCATTTCTAACATGACTAAGCGACCCATTATTGCTACGTTTCTCGTTTGCATACTTGCGGCTTTCGCGCAGCAGACTCCGCCCAAGACGCAGACGCCGCCGCCGGCCGATCAGAAACTAAATGGAGTCCTGGTTCCCAACAGCGGCGCGGTCATTAAGACCACCACGCAATTGGTGATTGAGACGGTCTTCGTCAAGGATAAGAAGGGTAATCCGGTCCCCGGACTTAAGAAGGAAGATTTCGCGGTCTTCGAGGACGGCAAGGCGCATGACATTAAGATCTTCGACTACGAGGAGCTATCGGAAACAGCCACTCTCGATGCCAACGTGGATATCGAATCCAAGCTGGAAAAGAAGAAGGAAGAGACTCCGAAGGAGCCGCCGGTAAAGTCGCTTACGGCGAATCAGATCGCTCCCGAGAAGCCGGGCGATCTGAAATACAAAGATCGCCGTCTGCTGGTTCTTTTCTTCGATATGACCGCCATGCCGATTCCGGATCAGTTACGCGCCCAGAAGGAAGCGCAGAAGTTTCTGAAGGATAAGATGACCCCATCCGACCTGGTGGCCATTATGACCTTCTCGAGCGACGTCAATGTAATTCAGGATTTCACCGACGATCGCGATCTTCTCTCCAAAGAGATCAAGAACCTCAGCGTGGGCTCCGGCCAGGGCTTCGACGAGGCCACCAACGACGACAGTACCTCCGACACCGGCGCCGCCTTCGTGGAGGACGACACCGAGTTCAACATCTTCAATACCGACCGTCAGTTGACCGCGCTTGAAACCGCCGTCAAATTGCTCGGCTCGCTCAATGAGAAAAAGGCGCTGGTCTATTTCGCCAGCGGCATTACCAAGAACGGTTTCGACAACGACGCCCAGCTGCGCGCCACCATCAACGCCGCCATTCGCGCCAACGTTGCCTTCTACACCGTGGATGCGCGCGGCCTGGTGGCCACCGCTCCTCTAGGCGACGCTACCAAGACCTCGCCCGGCGGCAGCGGCATGTATAGCGGCAGTTCCGCCCGCGCCGCGCAGAGTAACTTCCAGGGTCAGCAGGAGACGCTCTCCACTCTGGCCTTCGACACCGGCGGCAAGCCGCTGCTCGATAACAACGAGCTCTCCATGGGCATAGTTCAGGCCCAGAAGGATGTCTCGAGTTACTACATCATCGGCTATTATTCCACTAATGAAAAGCTGGATGGCTCTTTCCGTAAAGTGGATATCAAACTCAAGACCCCCGCTTTGTCGGCCAAACTGGCCCCGCTCGATTACCGGCATGGGTATTACGGCAACCGGACGTGGCAGAAGTTCACTTCTACGGATAAGGAGCGCCAGCTTACCGAGGCCATGATGCTATCCGACCCCGTAACCGATATCACCATGAGGGTGGAATACGATTACTTCCGTCTGGCCAAAGACCGCTACTTTGTGCCCATCGCCCTGAAGATTCCCGGCAGCGAGCTGGTGCTCGCCAAGAAGGGCGGAGCGGAAAAAACCACGATCGATTTTATCGGCGAGATAACCGACGGCACTACGAAAAAGGTAGTCCAGAATGTGCGCGACATCGCCAACATCAAGCTCAGCGACGCTACCGCCACCGAGTTGGCGAAGCGTCCCATCGCCTACGACACCGGTTACGTTCTGGCTCCGGGCAAGTATAAGCTCAAGCTCTTGGCGCGCGAAAACGAGACTGGCAAGATGGGAACGTTCGAACATGAGATCGTCATACCCGACCTGACCACGCAGCAAGCCTCCCTGCCCATCAGCTCCGTGATTTTGAGCAGCCAGCGCACCCTGCTCAGCGAGGCCGTTTTTCTCGCCGAGAAGGACAAAAAGAATTTGACGCTCAACCCGCTGTTCCAGGACGGCAAAAAGATGGTCCCCAGCATAACGCGGGTCTTCAATCGCAATCAGGAAATGTTTGTTTATCTGGAAGCCTACGAGCCGCTGGCAACCGCCACCGAGCCCATCGTCGCTACCGTAACCTTCTATCGCGGCAAGGTCAAAGAGTTTCAGACCGATCCGCTGGAGGTGACTGATGGTCTGAATCCGAAGACGAAGGCGGTGCCGTTGCGTTTCAGCCTGCCGATGACCAGCCTGCATGCCGGTAACTATACCTGCCAGGTGAGCGTGTTCGATCCGTCCGCCCAGAAGTTTAGTATCTGGCGCGCGCCGGTTACCGTGGTGCAGGCGGCTACCGCGGCAGCGCCGGTCGTGGCTGGGCAGTAAAATGGTCCAGTAGAATGGTTCAATATAGATTGATCCAATGAGCTTGGTCCAGTAGGGAACGACATGGCCACAGTCGAGTGACTCGCTTGCAGTTTGCAGCCGCCGTCATCCTGATCGCCGCGCTCGCGCCGCCCGTACCGGCGCTCGCGCCGTTCGTGTCCGCCAGCGCGCCGCCCGCGCAAGCGCAGGATTCCGCCGCGTGGCAAGACCCATCGCCGCACCGCGTGCAGATGGTCAAAACCGAAAAGCACGTGCAACTCGAAGTGCTCGATTGGGGCGGCTCCGGACGGCCCGTCGTGCTGCTTGCCGGCCTCGGACTCACGGCCCACGTCTACGACGGCTTTGCCCCCAAACTCG
>JBEKNN010000381.1:0-7607 GCA_049522755.1 Bryobacteraceae bacterium | reverse complement strand
CCAAGACACCTTCTGTGTGGGCTGGCAACCAACTTCGGACGCTCGTCCCGCCTGGCGGACAAGAAGGCAGTACTGAACTTCGGCGTCCAATTTAATTGGATATGTTTTAATGAAACGCAATACTAGTCGAGGGCCATGACCCGGTCTTCGGAGTGTTCGAGCACGGTGGATTGCAGCGATTCGAGCGCTTCGACTACGCGCTCCACCAGGTCGTCGGTTTGGGCCATCGCCGTCCGGGCGGAATCGATGGAGACAGCCTGCGCCTTGAGGTTCAGCTCAAACTCATGCATATCGGCGGCGATGTGATTATGGAGCTCATTGAGCTGTTCGCGGAGGCTTTCGAGGCCGGTTTCGACTTGAGCGGCGAGGGGCTCGGATGGGGTCGCCGGAGTCTGTTCCAGAAAAGCAATGCGCTCACTCAAGCTATCGATGCCGCGCTGCGCGCGCGCCGCGATGCGTTCGCCGGCGGCTTCGATGGCGGGACCGACGTCGGCTGTACGTCCCACCTGTTCCTGCGCCGCGGCAAGCTGCACGCCCAACGCGGAGAGCTGCCCGCGCAGACTGTCGACAGCTTCGCCAGTGGAGCGATGGGTCTCGAAGCCGGCTTGCTCATGCGCCTGGAGCTTGGCGTTGACGCGCGCTTCGAACTGCGCCAGCTCGTCGCGGAAAGCCGCATCGGAGACGCCGGTGGTTTTGGGAGCGGCGGGAGCGGCGCTGGCGCGCCGAGCGGCGGCGGTCAAGAGCTTCAACTCCAATTGAACCTTCTGAATGCGCTGCCAGCGCGTTCCGGGGTCTTTACCCAGGCACCCGGCGAGCAGGCGATCGACGGCCGGGCTGCCCGAGGGCGGAGCGGGGGCGCCGCATAGCGATTCCACAATGGCCGACTCAGTCTCGCCTTCAAAGGCGCGGCGGCCGGTAAGCATTTCAAATACAACTGCGCCGAAGGAGAAAATGTCGCTGCGCGCGTCGGCAGGCTTGTGATCGGCGGCGACTTCCGGGGCCGTGTAAGCCGTGGCCCGAACATTTCCGGGAACGGCTGGAAGAAGATCGAGGCCTTCGGCAGTCAATGCGACCGCATCGGGCGTTATCGATCCATGTACGCGTCCATCGTCGTGCACTTTGCGCAATGCTTCGGCCAGAAGCGCTGCATAACGCAGCCCATCCTGGACCGGAATGCGCCCTTCGCCGAACCGCTGTCTTAGAGTTTTGGTGGTGGTGGGAAATTCAAGAGTGTTCATGTCGGTGTCTATTCCAGAGTGAGGCGCTGCCCCACATTTTGAGTAAAACAACTTATGTGAAACTGAGCAACCTTATCTTTGGCTATCGGTTGCTAAACGGAGTACTGAAGGTAATTTCCTAAGTTATCAAAACTACACTACTCATAGTATAACTCCTAATAGCAACCTGTGCCGATAAACCTTGGGGCGGTCAGGCACGGGTAAGCCGAACTTCCGGGCGGGCGCGCCGTCCCTCGATCCTGGCCGCGTTCGGGCGGCCACGCGGATCACTGGTAAGGACGAGTTGGTTTCGGCGTAACCGATTTCCCGGCGCCCGGCGTAGAGATGTGGAGGCACGCAGGACGAGTTGGTTTCGGCGTAACCGATTTCCCGGCGCCCGGCGTAGAGATGTGGAGGCACGCAGGACAAGTTGGTTCGGCCCAACCGATTTCCCGGCGCCTGGCCCGGCGGCGCGTTCGATGGGGCGCCGGGTAACGTCGGGAATCGGGTCGCGCGGACGCCGCGGTTGCCCGCGATGCCGGCCATGCGGTATGCTGGGAACTTAAACGCTCTGTAAGGATTCGATTCAGCAAAGATGGCCAATACAATTTCCGCACTCAAGCGGGTGCGTCAAACCGAACGGCGCACGGAATTTAACCGGAAGAACAAGACCCGCCTTCGTCACACGATTCGCGAGATCCGCCGCATCCTAACCAGTAAGGATGCCAAAGCGGCCGCAGAGATGCTGCCTAAGGCGTTCTCGATTATCGACCGTTCGGCGAAGAACGGGATCATTAAGAAGAATACGGCGGCGCGCTATAAGTCGAAGCTGACCGGGCGCGTGAAGGCGCTTTCAGCTTAAGGGACTGCTGCAAGAGGCGTTCACACGAGTGAAAGGCGATCCGTGGAGGGTCTCTTGCGGGGGAAACCAGGACCATCCGCGGTCGGAGCAAGCCGCCTGAAAGGCGGCTTCCAGCCAGGATTGGCTGCCCCACTAAGTGCTTCGAACTCAAAACTCCGGTCGAGGGTTTCCTGGGAAGTGTGAACGCTGCACGCACGGGCCCAGAGGGCGCCCCGTGGGCCACGGTGCTCGGTGCTACTGGGCCATTTTCAGGATGAATTGCTCCATGACGATGCGGTCGTCGGGGCGTGCGTCGCGGAGGGCCC
The DNA here is from genome assembly GCA_049522755.1 of Bryobacteraceae bacterium. GTDB lineage: Bacteria > Acidobacteriota > Terriglobia > Bryobacterales > Bryobacteraceae > PALSA-243. The sequence goes on along the minus strand of JBEKNN010000381.1, from coordinate 5,223 downwards.
GATCGGCTTCGAAGATCGACTTCATGGCGCGCTCCAGTTGCGGGCGGCTGAATTTCGCGGCCGTCTGATAGACCTGATCGGCGCGCGAACCCCACATCGGTACGCCCATTTTCGTGAAGTGCGATTGCACTTGCGAGCCGCTCTTGAGTCCCGCTTCGCGCGATACCAGGGCCATGCGGAACTGGGTGGAAAGAAACGCGAGCGCCAGCGGCAGGTATTCGCCGTCGCGCGTGAGCGTATCGAGAAACTCGAGAGCGCGCACGCGGTCGCGGCGCGCGACGGCGTTCACGAGCGCGAAGATGGTGGTGGCGCGCGCGTCGGGAACCAGGGCGCCGATATCCTCGGCGGTTACGGTACGGTTTCCCGCATACAGCGATAGCTTTTCTATTTCGACGGCGATACGGGCGATGTCGGCGCCCAGGGCTTCCACCAGCAGATCGAGCGCGGCGTCCTCGAGGCGGAAGCCAGCGCGGCTGGCCAGGGCTTCGGTCTCTTGTCGCGCTTCATGGCTGGCGTAGCGGCGGAGCTCGATCACGTCGGGGATGGCGCTGTAGAACTTGCGCACGCGGTCCTGCTTGCGCTTATCCTCGCCTTCGAAATCGAAACGGCTGGCCTCGAAAACCAAGGTGGCGGAAGGCGTGGGGTCCTTCATATAAGCGGCGAGCGGAGCCGCATCGCCGGCGGGGCCATCGCCTTCGTCATCGTCGCTCGACACCTTACCGCGGGGCAGCACGGCTTCCGCGTTGACGATCCAGATGAGGCGCTCGGAGGCGAATAGCGAGAGCGAGCGCGCATCGTCGAGGACTTCGGATAGCGTCAGCTCGGACAGATCGTGTTGGGTGACGGAGCCTTCGGGGAACGCGGCGGTGAGCGCCTGTTTCAGCCGGCGGCGGTCGTAAGCTTCGGGGCCGAGCAACAGGACCGCGGGCGGCGGGGCGCTCTTTTTGGCGCGCGCGATCAGTTGGGCCGCGGTCACGGGTTAGAAGTCCTCCAGGATGGCGGTTACGACGCTGCGCGCGGCGTCGCGGGCGACGCGCTCGATGGCTGTGCCACTCTCATCGAAGTAGGTTTGCGGGTCGGTGGAGATTTCGTAGCGCTCGCGGAACTCAAGCGAAGGCCGCGAGAACAGGACCTTGCCGGTGAGGCGGTCGGTGAGCGTGACTTGAATGGTGACGATTATCTCGGCGCCGGTGGCGCGGCCGGTGGCGGGATCGGAAATGACCTGAACGACGACGAAGTTCGCGAGCGAACCTTTCAGAACGGCGTCGGCCTGGTTGGGGTCGGTGATTACGTTGTACTTGGTGCGGCTGATGAGCTCTTGCGTAATATTTGTGGGCAGCAGCCGCGCCAGTTTGTAGCGCGGAGTGGCGTTGGCGAAGGGGAGGACGGCGATGGTCTTGACGTTTTTGGGCATCAAATCGGCCTTCCCGCCTACGTGGTATCCACAGCCGGAGGCGAGTGCGACGGCGATGCAAAGGAGTTTTTTCATACGGGTGAGCCTGAACGGATAGGGTGACGGCGGGGTTGGCGGATGCTGCGCGGGTTCGGAATCGCGGGCAGGCTAAGGCCAAGTGGTTCGGATTCACAAACCGTCGGGCGGGATCCCTGGTCCGCGGCTGACTCGTTCGCCGGTCCCTGAGGCTGATTTTGCGGAGCGAAGAGCGGGTCCGGGGGGACCCGCGCGGACCAGGGGGTCCGCCCTACTGTGCGCAGGGGGTTTTTCATACTAGCTGCCGGGCTACCATGACGGCGTTTTCCGCGGCCAGGCGCAGATTGTCGGCCGTGAGCCAGAACCAGCAGGCTTCGGGCTGGTTGCGGTCGGGCGCGATGGCGCCGATGGAGATGCCGCTCTGGCCGGCTTGGCCCACATTATTCGGCGGATCGAGCTCGCCGGGGCGCACATCGACGGGGGGAATGGCGAGTCCGTTCTCCAGCGCCTCCACGCCGGGGTTCTCTTCGAACTCCACCCACGCGGAAAAGCTGTAGCCGTGAAAGACGGGGGCTTGAATCAGGCGGAGCGAAGGCATGGGCGCGCCTTCCCCATCGCCCGGCAGGCCGAGCAGCGTGGCCAGATGACGCTCGATGCGCAACTCGGATTCGTCGAGCGCGACGGGAGCTTCCTGGCCGTACTTGGCGAGCATGGTGAAGCCGATCTGCGCGTCGAAAACAGATTGCGGCAGGCTCTTGAACGATAACAGGCTGACGGTCTGGTTCTGCAGCTCTTCGACGCCCTTGACGCCATGCTCGCTGGCGGGCGCAAAGATCTGAATCACCGAGCGGCGGATGGGGTCGTGAACCTGCAGGCGGCGGAGAAACAGCGCCAGCGCGATGGCGGCGGGATGGGCGATGACGTGAACGGCGCCATCATCCGGGGCATCCTGCGGCAGCTCGCCGGGGAATTCCGCCATTCCGAATTCGACCATTCCAATTTCTATCATGGGAGCGCGCAGGCGGGCGTCGGGGCGCTCTTCGGCGACGAAGGTCAGATCGACGATGGCGAAATCGGGCGCGTCGCCGGCGAACTCAAGCGCCTTGCGGCTGGATTCCGCGGAGCCTGCCAGTAAGACGGCGCGCGCGCTGGATAGAGTGTCCGGGTCCAATTCCTCGACGACTGCCGGCTCATCGCCGAGGCGGGTGAGGGTGCCGGATTTCTCTTCGTCGGCGGCGATGAGGCGGAGGTGGAGCTGCGGTTCGGCGGTGGCGGCGAGATCGCGAATCTCGCGGCCTAAGAGGGATTCACTGCCTACTAAGGCGATGGGAGGGCTAATCGGCATGTGGCACCGGGGTTGGAAGGGAATGTTTTGGCATGGGTAGAGTGGGAACGCGTCTGGTGGAAACTGAGTTTCTAGTGGCGAAGAGCCGGCTGAAAGCCGGCTGCGGCCAGGATCGGCTGCCCCACAAAGGGCGGAAAATGAATCGGTAGAAGTATAAGAGGAATGGGTTAGCAGTACAAGAGGAGTGGGCAGCAGTATAAGAGGAATGGGTAGCAGTACAAAGAGGAGTAGGCAGCAGTATAAGAGGAATGGGTAGCGGTACAGGAGGAATGGAAGAGTGGCGCTGAGGGTTAGCCAACTTGGTGCTCCGGGGTGGAAGGAGGGTGGGCATGGCGCAGGCGCCTGCGAATGGCGCCGCCAATGCGAATGGCTATGCCGCTGCCTACGTAGGCGGTGGACATGGCGAGTAGAATGAGCTGCGAGTAGTTCCACATGCCGTAGATGAACGCTCCGAGTGCGATGAGGATGAGCGGGGTATAGGGCTTGCTTAGACTGATGCCCTTAAAACTGTAATAGCGCCAGGTGCTGACCATGAGGAAACCAAGCAGCAGCAGCAGCGCAATCCACAGGACCGCGTAAGGCCACCAGGTGATGGGATCGGAATTGGCGGCGAAGACTACCGAGGCGACCATGCCGGCGGCGGCGGGAATGGGCAGACCCACGAAATATTTGCGGTCGGGGCGGCCGGGGTTCTTGGGAACCGGGTTCTTCTGCACGTTGAAGCGCGCCAGGCGAACGGCGCCGCACAACAGGAACAGGAACGAAATGAAATAGCCCGCATTGTGGATTTGACCGCGCATGGTGTTGCCCAGCGGTCCCACGAACTGCACGCCCCAGGCGTAGGCCAGCACGGCCGGCGCGAGGCCGAAACTGATGACGTCGGCGAGTGAATCCATCTCGCGCCCGAAATCGCTGGTGGTGTTGGTCATGCGCGCGATGCGGCCGTCGAGACCGTCCAGAAAGACGGCGGCGCCGATGGCTTTGGCCGCTACGGCGAAATTTTCGGATGCGGCGGGGTCGCCGGTCGAGGCCAGCATGGCGCCGTGAAAGGCGCGCAGAATGGCGAGGAATCCCAGAAAGATGTTGCCGGCGGTGAAGAGCGTGGGCAGCGCGTAAGCCACGCGGCGCGGTCGGCGTTCGGGAGAATTGGGATCGACTAGGCGGTCTCTAAGCCCCATGGGGATCTCCGGCGCGGGGGGCTTCCTTTGGGGGGACGGCGGTTGCGGTTTCGGATTGGCAAGCTAAAGCATGCCCCACCTCGGCATGCACTGCCTGGCGGCGCGCGATGATGGTGGAACCGCCGGAGACGTGCATTCCAGGGTGCACGGCAATCTCCCATTCGGGGCCGAACAGCACGTCCACGCGGGAGCCGAATTTGATCAGGCCGACGCGCTCGCCGGTATCCACGTGGTCGCCCGGTTTCTTGTCGAAGACGATGCGGCGGGCGATCAAGCCGGCGATTTGTTTGAAGACCACGGTCGTGCCCTCCCCTTGGACGGTGACTACGTTCTGCTCGTTCCGATCGGAGCAGACTTCACGGCTGGCGACGTGGAATTTACCTTCCCGATATTGGACTTTGGCGATGGTTCCCGCGATGGGGGTGCGGTTCACGTGGACGTTGAAGACGTTGAGAAAAATGCTGACGCGCGTGAGGGCCGGGCCTTCGGACTTGACGGCGACCACTTTTCCATCGGCGGGCGATACGGCCACGGGACCGGCGGGGATATTGCGGTCGGGGTCGCGAAAGAAATAGAGGCAGAAGGCCGCGAGGAGCCAGAGCGGCGCGCCGAACCACGGGCTCACGATCCAGGCGACTAGCGCGCCCGCGCCGGTGAGGGCTAGCGCGTAGTAGATGCCGTCGATTACGATCACTGAACTACTATTTTCCCACATAGGACGGATGACCACTCCCTTTCGGTCGCGGCGCTGTTGGCGTGGGAGGGCGGAGCGGACGCGGGCGGCGTCGCGGCGGTGTTGGCATGGGCTGGTGGAGCGGACTTGGGCGGCGTCGCGGCGGTGTTGGCACGGGCTGGTGGAGCGGACTTGGGCGGCGGCGCGGCTCTGTTGGCTTGGACGGGTGGAGCGGACTCGAGTGGATCGGGCTTCGGCGGCGTGGGCTCGGGTGGGGCCGCGGCGGCTTGCGGCGCATCGGGAGGGTCTGTGGGTATGGCTTTGGGCGCGATTGGCGGAGCAGGCGGGGAGTGTTCGGAAATGGGACTGGGGTCGTTTGGAATTTTGACTGTGCGGAGCATGATGAAGGTGCGGAGGGCGCGCTGATACATGAGGTGCTGGCGGGTTTCGTAGCGCTGCAACAGGGATAAAGAGGGCGCGGCGGCCATGATTTCGACGGCGTCGACCATGCGGTCGAGCGTGTCGCCATCTTTGGAGCGGGCCATGTGGGTATTGAACATGCGGGTTTCGATGGACCAGGCGCGGCGCTGGCGCCAGC
>JBEKNN010000380.1:0-7656 GCA_049522755.1 Bryobacteraceae bacterium | reverse complement strand
AGCCCCACTAGTGTGCGCTCGCGCATGGCTTCCATCAGTCCTTTCCGATCCCTTCCGTGAACATTCGCAGATGGTCCACCCCGTCGTCCTGGGTGGAATCCGCAACGCGGTCCAGAAACTGGCGGACTCGGGGCTGACTGCTATTCCTCACTTCCTCGGCCGGCCCTATGGCCACAATATTGCCGCGGTCGATCAGAATAATGCGGTCGGCAATCAGGAATGCGCTCGCCAGCTCATGGGTCACCACCACCATGCTCAGCGAGTAGGCCTTTTTCAGGCTCAGGATCAGATCGTCGATACCGGCCGCGGTGATCGGGTCGAGGCCCGCGGAAGGCTCGTCGAAGAACAGGATCTCGGGGTCGAGCGCCATGGCTCGCGCGAAAGCCGCGCGCTTCTTCATGCCGCCGCTCAGCTGCGAAGGGTTGTAATTCTCGAACCCGCTGAGCCCCACCTGCTCCAGCTTGATGCGAACCATCACCTCGATGGTGCTTTTTTCGAGCGTGGTGTGCTCCAGCAGCGGCAGGGCGATATTCTCGCCCACGGACAGGGAGCCAATCAGTGCGCCGCCCTGGAATGCCAGGCCGATGCGCTTGCGGATGGCATCCATCTCGCGAGCGCCGGCCCTGGTGATGTCAACCCCCGCAATGCGCACTTGCCCGGAAGCCGGCTTCTCCAGCCCCACCAGGGTCCTGAGCATGGTGCTCTTCCCCGAGCCGGAGCCGCCAATGATTACCAGAGTCTCGCCACGACGGACGTCGAACGTGAGGCCATGGAGCACCTCGCGGCCGCCATAGCCGACGCGCAGATCGGTCGCCGAAATGATCGGGCCTGAAGCGACTGAGCCTGAGGCGACTGAGCCCGAATCGACTGAGCCCGAAGTGACCGGGTTAGTTCCGCCGGAAGCGGCCATATCTCCTATTCGGCTCCCTTCGTCAGATAGAACAAGGTAGTGAATACCAGATCGATCAGGATCACCATTAGAATGGAGATCACTACGGCCGAAGTGGTGGAGCGGCCAACTTCTTCGGCGCCGGCCCCGGTGGAGAAGCCCTCCTGGCAGCCTACCGCGGTGATCACCAACCCGAAGACCACGCTCTTAATGAAGCCGCTGGTGATGTCGCGAAACAGCAGGGCATCGCGCGTGGCAATCAGGTAGCCGCCGACCGTAAAGCCGCCGCCTATCACTCCAAACAGAGCGCCGCCCAGCATCCCCATGAAGTCCGCCCAAATGGCGAGGCACGGCATCATCACGGCCATCGCCAGGAATTTCGGAACCACCAGAAAAGCTACAGGGTCGAGCGCCATAGTCTCCAGCGCGTCCAGTTCCTCGGTCACTCGCATGGTTGCAATCTCTGCCGCGAAGGCTGAACCGGACCTTCCGATAACTACGACGGCAGTCACCAGAGGTCCCAGTTCCCGCGTGATGGATATTGCCACCAGGCTCGCCACCAACTGCATGGCTCCCAGTCTCTGCAATTCGTAGGCGCCCTGCAGCGCGATGATGACTCCGATGAAAAAAGTGATCAACGAAACGATGGGGATAGCGCCGATCCCAACGGCCATCGCCTCATGGACGGCCCGCTGGAACATGCGGCCGCGTTTCAAGGGTGACAAGAAAAGCAGACGCAGCGATGAGCCGAAGATCTCCGCCAGCCCGCCCACGTATGTCACGCTTCGCTCGGTTGCGGCGCCCACCTCTGCCACCCACTGCATCACGCAATCCTCAACGCCTCCTGCTCGGTTTGAAATACCTGGAAAATGCGGATCACATGCGTGAGGCGGAAAACCTCCTCAACCGCGGGGCTCAGCCCGAACAGCACGAACTCGATTTTGAGACGCTGCGAGTCTTTCAGCACCTCGATGAGGGTAGCGATTCCCGAGCTATCGATGTAGCGGATGGCGGCGAGATTCAGCGCCAGCTTCGCCGCGCGAGGCAGCGCTTCGAAAAGGGTTCGGCGAAAGACTGGAGAAGTCCCCAGATCCACGTCCCCTTCCACTTCCACCACTTTCGCATCTCCCACGTCACGAATCGAAATTTTCACAGTGCCCTCCTTAGCAGTTTGCGCGCCACAAACCGGTTTCCCTCCGGCGATTCCTCATAGGAGACCGTGTCCATGACCTTCTTGATGATGTGGGTTCCCAAGCCGCCCGGCTGATCGCAGCCAATCTCGCGCGCACATATTTTCGACAGGTCCGGAGCATCGCCGTTATCCATCAGTGTAATCTCAAGACCGTCGGCGCTCTCCCGGCATTCCAGCTCAATCATCCCGTCGGCGCAATTGTGGTAGGCGTGCCGGATGACATTGGCGAGGGCTTCATCGAGCGCCAGCGTAATCGCACGGCACTCGGATTCGTCCCAGCCAATCGCCGCCGCCAGAGGACCGATGGCGCCGCGTACCACCGGCAGGTAGCGCGGATGGCTGGGCATGGCGAACTTCATCTGCAGGCAGGGCCGGGCGTCCCCAAGAGTCTCACTCTGGTTCCCGGCTCGGTTATCAAGCTGGTTATTAATCATGGTCGCACCAAGCCCGTATGCCGTTGCAGGGCCACTACGGTTTCGTCGTCGGCCGCCGGCGAAGACCCGCGAAAACGCGCCACCGCCGCCAGCAGGCCTTTGGCGGCAGCTTCAGCGGAGTCAACGGGCAGACTCCGCGCGATGGATAGCAGGCGCTCCAGTCCCAGTTGCGCGCCGGATTCGTCGTAGGATTCACTGATGCCGTCCGTGTATAAAAGCAGCAGATCGCCCGGGTCCAATTGCACCGCCGTCTGGCTGTATGAGGTTCCCGCGATCACCCCCAGCGGCAGATCGGCAATCTCTTTACTGAGCGACGTCGAGTCGCGCAAGAGGCTCCACTCCCGGGTAGCCGTACGATACCACAGCGGCGGCAGATGGCCCGCGTTCGTGAACAGTAACTCCCCGGAGCCGGAGTAGAAACTGGCCAGGAAAGCCGTGGCGAACTGCGATTTCTCGGCTCCCTTCAGGAAGTTATCGTTCAGGTCGCGGATCAGCTCGGATTGGTCCCAGTGATCCACGTGCTGCCGCAGCGCGTCGTGCAGGCGAACGGCCGCGGCGCTGACTACTTCCCCGTGACCGGAGACATCCGCGATCGCCACCCTGGCGATGACTCCGTGACTGCAAGCCGACAGGTAACACAGGTCGCCGCCGCGCGGCGAGGGGCGCAGCGGACGGCATGACACCCAGCCCGCCAATCCCGGCAGTTCCAGGGAGTACGCCGCTGAGTGGTTCCCGCCGCGAAGCTCCAGGCAAGCAAGCCGGTGAACTCCGGTCTCTTCCATCGTCATACGATTCACCCAGAAGTATGGAGTGTAGCGGAGTCCGCGGAGATTCACAATTCTTGTGGGACAGGCCTCCCGGCCTGTCGCTCGCTTGAACAGGCTAAGCAGGTTGGCAGGCGAAAGCGCCTGCCCCACATTGACAGGCCAGGAGGCCTGTCCTACGTTCACGGGCGCGACCGCATCATGCTATCCCATGCATCGGCGCCGCCGCGCAACGGCCGAACCTGGGTGATGCCCTGGGATCTGAGGAGCAGCGCCACACGGGCGCTCGAGGCTTCGTTTGGTCAAGTGCAAAAGAGAATGATCTCGCGATCGCGAGGGATCTGTTTCGAGTTGGCGGCCAAGTCCTCGGCGGAGAGTCGGATGGCGCCGGGAACGGTGCTCGAATCGGGTTCCTGCCCGCTGCGCAAGTCCACAATGTAGAAATCTTCGCCGGCGTCCATGCGATCGCGTAGTTCCTCTGGCGTGATGCGGGCTACATCGAGCTGTTTGAGGAATCGCTGGCGCTGGATAAACTTCCAGAGAATCCATGCGGCGAACAGGCCGGCCACCAGGATTACCAGTCCCGAGCCCAACTGCCGGACATAGCTCAGCGCCAACTCCAATTGGTCGGCGAAGAGGTATCCGACGCCGATGTAGGTAGCGCTCCAGATCACGATTCCAAGCGTATCCACCGCGAAGAAGCGAACCAGACCGACGCCGGAATCCCCTGCCAGAGGAGCCGCGACCGCGTTCAGGCCGGGAACGAATTTGGCGAACAGCAGCGTGTTTAATCCAAATTTGAGGAAGGCATTCTCCGTCTGGCGGACGCAGGAATCGGGCGAGAGGGAAAGACGGCAGAGGAATCGCAGGACGCGCTTGCCGCGGTGGCGTCCGAAATAAAACCACACGCTGTCCGCGATAAGGGCGCCGGCGACGCAGCACGCGATGGCGGGCGGCGCGTGCATGCGTCCGGCGCGCACCAGCGCTCCCGCCGCAACCAGCAGCGGAATGGAGGGAATCGGGAGCGCCATCTGTTCCGCGAATACCCACACGAACAACAAAGCGTATCCGTGGCGCTCAACGAACTGGAGGGTTTCTGCGATGCCGGAATGGCTCATCCGATCTCTTCAGCGGCGGCCGCCATGTCCATGGTAATTCAGTCCGCGGTAAATCAATAGTCCGGAGTCCGGCCGGGAACGCGCGCCGTGTGGATTTACGCGACCGTGATATCCTGACCCCATCGCGAACCCCACGGCACTCCCTCAGGATCTTCCCGAACGTACTCGCCGGCGCGTCACCCGCAGGCTGATGCCATTCCTTTTCGCGCTCTACATTGTCGCCTACATCGACCGCATCAATGTCGGGTTTGCGGGGCTGCAGATGACCGGGGAACTGCACTTCTCCGACGCTGTCTTCGGATTCGGATCGGGCGTCTTTTTCGTCGGCTACGGACTGCTGGGCATTCCCGGCGCCGTGCTCATCGAAAAATGGAGCGCGCGCAAAGCCATCGCCGCCACCATGCTGGTTTGGGGATTCGTGGCGTCGGCCACGGGGCTGATCCACAGCGCGCCCGAATTCTACGCGATGCGCTTCGCGCTGGGCGTCACCGAGGCCGGATTCTTCCCTGGCGTCATCGGCTATTTGAGCCACTGGTTTCGCCCGCAGGATCGCGCCAGAGCCATCGCAATGTTTATGGCGGCCATTCCGGTATCGCAGGTGGTGGCCGCGCCGCTTTCGGCCGGGCTCATGAAAATCAATTGGCTGGGCCTCGCGGGATGGCGATGGCTGCTGATACTCGAAGGCGTGCCGGCCATGATCGCGGCGCTGGTGAGCCTGGTTTATCTGGCCGACCGTCCGCGCGACGCCAAATGGCTCGCCACCGATGAGCGCGAGTGGCTGGCGGAGGAACTGGCGCGCGAGCAGGCCCGCAAATCCACCGGCAAACGTATGTCGCTGTGGGAGGCGCTGCGCCACCGCGACGTGCTGCTGCTGGCGCTGGCCTATTTCGGCGGCACTTGCGGAACTTACGGACTGAGTTTGTGGATGCCGAAGATGATCCAGCGCCTGGGCCACATGTCGGTGGTGACGTCGTCGCTGCTCACGGCGATTCCGGCGCTGGTCGGGGTCCCAGCCATGCTGGTGAACGGCTGGCTCTCAGATCGCGCGGGCGAACGCCGCTGGCATGCATCGGTCCCGCGGATTGTCGCGGCAGCCGCGCTGGCAACGCTGGCGGTGGCTACAGTCGATGTGCCGGTCGCGCTGATTCTGCTGGCGGTGGGATCGGCCGGAATCCTCGCGGCAAACCCGCCCATCTGGTCCATTCCGAGCAGCTTTCTCGGCACAACGGCGGCGGCCGCCAGCATCGGATTGATCAACTCATTCGGCAACCTGGGAGGTTTCGCCGGACCGTATCTCATCGGATGGTTCAGCTCGCGAACGGGCGCTTTCTCGGGCGGCATGTGGTTCATCGCCAGCGCATCGCTGATGTCCGCGGTGATGGTGTTGCAGGTGCGGCAGCGCCCGGATCCGGGATAGGCCCGGGGATAAGTTGGGCGTGTCGGCTCGGATTGGACGCTTTGATACACTGAAGTAAGAACCCAGCCGTCCTATGCTTGCCACAGCCACGATCGCCGAGGAAATAGAGGACCTGAAGAGACAGCGGCGCGCTATTTTACTGGCGCATCACTATCAGGAGCTGGAAATTCAGGAACTGGCCGACGTGGTGGGCGATAGCCTCGAACTGGCGCGCAAAGCCCGCGATTTCGAGGGCGACGTGATCTCATTCGCCGGCGTCTGGTTCATGGCCGAGACCGCCAAAGCGCTCAATCCGCATCGCACGGTGGTAGTGCCAGACCGCAACGCTGCGTGCAGTCTGGTGGATAGCTGCCCGGTGGAGCCGGTGCGCGAATTTCGCCGCGCGCATCCCGAATACGCCATCGTCAGCTACATCAACACGTCGATTGAGGTGAAGGCGGAGAGCGACATTCTCTGCACTTCGCGCAACGCCGTGCAGATTGTCAACTCCATTCCGCGCGAGCAGCCGGTGCTGTTTCTGCCGGACCGCAATCTGGGCAATTACGTCAAGCGGCAGACCGGGCGCGAAAACATGAAGATCTGGCAGGGGACGTGCATCGTTCACGCGACGTTTCCAGCGCGCCGTCTGATCGAGGCGAAGATGGAACATCCGCATGCGAAGGTGGTCGCGCATCCGGAGTGCCCCGAATCGGTGCTGGCGCTGGCGGATTTCACCGGCTCCACTTCGGCTATTATCGATTGGTGCGAGGCCAGCAACGCGGCTGAGTTCATCGTAATGACCGAGAGCGGCATTCGTTATTCGCTGGAGAGAATCTCGCCCGCGAGGCGGTTCTATTTCGTGGCTAATGAGAACTGCAATTGCAGCGAGTGCCCGTACATGAAGCTGAACACCCTCGAAAAGCTGCGCGACAGCCTGCTCTATCTTCAGCCGCGCGTCGAATTGCCCCAAGAACTGATGGAGCGAGCGCTTGCGCCGCTTGAGCGCATGCTCGCCGTGAATTAGATGGCGACTGTTCCACCGATCGAGGCTCCATTGATTGATTCGTTCGGCCGCATACACGACAACCTGCGCATCAGCGTGACGGACCGCTGCAATATCCGCTGCTTCTACTGTATGCCGGAGACGGATGTGCATTTCGTGCCGCGCGCCGAGATTCTGGACTTCGAGGAGATCGAGCGATTCGCCCGGATCGCGGCGTCGCTGGGTGTGACCAAATTGCGCGTTACCGGCGGCGAACCGCTGCTGCGGCGCGATTTGCCGGCGCTGATCCGGCGGCTGGCGGCCATTCCGGGAATCCGCGATCTGGCGCTCACTACGAATGGCGTGCTGCTGCCGCAACTCGCGGGGCCGCTTTACGATGCCGGATTGCGGCGGCTCAACGTGCATATCGACACGCTGGACCGTGAACGCTTTGCGAAGATTACGCGCCGCGACGACCTTCCTAAAGTGCTTGCAGGACTCGATGAGGCCAGGCGCCTGGGCTATTCCGCGATCAAGCTGAACGCGGTGGCGGTGAAAAACCTGGTGGAGCCCGACATTGTTCCGCTGGCGCGCTATGCGCGCGAGAACGGCTTTGAGCCGCGCTACATCGAGTTCATGCCGCTGGACGCGCAGGGTCTATGGGACCGGCACAAGGTGCTGCTGGCCGACGACATCATCGAGACGCTGTCGCGCGAGATTTCGCCGCTGGTCCCGGTGCCGAACCGCGACCCGCGCGCGCCCGCCACCGAATATCAATACGCCGATGGCGGCGGCCGCGTGGGCTTCATCGCATCGGTGAGCCGGCCGTTTTGCCTGAACTGCAACCGCCTGCGCATCACGGCCGACGGAAAGCTGCGGTA
>JBEKNN010000379.1:0-7665 GCA_049522755.1 Bryobacteraceae bacterium | reverse complement strand
CTTCGGGCGGCGCGGAGCCATCGCCGGCATCCCCCTGGCAATCTATCCGCCGGCGGTTTTTCAGGATGGCTTGATAGACAAGTCATCGCTGGCGACGTTCCTCGCCGCGGCGTTGCTCGCCCTGCTCTCGGCGCCGGCGGAGCGTATGACCGCGCGCCGCCGGTTCGGCGCAGGCATCGTACTTGGACTGCTGTCTCTCACTCTTGGCAGGACGCTGGCGAGCCAGGGCCGGATTGCCGAAGCCGTACCGCACTTTGAACGCGCTTTGGCGCTCGACCCCAATTACGCGAATGCCAGAGCGAGCCTCGATGAGGCGCGAGCGATCCATTCCCGGACGTCGCGGAGGTAGCGCCGTGTCGACGCAAAATGGCCGTTGTTTGGCCCGCCAGCCGATATCTCAGCCATAGCCAGTATGTTTCTTGCCCGGCTCCCGACTTACAAGCCTCTGCCGGCAGCCAGCACGATTTCCTTGCCCGAAGCATGGTCGACGACGATCAGCTTCCCGCCTTTCAGTGTCACGTCATCCACGCGCGTGAAACCATCGGGAACACTAGTATAAAAAATCAGAAAATGCGACTGAATCTTAGACTTCGCCGGCAACCATTTAAAGGTCGCGGTCCCGAACAGCGGATTCATCTCCACGGTTTCGCGATGGGAGATATCGAAAGGCTGCGTGGAAAACTCCATGCCGCGCGCGGCGTGGTCGTCACCCGTAAAATTCATCCAGCTCATGACCCACGGATAATCCCGACGCGGAAAAACATACCCGATCAGAAGTCTCTTCGGGACGTTCAAAGCCGTCACAAAAGCGAGCGCTCGCGACGGGTCCATTTCGCAGCTCGCCAGATCCAGGGTCTTGGCGTCTGTGGGAACGCCGCGAATGTCAGTTTGTTCCAGAGCGCTGTTCGGCGCCATCGGCCACTGGAAATCGCGATCGTAAATCAATTTTCCTGGAATCGGCCCCGGTTTGTACGGGCGAACGCGGCAATTCGTCGCCGACATATCCACGAACGTTTCGCCCGGCGCGAGAAATGGCGGCCCGATGGTGGCATGTTCCGCCCAGGAAACCGGCCGGTCCACATTTAACTCACTCTCAAGCTCGCTGTCGACGTAAATCACGTTTTCTCCGTCCCGCAGTTCAATCGTCCGGGTGAGTTTTTCCTGCGCCAGCGGCAGCGAACTCTGCAAGACTACCGAACGCGCCGGACCGTTGCTTTCCTTAGAGACAATCTGCATCGGTTGATGAGAAGCTTCTCCGTGGAATGGCATCCCCGCGGCCTGCTCCTGCGGCGTCGGAGCGCCGAACCCGTCGAGCGCCAGAAAATGGCCGATCGAGTGATACGGGCTCAGGTGGTCGCCGTCGCGTAATTGCAGCTTCTCAAAGCGACCGCCCATCGACGAAATCGTAAACTCCAGCTTGTCGCTCGACAGCACAATCGACGTACCGGCGTTGGCCGGATTACCCCGTCCGGACCGTCCGCCCTGGGCGAAAGCGGAGAGAGTCACGACAAAGGCGGCAGATATCAATCGAGGGAAACGCATTTGATCATTTCTTAGCCTGATAAGTCTTGCTAAAGTGATTTCGACTGTTGGTGACCGTGAACGATCCATCGGACTCGGCGGACACCTGAATCCAGTTTCCGTGCTCAGTAGCGTCCACATTGGCGATAAAGTTTTTAGGAGCGTTAGCGTCCACCCCCCCGGCCACCGTAAAATGGGCCTGCCAGATGTCTTCCAACCCCGGAGCGGCGCGCAGAATCGGCCAGCTCTGTGGATCGCCGCCCTTGCGCGAGCCATTTCCTAGAAGCATTACCTTGGCGTGAATCGCGTTCGCAAGTTCCGGCGCGATCCCTTTAATCTGACCGTGCACATTCACGTTAAAGACATCCACGTCGCCGATCAAATTATTCGGACAAACCAGATTGCGCGTCACATAAGCTTCCAGATCCGCCAAGTCCAGCATGCGGAATTTCCCATAAGTAAAAAGCATCCCGACGGACAGATTGTCTTCCACATCCCGCTCAATCCGGGCCTGCTGCGGATACTTCGCGCACTCGTGATTGGGCGCTCCTCCACCGGCCACCGGTTTCTCGATAGTTTGCCGCCCGCCGAAAGAACCTGAACCTCCGCGCCTTTTAACGGAATTGTGTCTCCCGGCTTCACTACCGTGTGGCCGACCTTTTTCCGCAACTTGTCGTAAGCGCGGAATCGTTCCTCTTCCCCCTGGATCATGGCTTTATACTGGGCATCGTCGAGTTTCGGGTTACTTTGAAACTCACTATGATCAAAGACACGCCGCACCGGAAGTTTTGAAGCTAACTGAGGTACGTCGCCCATATGATCCACGTCAAAATGAGAAATTACTAAGTCATCAATTTGTTTCACGCCCGCGGCCTGCGCCATAGCCACGATCCGATCGACGGAAGCTTCCCGGTTGGGCGAAGCCGGCCAGCCCGCGTCGATCAGCATGGTCTGTCCGCCGGGAGAAATAATCAGGACGGATTTTCCGCCTTCTACATCGATCACATAAACTTCCAGCTTGCCCGCCGCCGCGGCGAAACCGGCAATCAGCGTCATGAGCCAGGCGGCTACGGCGATCTTCATGTGAGCTTTCCTCATTTCACGCTAATCGCTAATAAAACGTTTCCCGGCATGCTGGAATATCCGGAATTGACGTATACCATTCCGTCCACCACCACCACGCCGGTGGCGCTGAACGAGCCGCCTCGCGCGGCAACTCCGTTGACGGTCTCAAAATCGCGCAATGCGTCAAAATCCCAAATAATCGCGCCCGTTTTTGTGTCGAACGCCCGAATGTGGCCATCCATCGACGGAGAAAAAACCGCGCCGGGGATCACCGTCGGCGGCGAGCGCAGCGCGCCGGAGCAGCCGCGCGCGCCGGCGCAGGCAAGTTTCGGCGGCGGCGCCTTCCAGATAACTTTGCCGGTCACGGCATCCAAAGCAAACAACCCGCCGCCCGACGCAGGCTGCCCGCGCACGGTGTCCGCGATCGGAGCGAACACAAGCTTATCGATAGGGCTGTACGCCACTCCCCACTGAGTCCCGCCGCCTGGACCCCCTGTGCCAATGCGCGTCTGCCAAACCACTTTTCCCTTCTGATCCGGATCGAATCCCCAAACCACCGCGGACTTTTGACCATCCAATAGCATCTGCCGGCCATGGTCCAGATCGACCAGAATCGGGGAAGCTCCAAAGTCCACATCCGTTCCCGCATTAGGAGGACAATTGGCGCCGGGAACGCCGCCTCTGCCTCCGCAGCCCCAATTGAACATGTCCGGTGCGGCCTGCTGCGACCACTCGATTCTGCCGGTCTTCATATCCATGGCGACAATGGCATCGGCTGTCCCGATGTCGGGATCGGAATAACCATTCCCGGTGGCTACATAAATCAGCTTTCTTTTCAAATCAAGCGTAGGAGACGACCAGATGGTCGCCCCCGAAGGCCCGTAAAACTGAACTCCGGCAGCGCTTTTTCGCGTCGGCTTCGGCTCCGGCGAAGTATAGGTTCTCCAAACAATCGAGCCATCGTTGGCTTCGAGGGCCACCACATTTCCACGAAATGTACAGCAGGAATAAATAGGGCTGGCGCCGGCATTTTCTTCCTGCGAAGCGATGGGGACATACAGCCGGCCTTCATGAAGTTTCGCCGTGCCGGTAATTCGCGTGAACGGCCGATCATCCAGTTTCTTCTGCCAGACCAGTTCACCCGTGTCCGCGTTGAGCGCGTAGAAATTGGACTCCAGATCGCCGAAATAAACCCGCTGCCCCGGACCGATGACCACCGCGTCGCGAACCATGGCCTTTGCCTGGTATCTCCAGAAAATGCAGCCGGTCTGTGCGTCGAGTGCATAAACCGTACCGTCATTACTGCCGCTATAAACACGCCCGGCGACCAATGTCGGCTGCCCATAGGCGGAAATCGCGCCGGGAAATCCGAACGCCCATTTCAATTTAAGCTTCGGCAGATCCTGCGGCGTGAGTCCGGCTTCCCTGGCCGGCTGGAAGCGAGTGTTTCGCTCATCCGGACTCCATCCGTTCCATGAGGTCTTGCTTTTAATCGGTTTGGTTTCCGCAGTGCAAAACCCGGTCATCGCGGGCATGGCGACGGATCCCGCTTTTCCCAGATAGCGAGCCACGGCGATGCGCTCTTCGGAATCGAGTTGCGCCCCCTGCGCGCGCATTTCTCCGGTCTCCAGTGTTTTGACGATATTTTCCCAGGGAATATTCTGCAGCGCATCGCGCAGAGGAGCATGTGCGTCGCTATTCTGATCGTGACACTGCTGGCAATGCTCAATATAGACCCGGGTTCCTTCCTGCGCGGTGCAGCCGCAAGCGAAGGCAAACGCCAGGACAACGCTTCTAAACATAGATTTCTGCCGCCGTGTAATCCAGACGACGTCGTTCAACTGATCGGCTCGGTCCCTGGTTTCGTACTTTTAGATTGTATGTCAAGATCGCCTGCGTGGCAGCGGCGCAGCCAGTGACCTCCAAAAGCCCGCCTACCGCTAGAACCAGAACCTGAGTGAAAGAAGTATTTTCCTGAACGCCAGCCGGCGAAAATAGCGCGGCGGCGTTCACTACACTACTACACTGAACTTGGCGTGGTTGAAAACGTTGTAGGTTTCCCAGCGGAATGTGAGAACCCGTCTCCCGCTGGCGAGGTGGAAATTCGGAAAAGCGTCACGTCGAAATTGTTGATCACGGGCCTTCGAATGGGATTTCGATCGGTATTAGCCGGGGCGCCGACTCAGCTTTTTCCAATCGATAATGATCCTGAAACGAGGTTTCGTTTCCAACACAAGATGATCCTGAAATTGGGGTGGGTTTAAAGGCTGAGGAGTAGTTCCTTTCTTCTCCTGAAAACTCTTGCCTCAGACATGCTCAGTGCCCGACAAACGGATTAGCTCCAACCGCGCCAGATGTTCGAGCCATCCCTCCCCTTGTCGAGGACGGTATGGCCGTTGGCTTTTACTCCGTCGGCGCCCAGTTCGCGCCGTACGCTCATGGAAACTTGAAAAGCTATGCGTACATCTGGGTCATCGGGGCGTTGGTTTTTCCGCCGTGGGTATTTTCTTACCAACCTTCACTATTCACCAGATGCTGCAAGCGGCAAAGGACGAGCGGGAGAATCGCCTTTCAGAACTCAAAGCCCACCTTTTGCGGTCTTTCGAGTTTACAGTTGAGGGCACGCCCAAAAGCTTTTGGAAAATACTCGGTCGCATCGTATCGATTGAGGCAGTGGCCTTCCTCATTGGCAACCGGGGAACCGTTATGAAAGTCGCCGCGAAACTGACGCACTAAGGAACCAGGAGACGCCACGATAAAGCCGGATAACTAAGCCAAGATCGGTGAACCGCGTCAAGCCTACAAGCGAGTTTCGAGTTTCTTATGCGGTGGGGAATGCCGCGCGGAGCGAACAGGAAGTTGTCTGGACCGCCGCGTACGGCATCGCTGCCGCAGACGAATTCGAACTCGCCTTCCAACGCGTAATACGCCTCATTTTCCTTATCGTGGACGTGCAGCGGGGGACCGGCTGGCGCGCTTGATATGGTGCGCTCGAAAACAGCGAGGATAATGTCGAGATCGAGCCGGCCGCCAACGCGAGAGATGGGTGTAGGCACGAGTGGCAGCCGCAGGCCGGGGTGACTGGCCGGCTTGATAACGGACATATTCCAGCAGGGTCGATTCGGTAATGGCCTCTTCGATGACGGTATCGGTTTGGTGAACGCTGACCCACCAGCGGAGGAAGTGGAGCAAGTCAAGTGCATAGCCGCGGAGAGTCGTCTCAGCCAAACACCGAACACACTCCCGATCGAGAAAACGATTGACCCAGATCACCTCCCTTCCTGTTTCTTGTTGCGCAACTCGATACGGGCTCTGCGCGGGTGTTGGATGCGGCTGGTGAACAACCTGGAAGGTCATGGCAGGGCAGCCTCCAGCAACGCTTGGAACTGGTGCGCGTCACCGCCTTGCACAAAGAAGCTGTGGGGATCGTGGCCGTCGGGCAGCGAGACTCTGCGAGCGTTCACGCCTTGCTCTCGGAGCCGGCCGGCAAGCGATTGCGCCGCCTGCTGACCACTGCCATTCGGGTCGGCGTCAAATGCAATATAGACAGTTCGCGGGGCGTCGCAGAGTTGCCGAAACTGGCGCGTATTGAGATGGGCGCCCAGCGAGCAAGTGACGTTTTGAAATCCGCCTTGCCACACCGCGGCATAGTCGAACAGCCCTTCGACGAGGATGACTTCCGGATAGGATTGGACTTGCTCCCATAAGTACAAGCCGCCCTTGGCGCCCGGCAAAAAACGGTGAGCCGGCGCCGAGTCCGAAAGGCTGCGGCCATAGAGATTGCCCTCCAGCGGGAAGACGATGCGACGGACGTATGCGTCGTAACCCGCCTCAGTTACCAGACCGGTCTGACACAGAGCCGGCAAGGAGTGGCCCAACTGTGTCAGCCAACCCCGCAGGCAACCGCCGGGCGCGTAACCAATCCGCATTTCTTCGATCAGCGCCGCCGAGCGGATTCCGCGTTCGTATAGATAAAGAAACGCCTCACTGTGCCGGTAGAACTGAGTGCGATAGAAACGTACGGCTTCCTGCAACACAGGTCCTACGCCGCGCCATTGGCGCAGCAACTCCACAGCTTGCGGGAACTTCACCTGGTGATAGAGTTCTGCGAATCGAATCACGTCGCCGCCGCGGCCACAGCCGTAACAGTAGAAGAGACCCTTGTTGTTATCCACCAGGAAGCTTGGGTTGTGATCTCCATGCAAAGGGCACAGCCTCATCCATCGTCCGCGGCTGAGCGGCCGCGCCGGGCGAAAATCCTGCGCGTGCAGATAGCCCATCAAGGGAATCTGTTGTTTCAAGTCGTCGAGAGCTTCGCGATTCACGGACTTCTTGCCTCGATGGGCAGAATACGGCAGAGCGCGTCCAGATCCCAGGCAACGATGGTGGGGGTCCGTAAAAAGTAATCGCCGATGGCTCCAGCCCACACCCAACAGCACACGCTGCGCAGGCGCCGATGGCCCATCGGCGCAAAGTGGATGGATCGGGCGAGCGTGACGGATCTTTGCAGTGCGGCGCCGCTTGCTCCACGGGATCACCTGCGGCGATGCTCTCACAAGCCTGCTGCCGGCAATGCAAACTGAAGGGGGCCGAAGGCGCGAGCCAATCGGGCAAGATCGTGAAGGTCTTCCCGCACGGATGACAGATTCCACGTCGCACCCAAATGTGTTCGTGATGTTCGTCGTGGGCCTGGCGGTAACGCCGTCCGTGGCCGACGATCGTATGGTCGTGGCAAACCGGACATCGCCGCGGCAGGAGATCCAACGGGATTACCCCGGGTCGATGTTGTCTTTTGCCTCTGGCAGTGCGATAAATAACCACGGCTGGCGTGAAGGCCGCCGCTGACCGTCCCTGGGTATTTTGCGCGAGCAAAAGCGCAGTGACTGCCGAGCGGCTAAACTCGACGAAGCCCCCATTCGCGGTCGAAGTAGATCTTGCCGCCATCGCGAGACCAGGCTTAAAACCGAGCCTGATTACCCGTGTCCTTTCGGCAAGCCTGCGTAAGGGATCGGCGAGCCTATGCTCCGGGGAATCGTTCACACCAGAATGCGGCGTACCGAGGTGCGGCCAATCTGCAAC
>JBEKNN010000378.1:0-7670 GCA_049522755.1 Bryobacteraceae bacterium | reverse complement strand
CCCCCTCGAGCCGCTGCTGCAAGACCCCACCATATCGGACATTCTGGTGACCACGCCCAAACTGGTGTACGTGGAAAGGGCCGGCAAGCTTTATCGCACGCCGGTGGAGTTCAAGGACGACGCGCATCTGCTGCGCATTATCGAAAAAGTGGTGTCGCGCGTCGGCCGACGCGTGGACGAATCGTCGCCGCTGGTGGATGCCCGCCTGCCCGACGGCTCGCGCGTCAACGCCGCCATTCCGCCGGTCGCGGTGGATGGTCCGCTGCTTTGCATTCGCCGCTTCGGGCGCCACGGAATGAAGGGCGAAGACTTGGTGACCAAGCTGGCGCTCACCGAGGGCATGCTCGAGCTGCTCAAGGGCTGCGTGAAGGCGCGCCTCAACATTCTGATCTGCGGCGGAACCGGCTCCGGAAAGACTACCCTGCTCAATGCGCTCTCTTCGTATATTCCCGAGGATGAGCGCATCGTCACCATTGAAGACGCGGCCGAGCTGAAGTTGCAGCAGACGCACGTGGCGCGCATGGAAACGCGGCCGGCCAACGTCGAAGGCGTGGGCGCCATCCACATCCGCCAGTTGGTCATCAACGCCCTCCGTATGCGGCCCGACCGCATCATCGTCGGTGAAGTCCGCGCCGAGGAAGCCCTGGACATGCTTCAGGCCATGAATACGGGTCACGATGGATCGCTGACTACCATCCACGCCAACACGCCGCGAGACGGCCTGGGACGCCTGGAAGTGATGGTCGGCATGGCCAACGCCAATATGGGCATCCGCTCCGTCCGGCAGCAGATCGCATCGGCGGTCAATCTGTTCGTGCAGGTCTCGCGCTTCAGCGACGGCACGCGCCGCATCACGCACATTACGGAAGTATGCGGCCTGGAGCAGGAAGTCATCACGCTGCAGGATATTTTCCTGTTCGAAAAGACCGGCATTACGGAATCCGGCAGGGTCACCGGGCGCTTCCGCGCCACCGGCGTCCGGCCCAAGTTTTATGACCGCCTGCGGGCCAGCGGCATCACCCTGCCCACGCAGATGTTCCAGACAGTTGTGGAGATCAACTAATGCCAGCCGGCGTTATCGTCTCGTTCGTTGTCATCTTCGTGCTGATCCTCCTGGCGGTAAGCGTAGCCATGAAGTTTTTCGATGCGCGCCGCAAGAACCAGGTAGCCAGCATGCTGCAAACAGCGGCAGGCGAAACCGTGATCACCATCACCAACCTGCTGCGCGAGGTGGAGGCAGAAAGAGGCCCGGGGCTTCGCCGGCTGTTCTCCACGTCTCAGTTCACCAAGCATGCGCAGACGCAGATACAGCAGGCGGGCATGACGTGGTCTCCCACGCGCTTGATTGCGGCCATGGGCCTGTGCGCCATACCAGGGCTGGGAATCGGAGAAATGGTTCCGTTTCTGCTAAACGGGCCCGTGACCGCCATCGTGCTCGCGGTCGCTTTTGCGGTCGCACCTTATATGTTTGTGCGGCGCAAGCGCAAGCAGCGGCTGAACCAGTTGGAGGAGCAGTTTCCGGATTCGCTCGACTTCCTGGCGCGCTCCATGCGGGCGGGACACGCATTTTCCATCACTCTGGAAATGCTGGGCGAGGAAATGGCCGACCCGCTGGGCCAGGAGTATCGCGCGCTGTTCAACGAACAGAATCTCGGCGCGCCGCTCGAGCTGGCGCTGCACAATTTTACCGAGCGCATCCCGCTTCTCGATGTCCGCTTCTTCACCTCTTCGGTCCTCTTGCAGAGGCAGACGGGCGGCAACCTCAGCGAAATTCTTGCGCGGCTGGCTTATGTGATCCGCGAGCGTTTCCGCCTGAAGGGGCAAGTGAAGGCGGCCAGCGCGCACGGCCGCATGACGGCGGGCATTCTCACCCTGCTGCCCATCGGCACTATGGGAGCCCTGCTCATGGTAGCGCCCGGTTACCTGCAAGGCATGGCTTCGGACCCGGACGGCAAGAAGCTGATCGGCGCAGCCGTATTCATGCAGCTCCTGGGAAATTTCTTCATCAAGAAGATCATCAACATCAAGGTTTGATATGAATAACCCCGCCTTAGTTTCGATTTGCACATTTCTGATGGTAATGCTGATCTGCAGCTGGTTCGGCTACCGCTTTCTGTACAAGCCCGGGCGGTTCATGAAGCAACTCGGCAATCCCGTGATCACCGGCGATCAGCAGCGCGTTCTCGATGAAGTTTCCGAACCGCAGGGTAGTACTGTGGTCACCGTGTTAAAGCAGATTGGCGCGCGCGTTCCGTCCTCCGACCTGGAGCTCGCGAGTTTGCGAAAGACCTTACTGCAGGCGGGGATCCGCTCCGAAAATGCGGCGCCGGTTTTCTTCGGTCTGCGCATAGTGGGCGCGCTGGGCATGCTGATCGCCGGCACTATGCTCCAATCGCGCTTGCCGAACAACCAGATGCTGCGGATTGCGCTCGTTCTCACCAGCGCCATGGCCGGTTGGGTTCTGCCAAAGTTCTTTTTGGAAAAGAAGGTCAAGAAGCGGCGCGAGATTCTCCGGCTTTCGTTGCCCGATGCGCTGGACATGCTGGTGGTTTCAGTGGAGGCGGGACTGGGGTTGGATCAGGCGATTCAACACGTGGCCCGCGAGCTCATCGCGAGCCATCCGCAATTGAGCGAAGAGTTGACGCTGGTGACGCTGGAAATGCGCGCCGGCAAGCGCCGCTCCGACGCCCTGCGGCACTTCGCCGAACGCACCGGCGAAGACGAGATCAGGAAACTGATCGCGATCTTGGTTCAAAACGACCGCTTCGGCACCAGTATGGGCGAATCGTTGCGATCGCATTCGGATTACCTGCGCACGCGCCGCAGGCAGGAGGCGGAAGAACGCGCCGCGAAGGTTGGAGTGAAGCTGGTATTCCCAATCTTTTTCTTCATCATGCCGTCGATGGTGATTGTAACCGCGGGCCCCGGTCTTCTGCATGTTTTCAAGGACCTGTTCCCCATGATGCAAAGCTTTGGGAAATAGGGATTTTTTGAGGAAAGGAGAAAAACCATGGATAGCCAATACGTTCAGGCCGTGATGTGGCTGGTAGCTGGCGGAGCGATGTATCTTTTCCTGCGCCGCCGCCGCACTCGCCGTACGCAGCAACAGACCCGGTAGTTAGTCGGGTAGTCAGTCAAGTAGTCAGTTGGGCTGGCGCCCGGTAAGTTCGAACGCAATAAGGAGAACAGACAATAATGTTTACAATACAAACCGCAGTTTGGCTGGGCGCAGGAATAATGCTGGTGATTCTTCTGCAGCGTCGGCGCCGGCGTCGCGTGGCTCGCTAATGTTCGGGATACCGGGGCTGGCGTTGGTTGCAAAGGCAGCCAGTGAAGCGCCAGCCCAGCCGTTCAATGGGGTCGCAGGCTTACCGGCCTGCGCTTAGTTTTCTTATGGCGATCGAATTCCTGTTGAATAAACAAAATCCGGACGGAGGTTGGCCGTATCTTCACGGCGGTTCCTGGACGGAACCCACTGTTTACGCCGCGCTGGCTCTGTTGGCAGCGGGCGAGACGGCGCAGTCGAAGCGCGGAATTGCATGGATTCTGCGAACCCGGCGCAGCGACGGCGGTTGGGCGTCGCGTCCCGGCGTGGGCGAGAGTTCGTGGGTGACGGCTCTCGCCGCGCTGATTCCCGAAGAGTGCCTGGGCCAGGCGGCGCACGCCGGCGCTATCGGGTGGCTGCTGCCGGTACAGGGCGAAGATACCACCGCTGTATACCGTTTGCGGCAGTGGTTGTTGGGAAGTTCCAGTTCGATCGATCGAAACATTTCCGGTTGGCCGTGGACTCGAGGAGCGGCGGCGTGGGTGGGGCCCACGTCGATGGCCGTGGTGGCGCTGGAGGGTGAACACAGGCGGCGTCCATCGGCGCGCGTGTTGGAGCGGGCTCAGGCCGGCCGCAATTTTCTTATGGCGCACACGTGCCGCGAAGGCGGATGGAATCACGGGTCCACCGACGCTTGGGGTTACGATGCGCCGCCGTATCCGGAAACCACCGGTATGGCTCTGCTGGCAATGAACCGCGTACGTTCGCCGAAGATGGAGAGCGCGCTTTCCATGGGCCGCAAGTTCCTGACGGAAACGCGTTCGGCCGACGCGCAGAATTGGCTCCGGCTCGGCCTCGCGGTCCAAGGCGAGTTGCCGCAAGGATACGCTGCGCCCCAAGGAATCGTATACCGCACTGTGCCTGAAGTGGCGCTGAGCCACATTTCGGCATTGGGAGGGTTGGCATGACGCGGCGCGAATTGATCCTCGGCGCAGGCGCAGTTGCGCTGGCGGGTTGCACCAGCAGGAAAGCGACGGCGCCGCGGCCCCAGATGGTTTCCATCGTTCGCGCGCCGGCGTACGACCAGCGCATTTACGATACCGTGCGGCGCATGCTTGCGGACCACCGGCTCGACGTGCGCGGACGCAGCGTGGTGCTCAAGCCCAACCTGGTGGAATTCGAACCGGGCAGCAGCATCAACACGCATCCCATGCTGGTGCACGCCGCCTACGAAGCGTTCCGCGCCATGGGCGCCGCGAGCGTCCGCATCGCCGAAGGCCCGGGACATCGCCGCAACACGCTCGATCTGGCCGACGCCGCGGGCTACTTCCATACCATTCCGGAGTTTGAAAACGTATTCACCGATCTGAATGTCGACGACGTTTCGCAAGTGCATCTGGCGCGCCAGCTTTCGCGTCTCGGCAAACTCTACCTGCCAAACACGGTGCTGGGCGCGGATTTGCTGGTCTCGATGCCCAAGATGAAAACGCACCATTGGGTGGGCGCCACGCTTTCCATGAAGAATCTGTTCGGCGTGGTACCCGGCGGCCTCTACGGATGGCCCAAGAATGTGCTGCACTGGGCGGGCATCGACGAATCCATCGTCGATTTACATTCGGTCTTCCCCCGGCAATTCGCTTTGGTCGACGGCATCGTCGGCATGGAAGGCAATGGGCCGATCCAGGGCACGCCGAAAACTGCGGGCGTGCTGGTAGCGGGCAGCGACCCGGCGGCTGTGGACGCTACGTGCTGCCGCATCATGCGCATCGATCCAGCCAAGGTGGGATATTTGCGGCTCGCCGCGGAAGGCGGCGCGCAGATCGCCGAAGCGGGAATCAGGCAGACCGGCGAGCGCATCGCCAGCGTGGCCACGCCATTCGCATTGATCCCCTTTTTCCGGAACTATCGGATAGACGGACCCATGGGCTAGACGGACCTGTCGGATAGACAATAGTTGAATGTCCGCTAGACGCGTCCGTCGCGTATCGAAGACTTCCAGCGCTCCCGCTGTTGCCCCCACCCCCGCCTCCATTCCCACGCATGCCCCTGCATCGGCGCCGCCGCCCGCATGGGTTGCGAAACTCGCCGCGCTGGGGCGAAGCCCGCTGGGCTACATCCTGGCGTCGATTCTTGTGCTGCTGCCCTGCTATTGGCAGGCGCGCATACAGGCAGGCGACCTTTCGAGCCACGTCTATAATTCATGGCTGGCGCAGTTGATCGACGCGGGCAAGCTACCCGGGCTGGTAGTGGCGCCACAGGCCACGAACATTCTCTTTAACCAGATTTTGAGCGGCCTCTTCCGAACGCTGGGGCCGGATCTGGCGCAGCGCATTGCCGTGTCGATGGCGGTGCTCGTTTTCGTGTGGGGTGCGTTCGCGTTTGTTTCGGCGGCTTCCGGCCGGCGGGCGTGGAGCCTGCTGCCGTGCATCGCGATGGTGGCGTACGGCTGGGTGTTCCACATGGGCTTTTTCGATTTCTATCTGGGCCTGGGACTGAGCTTTTGGGGATTGGCGCTGGCGTGGGAAATGCAGCCTAAACGCGTGGCGGCGGCGCTCGCGGTATTCCTGCTGGCATTCCTTGCGCACGCGCTGGCATGCGCCTGGGGCCTGGCTTTTATCGCGTTCCTGTGGGCCGCGCGACGAATGGGCGAGGCCCGGCTTTTGCAAGTGACGGGCGTTGCCTTGGGAGCGCTGATAGTGGCTGTGATCGCGGTGGACAGTGCGTGGCGCACACGCTGGTCGTCCGATCAGTTCAAGCTGATAACCGGCGCGGACCAGGTGCGCGTTTTCGACGACAAATACGACGCGCTGTTCCTCGCGCTGCTGGTAGTTTGGGTATTGATGTTCGTAGAGTTGATCCGGCAGCGGGGCTGGCGGCAAATCCTCTTCGGCTTGCCGTTGCAATTCTCCGTGCTGAGCGCGGCCGGCGTCCTCCTGTTGCCCGGCGTAATTACCATTCCGGGCTACCGGCACAATCTGGTGTATATCGCCGACCGTATGTCGCTGGGTGTGGCCGTCTGCATCTGCGCGCTGCTGGCGTCCGCTAAAGCGCGCGCGTGGCTCCAATGGTCCATGGCCGCGGTGGCGCTGGTATTCTTTGGATTCCTGTTTCATGATGAGAGCGCACTGAACGCTTTCGAGGCCCGGATGCAGCAGATGGTGATGCGTCTGCCGGCGGGCCAGCGGATAGTGAGCGGCGCGAACGACCCAACGCTGCGCGTGAACGCCATGGCCCACATGATCGACCGGGTCTGCATCGGCCGCTGCTATAGCTATGCGAATTACGAGCCTTCCACCTGGCAATTCCGCGTGCGCGCCGTGTCGCCGAACCCGTACGTGGCGAGCACCTATGCCGATTCGTTCGCGCTGCAGACGGGTCAATACATCGTCAAGCCCAAAGACTTGCCGCTGTACGAAGTGACCTTGGACGATCAGGGGAACCAGATCATCGTTAGTTTGCAGGCTGGATCTCCGACCGGATCGAAATTCTGCAAAATATTGCCGGATATTCTTTAATACCCGAGCGCCAAAATTGGAATAGCCCTTTCGCGGCATCCTTGAAATACGCAATCGCGAGTAGCATAGATTCATGCGCGCGCGCCGCTGGGCTTGGTTTTCCGAGCGCTATACTCGTTTTCCGAGCGCTATACTGAAGGCAACTCGGTGAATTTGAGACCCTGCACTGCGGCCCTGCTTGTCTTCGCGTGCGCGCCTGGCGCATTCGCTCTCGATCCACATAAAAGTCTCACCCAATATTCGCGCAAGGTCTGGACGCAGCAGCACGGATTGCCGCAGGACACCATCCGCGCCATCGCGCAAACCGCCGACGGATATCTCTGGCTGGGTACCGATGAAGGTCTGGCGCGCTTCGACGGCTACGATTTTACAATCTTCAACAAGGCCAATGGCGACCTGCCATCCAATTCCATCACCGCGCTGGCGGCGGCGCCCGGCGGCGCGCTATGGATCGGCACCACCGACGGCCTGACGGAGTTTAGCGGCGGCCAATTTCGCACCTATACCCGGCAGCAGGGCTTGCCGGACGATGCCGTGGGCTCGTTGTTCGTCGATCACACCGGCGCCCTGTGGATTGTGGCTGGCATCGGTTTGAGCCGCTTCGAGCACGGCAAGTTCACTAATTACGCGCCCGGGCCCGCGATGCCCGTAGCATCGTTTCGCGCGGTTACCGAAGACCGCGGCCACCATCTATGGGTGGCGGGATTCAGCGCCGTGGGCACGCTGGCAGATGGCAAATTCCAGACCGTATTGGGCGCGGCTGCGCTGGACAACGACGTCATTACCGGCCTCGCTGTAGACCCGCAGGACAATCTGTGGATTGGCGGAAGCAAGGGCGCCATGATGCGGTCGCCTTCCGGCCAGCTAAAGAAGTTCGCCGCGGGCAATGG
>JBEKNN010000377.1:0-7711 GCA_049522755.1 Bryobacteraceae bacterium | reverse complement strand
TCCACACCGGAACGCCCGGCGCCGCCCCCTTGGCTCCTATCGGGTTCCCGTTTCGATCGAAGAGTTGCCACGCAAGAGAACCGCCACGCTGCCATCCCGCGCCCTCCGTCCAAAGCAGGAGGGTTTCGCCGCGAGAGTTCATAGCCAGCCGGGGATGTTTGCGCCCTTTCCCTTCACCCGGCGCAGCGATCGGCTTCGCAACCGCGGCGCCGGAAACTCTTCCGTAGAACACCTGCCCGCCGGTCTCCCAAGCCGCTAGCGTCGTCCCCGCACTCCGCGCAAAAGACATGCTGCTCATGGGGCACGCATTGATCTCCCAACGTTGAACCAGTGAACCCTCGAAGCTCTTACCGCGATCTTTCGACGCAACCAGATAAATATCGCGATGGACGTTCTGCGTCGCGGAGCGATAGAGAGCGAGCACCGTACCGTCACCCGCGGCAAGCATGGCCATCCCGCAACAACCGCATGCTCCGGTGGCGCCATTCCAGGCAGGCGCTTCGGCGGCGAAGGTTCTCCCGGAATCCTGCGACTTCGCCAGCCACACTTGACGGCCGGCTTCGCCCGCTGCCGCGCCGCCGATTTTTCCGTGCCACGCGACATACACATTGCCCGCAGCATCCGCGGCGACCGTCCCGCCGCCATCGAGACCAAAGGTGCGCAGCATCAGATTGCGCTGCGGCTCAAACGCGGAGCCACTGTCGTTAAGCCGCGCGTAGAGCATGGGACTGCCGGGTTGGCCGGATTCGGGATTGACGGGCCCGCGAGGAAGCGCCGTGCTCGATCCGTTCCAGGCGACGTGAACGCGCCCGTTTTCCCCAACGGCAATCTGGCCGCCGCGGATTGTTCCCATGGCGGTGACGCTCCCCTCCTGGGAATTCACGCGGAGGGGACGGGAAAACGCTTCGCCGAATGCTGCCGATCGAACATAGAAAAGATCGCCGTTTTTCGGGTCGCCCGAGAAATAGATCATGTGGACAGTTCCGTTTGGCTCGACAGCGATCTGCGGTTGTATGCCGCGATCAGGCACGCGGCTCACGGAAACCGCTGCAGGGCGATCGGTTGCCTCTAAAGCGCCGAGAGAGAATACGGCCAACAACATCACGAGGCTCTTCATAGTGGCTCTTCAGTTTAGATCGGTTCTGGGCCGGCGAGCAACGGTTAAACCCGGGCAATCCCGCAGCCCACATATAAAGAAAGACCATACCAGTGCGCGTAGCTTGCCGCGATGTCTCGGTGGACACGCAGATCGCCGAATCGATAAATCCATTTTCTGGAATGGCGGCGGCCCTCGTCTGGGCCTCCAGCGCCGGCAGACCCAGCAGCAGCACTACCGCTAACAGGGAAAGAGGCGCCATCAAACCCTGATTCTACGCCGGTTTCGAGTCGGCTGCTGCAAGCGCTTTCTTCCAGACCTCAATCTTCCAAAATTCATAGCCGGCGGATTCGTAATTCATAACTGTGACACGAAGACGAAAGCGTTTACCTTTTTTTGCTGGAAACAGTTAAAAACTATTGATTCCGTCTGTCGATGGTGATAGTATCTTCCCACTAGTCCTCCCGCCACGGGGCGGGAGAGGAGGGTAAATGTTTCGCTATTTCACGGGGCTCCGATACGCCCTGTTAGCGCTTTTTTGTGCGTCCGCAATGTTTGCGCAACGCGATCTTTCAACTCTTGCCGGCACCATTACCGACACCTCGGGCGGCGTCGTTGCCAACGCGAAAGTAACCATAACAGAAGTCGACACGGGCGAGTCGTATCCAGCCACTACTAACAGCTTGGGTGAGTTTGTTCGCCCGGCACTCAAGGCAGCCACATACACTATTAGCGTCACAGCGCCTGGGTTCAAGACGTCAGTACAGAGCGGCATACTTCTGAACCCCGGTGAACGTACCGGCATCACCATCGTTCTCACGGTGGGCGATATCACGCAAACCGTCGAAGTGGCGGCATCGGCGCCTCTGCTCCAGACGGAAAGCACGCAGGTGGGCGCGGCGCTGGACAGCAAAACCGTTACCGACGTCCCCTTGGGCGGAACGCGCAATTTAACCTACCTCGCGCGGCTCTCGCCGGGCGTTGTGCCCGCCGAACCGGGCGCGCGCGATGCCGCTAACGGCGGCTTCTCGGCCAACGGGGTTCGTTCCAACGGCCAGAATAACTTCCTGCTGAACGGTGTGGACAACAACATCAACACCATCGACTTCCTGAATCAGACCTCTTATGCCATCGGACCCGCTATCGACGCCGTCAGCGAGATCAGCATTCAGACCAACGGCTACAACGCCGAATATGGCCGCGCGGCCGGCGGGGTTATCAACGTGACCCTGAAATCCGGCACTAACGGGTTCCACGGCAGCCTGTTCGAATACCTGCAGAACAAAGATTTGGATGCGAATACCTGGACGAACAATCGTGCAGGCCAACCGATCGGACCGTTCGTGCAGAACCAGTTCGGCGCAACGGCCGGCGGCCCGATCAAGAAGAACAAGCTCTTCATTTTCGGCGATTATCAGGGAACGCGCATTGCCGATTCCGGCGGTTCGGTGACCAACCTCGGCTACTCGGGATACACACAGGTTCCGACGGCGGCGATGAAGGCCGGCAATTTCTCCAGCCTGCTGGGTGCGAGCTATACCGGGACTGACGTCAACGGCAATCCGATCTCCGTCATGAAGGGCGCGATCTACGATCCGTTGTCGACGGTCTACCAGACGACCGCCGGTTTCCAGATTCCCGTGTCGCGCACAATGTTCCCTGGGAATATCATTCCCGTCAACAGAATGGATCCCGCGTGGCAGAAGATCATGCAGCTCTATCCGAATCCCAATGAGCCGGTGCTTACCGGCAATGAGCCGACCAACGATTATTACTACGATACAACCGGAAAGCTGAATACCGATCAGGGAGATGCCCGCGTGGACTATCGCATCAGCGAAAAGGACAGCCTCTTCGGATCTTTGAGCTGGTCGAATACTTCCAAGGCCGACGGCGCTCCGCTGCCAGGCGCCCTGGACGATACGGGCTTCAACGGCGCCGGCGAAGTCGACCTCGCCCGCAACGGGCAGATGAGTTATACCCGCGTCTGGACCCCAACCGTAGTAACGGAAAGCCGCCTTGGCTTCACGCGTCTGGTGACGTCGCGCATCGGAGCTAACGCGAGCACCGACGATTTCACGCAGTTCGGTATCGGCGGCTACGACCCTACGACTGCCGCGTCCAATAACGGCGGACTTCCGCAGATTGGTTTTGGAAACGGCTATCCGACGGTCGGCGCCACTGACTGGGTTCCCACCAAGGAATACAACAACGTTTGGGACTTCGTCCAGAACGTCGCGATCAGCAAGGGCGCCCACGCTTTTAAGGTCGGGTTCGAATTCCGCTCTGTGAAGTTCCCGTTCTTCCAGGTTCCCGATCCTCACGGCAATCTCGGTTTCAGCAGCAACGAGACCGCGTTCCCATCGGGAAATCCCGCCTCGAACGGATCGAGCATCAGCGGCCTCACCGGCGATTCCATGGCTTCGGCGTTGTTAGGCGTAGTGGACAGCGGCGCCATTTCGACCACGAACTTCGTTTCGTCGCAGAAGGTTGCCTACGCGGCGTACGCGCAGGACGATTGGAAAGTAAACTCGAAACTGACGGTGAATATCGGCGTCCGTTACGAGTTGTATTCGCCGATCGGCGAGCAGTGGGGTCGGCAGGCGAACTTCGACCTGCAGAACAACACGCTCTATATTCCCCAGGGCGGTAACTGCAACGAGGCTCTCCCGCCGAACTTCAGCGCTCTGTTCCCCACCGTCACGGTTAGCCGCTGCCAGGTTTCGAATTATATGATCCCGTGGGATAAGGCGGATATCGGACCGCGCATCGGCTTGGCATATAGGCTGATGAACAAGACGGTTCTTCGCATTGGATACGGCATCTTCTACGGCGGTGAAGAAAACCAGGGCGGCAGCCCCAACCGCGGCGAAGGCGTGCCGTTCAATGAAACGGTCAACTTTTCGCGCTACCAGGGCAACAGCAGCTATGTAGGCATAAGCCAGTCGCAGTGCCTCAACTGCGATTTCATGCCGGGCGGTTTTGCGGGCGGATTTCCAAGTAGTCCGTTCACAGCAAACGCGGGCGTTTCGATGCGCGGCGTGCAGACGGATTTCGACAATCCGCTGGTGCACAAATGGAATTTCGTACTCCAGCGCGAGTTGGGGGAAGGAGTATCTATCGAAGCTGGTTACGAGGGCAACCATCAGGCGCATCAAGTGATTCTCACGAACACGGACACAAATCCGAATCTCGGCACCTTCAACACTTCGATCAGCGGGGCGAGTTTACAAGAGATTCAGCCGGCGTGTGCGACGTGCCAGTCGGTTGGCAACGGCCTTTCAATGACCACATCGTTCGGCTTCGGCAACTACGCGGCCGGCGATGTGAAAATCGAAAAGCGGTTTACCCATGGGCTACAGTTCCTAACGGCCTATGTCTATAGCCACGCTCTCGCAAATAGCGGTACCCCGCTAAGCGGTTCCAGCAATCTGGCGCCGATTTCGAATACGAACTGGGCTACCGGATATGCCAGTGCATCGTGGGATATCCGGCACAGCCTGACCACCAGCTTCAACTACGAATTACCGTTGGGAAGGAGTAAACATTTTGGCAGCAACATGAGCCGGGGCGCCGACGCGGTCATCGGCGGTTGGCAGGTGAATGGCATCCTGACGCTGCGGACTGGCGTTCCGATCACCATGTCGGGCATTTGTCATGGCGTCTGGAATCGTTGCTTGCCGGATTACGTTGCCGGCTACACTGGCAACGGCAACTCGGCCCCTGCCGGCGGACGCACGCCTAACGAGTATTTCAATATCAACGATTTCACCGAAGCATACAACAATCAGGCTCTCGGCATCGCGACCGGCGGCGACGTTGGCTTGCAGTCGATTACCGGACCGCCCACGGAGACTTTGGACTTCTCGATCTTCAAGAATTTCAGACTTACCGAGCGGTTCAATGTTCAGTTCCGCGGTGAGGCGATCAATCTCACTAACTTCGCGGTGTTGGGCCAACCTGACGTGAGCTTGGGCGATGCCAAGGCTTTCGGAGGGAACGGCAATTTCGGAGTAATCACCAGCAGCGTGGCGGGAACCGAGCGTCACTTGCAGTTCTCGCTAAGGTTGGTGTTCTAAGCCGCAGTTACAATCCAAGTGCAAGGCAGAACGGCCCGCTTCGGCGGGCCGTTCTTTTTGGCGCCGGGGCTTTTACCGCTGGGAGTCTCAGCCTCGCCGGCTGCTCACTTTCCTCGTACTATCTATCCACGCATGCGAACCTGTGCCGCGCCCGGGCCCGGCTCATGTGGCACACTAAAGACGCCGTTCTCTATGCTTGGCCAGACCATACTGCAGTATCAGATATTACAGAAACTCGGCGCCGGTGGAATGGGCGATATCTACAAGGCCCAGGATACCCGCCTGAACCGCTCGGTCGCGATAAAAGTGCTGGCAGCAGGCGATTCGGGCGATCCGGAGCGCCGGCGGCGGTTCATCCAGGAGGCGCAGGCCGCTTCCAGTTTGAACCATCCGAACATCATCACCATCCACGACATTGTCTCTCACAACGGCCAGGAGTTCATGGTGATGGAATTCGTGAGCGGGAAGCCGCTCGCCGAGCTCATCACGCCGACCGGGATGCCGGTTGCGGATATTCTGAGCTACTCCGTGCAGATAGCGGACGCGCTGCAGGCCGCGCACGCAGCGGGCATTGTCCATCGCGACCTCAAGCCCGGCAACATCATGGTGACGGACTCCGGACGGGTCAAGATCCTCGATTTCGGTCTCGCCAAATTCACCGAGAGCGGCTTGTCCACATCGCTGACCGACGATACGCAATCCGTGGGGCCGGCCTCCCTGACTATGGAAGGCTCGATCCTGGGCACGGTGAGCTACATGTCGCCGGAGCAGGCGCAGGGCAAGAGAGTGGACCAGCGCTCCGACATCTTTTCGTTTGGCGTGGTGCTATACGAAATGATCACGGGCAGGAAGGCGTTTGCGGCGGAGTCCACGATCTCGACGCTTTCCGCAATTCTGCGGGACGAGGCCAGGCCGATTTGGGAGACTGTGACCGTCGCTCCCGAGCTGGAACAACTGGTTTACCGCGCCCTGCGAAAAGATCCGGACCAGCGCTGGCAGTCCATGGGAGAGGTGCATGCGCAGTTGGCGGCGCTGAAGCAGCGGTCCGATTCCGGCGCGCTGAAGATCCCGCCGCCAGCGGCCGCGAGCAAGATGCCGCAACTGATCCCGCTTGCCCTGGCCGGCGTCCTTCTGGCAATTCTGGTAGTCGGTGGAGGGTGGTGGTGGATGAATCGCAGCGCGGCGCGGCTGGCTGCCCCGCCGGTCTCACGGAAGGTTGGGGCGCCCGCGGCGCCGCCGGAGAATAAGCCTTCACCGCTGGCCGACGCCGTGCTCACCAACGATGGCGTGCTGGCGATGGTAGAGGCGAAGGTTTCTACGCCGCTCATCATCGGCCAGATTCAATCGTCCCAAACGAAATTCGATTTATCGACGGCGGAGATCATTCGCCTGACTAAGGCCGGCGTTCCGGATAACGTGATTCAGGCCATGCGCAATCCGGCAGGCGCTGCCAATCCCGCGGCGGCGAATGCGGAGGTCTACACCGCGCACATCGCCAGCGGGACGCCGCTTATCACGACGCTGCTGGAAGACGTTCCCGCCGACGCGCCTCAGGGGCTGCGGCTGCGGTTTCAAGTGAGTCAGGATCTTCCGATCGGCGACGCGGTGGTGATCGCTAAAGGGGCCACCGTCACAGGCGAGATTGTTCAGAAGAGCAAGAGAAAATTTATTATCAAGGCGAGCAAGCCGACCTACCGGCTGCTGGAAGTAACCGCCGTCGACGGGTCGAAACTGAAGGTTCGCGCGACGCCCGGCGGTGGTGGCGGCAAGAGCGAACGGCAGCTTGAGCCCCGCGGCCATTCGCCGCCGAAGGATTTGGCGGCGGCGGCTGGCGACGAATTTATCGCCTACTTCGACGGAGATCAGACGGTGAAAGTGCGGCACTGACGGACGTGGCGCACGCACCCTTGCGTGCAGCGTTCACACTCGTGTGAACGCTCTTCTTTGGACCGCCACGGTGTAAACTTGCTTTCGTGAGATCCCAATTATGAAGCGGCGCCAGTTTCTGGGAGCGATGGCGCTCGCAAGCCTCGCCCGCGCGGCGTCTCCGCGGGTCAATGGCGCCCGTCTGCGCCAACACCTGGAAGCTCTCAGCGTTTTCGGCCGTCCCGCCAACGGCGCATTTGCGGATGGCGTCAGCCGCGTCGCTTATTCCGATGCCGACGTCGCCGGACGCCGCTACGCGATGAGCCTGATGGAAACGGCCGGCCTGAAGCCGCGCATCGACGCCGCCGGAAACATCGTCGCACGCCGCCAGGGCGCCGACGCTTCCCTGCCCCCGGTGCTGTTCGGTTCCCACATCGATTCCGTCCCCAACGGCGGCAACTTCGATGGCGACCTGGGATCTCTGGGCGCCATCGAGGTCGTCCAAACCATCCACGAAGCCGGCCTAGTGACGCGACGCCCTCTCGAAGTGGCGATCTGGTCGAACGAGGAAGGCGTGGCATTCAATAACGGGCTCTACGGCAGCCGCGCGGCAGCCGGCGAATTCACCGCGGCCGAGCTGGAGCTGGTCTGGAACGGCATCAAGCAGGCC
>JBEKNN010000376.1:0-7718 GCA_049522755.1 Bryobacteraceae bacterium | reverse complement strand
GTATAAACCTGATTCACTATTCCCTTCCATATTTTACGGAAGGCCCTGATCGGGAACTTCAATTTCGGCCCGAAGATCGCCCAGCCATCGAGGCGGTTGTGCGGGAACTGATACGATGCAAAGAACTTCAGCCTCATCTAATACAACAATCGTTGATGGCCCTGCGCTCCATTCCCGACTGGTTGATCAAAGGGCCGGACATGACCGTTCCGTGCGACCGATATCGCCTAATCTGGGTGGGAGCGGACGGAACTGTTCAGCTGTGTTATGTGACTTTTAAGCTCGGCAACTTGCATGAGAAGCGATTTTCAGAAATGCTCTTTACACCTGAACATCGTCAGGCGTCGCGCGACGCCTTCGCCCTTAAATGTCCTCGCTGTCATTGTTCGTATCCGAGCCGAACCGCTATGCACGCTCCTTCCCGGTGGAAGTACTCCGGAGCCAGTTCCGGGAAATTGTAATACCACGACCTATTGTTCTGTTCGACGAGCCCCAAGCCCTCGGGAGCTTGGCGTAAGTATATATGGCTGTAGTTAACAAGCCGAACTTCTTTATTGTTGGGGCGCCTAAGTGCGGTACGACGGCGCTTTATTCCTATCTTGCGCAACATCCAGATATTTTCATGCCTTCGCTTAAAGAGCCGCAGTTTTTTGCGGACGATGTTCTTGGCAGCCTGAGAGCCGTGCGCACAATGGAAGATTACCTGAATTGTTTTGCAGACGCGAAGGCGGGTCAGACTATCGGAGAAGCTTCAGTCGCATATCTCGGTTCCGATTCGGCGCTGCGTGGGATCAAAGCGTTCAACCCCGCTGCCGAGATCATTGTCATGCTAAGGAATCCCATTGATGTGATGTACTCCGAGTACAGCGGGCGCATCTACGATACGCGCGAGCCATCGATACCATTTGAGGAGGCGTTGGAAGCCGAGGATAGCGGTAGGTTATCTCCGTGGCGCTGTCAAGGTGACCTAGTGCTCGGCCTGGGCTTGCGGCAAACAGTAAGATTTGTCGATCAAGTTCGAGCATATTTCGAAGTCTTTGGCCGTGGGCATGTACACGTCATCATTTACGAGGATCTGCTGCAAGACACTGCGAGAGTATATGCGGAAGTCCTGCGCGTTCTTCGTGTGCGTGGGGTGTTTCAACCTAGATTCAAGGTCGTCAATGGGAACAAACGCGTGCGCAACACGAGCCTACAGAAGTTCATCGTTCGCCCACCCCACCTGGCACGGCGATTCGCCCGTTTGACGATCCCGCAGCCATTGCGGCGATTCGTTGGAGAGTCTTTGCTTCGCCTCAATGCCCCCTTCGAACCTCGTCCTCCCATGAATCGTTCGCTTAGACGCAGCTTGCAACAGCAATTAGAGCAGGACGTGTTGGCTCTTAGCACACTTCTCGACCGGGACTTGTCACACTGGGTTCGTGACGGCATCCTATGACTGCTGCTCCACCTTATGCGCCGCTGCCGGAAATCGAGCCCGCGCCTCTG
Source organism: Bryobacteraceae bacterium (assembly GCA_049522755.1). Lineage (GTDB taxonomy): Bacteria > Acidobacteriota > Terriglobia > Bryobacterales > Bryobacteraceae > PALSA-243. The sequence continues at coordinate 6,230 of JBEKNN010000376.1, read as the reverse complement.
CTGAAGTTTTCGTTCTATTGTTTTTGCATTTTCAATCTTGCGTACTACAGCCGGTTTTTCGAATGGCAACTGTGGTATCTGCATGTGCCGCTGGTCACAAGCACGATCGCTTTGCTGGGCGCCGCTTTGGAAGGGAAGTTGCTCACTACGTTGGGAACCAAGATTGGAATATGCATGGCGGCCCTTACGGGGATGTATGCGATCAACATTCCGTTTAGTTCCTGGAGGGCCGGCAGCTTTCAGACTTTTACGCAGGATTGGTTGAAGGCGCTGACGGCATTCCTGATCGCGGGAGCTCTGGTGACGAATGTCCCGCACTGCCGCACCGCGCTGAATTGCATTGGATTTGGTTCGGGGATGGGAGCGGTGTTGGTGAATTGGAAAGGCCAGATCGCCGAGGGGAGACTGGTGATGGGCCACGGGACCTTCGCAAACTCGAACGAGATCGCGTTCGATGTGTTATTGGGGTTGCCGTTCCTGACGTTGATCGTGCTCGATGGGAAGAGCGGGAAACTGAAAAGGCTGCTGGCGTTCTGCCTGATCTGCAACTCGGTTTTCACCCTCCTTCGCACCGGATCGCGCACAGGAATCATCGGCTTTGCGGTCTTATGCTTCCTTCTGTTTGTACGGACCTCGATTGCCGGGAAATTAGCAATAGCCTTGGTCGCAATGTTTTTCGTGGTGGCGGTTCTTACGGTATTTCCGAATTCGCTAAAGGAGCGCTACCTGAGCATCGTCCTGGGATCGGATGTGAAGGAGATGGCGCAAAACAATGCGGAAGTGAGACAACTCGACGAGGCCGTGACCTCGGCTGCGGCCCGGCGCCAGTTGTTGATCAATGCCATTAAAGTATCCATTTCACACCCAGTTCTCGGCGTGGGCATCGGCCAGTTTGGAGCGTACATGGCCGGCGTTGAGAGGTTGGAGGGGCGCCACAGCGGATGGCAGGGCACCCACAACACGTATATGCAGATTTCTTCGGAGGCGGGCACGCCCGCGCTGATCATATTTCTGATTATGATGTGGCTCAGTTTTAAAGGCCTGCGGCGCCTCTACAAACGGGCGGACCTTATAGCCATAGCCGCTCCGGAGAGCCGCGAAATCGCGAACATGGCGTTTGCTCTCGATGCCTCCCTGGCCGCCTATGCGGTATGCGTATTCTTCGCTTTTGTGGCGTACTCCGCGACCCTGCCCGTGCTGGCGGGATTTACGATTGCGCTGATGCAAATCGGCAAGACTTCACTGGACTCCCTGCAGTTGCGGAAGAATGCGGCGCCACCGGTTCGACGGGTGACGCTGGCGCCCGTCAATCCGTCCCGACGCTGGGTACGTACCAACAATGCCGTTTATTAAGCGCAGGCAAGAAAGGAAACCGTCCACTTGAAGTCAGGGACATGAAGCTTTGTGAGCGGTTCAACATGCCGCGGCCGGCCGCATGCGGCTCGGCCAGAACACAAACGATGTGGGGCCAGGCACGCCGAACCAGGGCTTCATCGGAAGTCCGGAGTTCCAGGGGCTGTTTGCCAATTAGCCGGGGCAGGCCATTGTTGCCAGCTGGCAACGGAAAGCGGAACGATATCGGTAAATATCGGTTGCTAACCGGCTGACAGCGCGGGCTTCAGACAGCTGCATAACCGATTACCTCACGAACGAACGGACGCTCGAAAACGCGCTGGGGATAGCAACCGCATTCCTCGCCGCACACAGCTAACATTTACGACCGTCGCAACGTGAAACCTCCCTTCGACGAATACCCGTCGCCGAGCCGAAAGCGCCAGCCGCCTGGCGCTGCCCCAACTTGGGTCCGAGTTAGCTGTCGAGCTTTCCCCTCTCGTCGGTCTCCCCTCGGTAAGCTGACTGGAAACGTCTGAGCCAATGCGGTTTTTTCTGGAGTAAACATAGGCGGGAGATTCCTGATAGCGGAATGTGAGAGCGCGTGCCATTCTTAGCGCAAACGGCCTTGCCGGGTCCAGCAAGATCCGGTTCTACGGTTGGAGGGCGAGTGTCGCAATCGATTGACGTGGGTTTACGGGGATTGCGCCAGGCGAGAGAGCGCCTGGAGAACGCGACTAAAGAGTGGGTAGTGGCGTATCGGCTCTACGTCGGGACGGTGGAAGCGAAGCCGCAAAAACGCCTCCAAAACCCGGCAGGAGAAGGCTGCGTATCGAGCGTCACCTGCCTGAAATTTATGGCGCCGGCTCATTATGTCGCCGCGAGCGAAATTGGCACAACGCATCCTTAAAGAGATGGTGGAAGGCATTTCAGTGTCGACCGCCGACGCGTTGCAGCTGCGTAACTGGGCAAATAACACAAGCGACGCTGTGGGTACGCTTGAAGAGATTGCCTGGCATATCCTGGAACAGGAAACTCACACGCACCGAGGTAGCGAGGTCTGAATGTATGCGTGCGGCTGAAACCGGAATGACGCAAGTATATAGGACGGCGCCTTGACCATATTTGGTCAACCTGCCAGTCTTCGCTGTAACCTCTGGCCCAAGCGGCTCTGCCTTGGACCGGCTGGTGGGTCCTAGAGATACTAGTTCCCTGAAAACCTTTAAGAAGCAGTCAACGGCGAGTCATTGAGTCTTGCTAGAAGATGCTTGCCCGTTTTATAGCCTCCGCTTAACGAGCCGTCGAGCGATTCGGACCCGAGAATGCCTTGTCGTAAAGCGTACCCCGCCCAGTCCGATAGTGGGCACGGCGAAGCGCAACTCGCGTAAACATGAAAGGCAACCATCATGCCCCCGCCCCTCGAAGGGACCCTCGAAACCATTCTAGTTGTTGATGACAACGAATTAACTCTTGAGGTCGTCATGAAGATCCTCAAGGCCAAAAACTTCCGAGTTCTTTCGGCGGTCAGCGGACCGGCTGCCCTCAACCTCGCGGAAGAAACGACCGAAACGATTGACCTGCTACTTTCCGATGTGGAGATGCCGCAAATGTCTGGCCCTGACTTGGGTGAGGCATTGAAGAAAGCCAGACCGGACATGCGTGTGATGCTGATGTCGGGCGGGGCGAACGGGAATCTGCTAGTTCTCAATTACGGCTGGGCATATATACAGAAGCCCTTTGTGGCGGTAAAGCTGGTTCAGATGGTCAATGACGTGTTGCACACGCGGAATCGGTCGCAACTCGGCGGCCAGGAGTTCGACAGCCGGAAAGGATCCTGACGACCGTAGAAAAAGCGCGATATCTCTAAAACTGACCCACAACTCGAAATCACCTCGAGTCATTGAGTGTAGACGATCAGGTCCGTCACGGCCAGTGATGATGGGTTCGCGGCAGTCTTTTTTGGGGACCATAGTAAGCAGAATGCAGCCGGCGTGGCGATTCATGGAAGACTTCGCGCTGTTCAAGACTGTCCCTCAGCATGTGGACGTCTCGATTTGGAGCCCCTGTCGCGGATCGCGGGCAAAGTCTGGAGCCAGCCGCTCCTCAAGCCTAACGATCCGTCTGGGACTGTTCTCACTATTCCCCCTTTCGCTATTCCGCGATTCGGCACATCGGCGGGCGCGATACGCTCGCATCACTTCGGCCTGAGTCGGATATCTTACCGTGTTCGAAGACGAGGTACTCTCCCACCGGTCTCCGCGTGGCGCTAACATGCGCTTCCGTGCGGCGCAGCCGGTATTCGCGTATAAACGCCAACGCGGCCCAACAAGTCATGCCGAAAGATGTATAACTCATCACATCGTTTACAGAGAAGCTCTATCTGCCCCCGGCCGCCCGCGAAATCGTAACATATTTGCGCTATGGGAATTTAGCTTCGATTACTACCGGTACTCCATAGGCCGGTTAATCGGGAATTCCCGCGGCCTGGGTAGATAACTATCGTTCTTCAAGTACCGTTGCGTCAACTCTGGCCCGGTATACCGTGTAGTCCAAGCTCCGGTTTGGGTAGTACCAATTTGCCATAGAATTGCGCATCTCATCAGCCGTAATATTAAGTTGTATGCACTTTCATCTGGTTGCGCGGAAACAATCCAAGGTGTACTGTGATTGATCTATATAAGACGATTCAAGACTTATACGCTGAGAGGGAGAAGCTTCAGTTGGTCATCGCTTCCCTCGTAGATTTGCAGAGAGGGGGGGGCGGGGACATCCCGCTAATGCCGAAGATCGGGAAGCGGCGGGGTCGAGGGCCGATGACCGACGAAGAGCGCCAGATAGTCTCCGTCCGAATGAAGAAGTATTGGTCAGTCCGACGCCTTCCCGCACTCCCCATTGAGGCTTAGCTGATTTGTTACTGTTGAGCCAAGCGATCCCGACAAGGACTTCAACGACTGGTATTCGGAGTCACTGAGGATCTTTGCACGAACTCCGCCTGGCGGACCCTAACAGCCGAGTCGTCGACCCTTACTGAGCGAAGCTGAATGAAGCGGCCCGTTAATATTCAATATCGGTTGTCTGTAGACAGAAGCGCATGATGGTTTGAAATCAGCAGCTTGCGATTTCACAGCGTCGGCTCGGTGAACATACGTTACGGCGTGTTAAAAGGATGAATTCGTGCTCCATATCCTCCTCTCTTTCCTTGTGGCCATCCGAGCCTTCTTTCGCAGTCGAAGTGATACGGCCCTCGAAGTCCTCGCCCTCCGGCAACAGGTCGCCGTGCTCAAACGGAAACGACCGCGGCCAAGATTGAACTCCTGCGACCGACTCTTCTGGACCATACTCCGGCGGTGTTGGTCCCGCTGGACGGACGTCCTGGTCCTGGTGAAACCCGAAACCGTGGTCGGCTGGCACCGCACCGGCTTCCGTCTCTATTGGCGCTGGCGTTCCCGACCACGCGGCGGACGACCGAAGATCACCGAGGAGATTCGCGTTCTGATCCGGCGATTAGCGCAAGAGAACCAGGGTTAGGGAGCCCCCAAGATCCACGGTGAACTTCAGAAGCTCGGCTTGGTCGTCTCGGAGCGGAGTGTGGCGCGGTATCTGCGCCGCATGCGGCGTCGCGGCGATCCTGCTAAGAACTGGCTGACGTTCTTACAGAACCATCGTGAAGTGATTGCCGCGTTCGACTTTTTCACGGTGCCGACGGTGACATTCCAGTTGCTCTACTGCTTTTTTGTGATCGAGCACGGGCGGCGCCGGATTCTGCGTATCAATGTAACTGACCACCCGACGGCGGAATGGGTCGTCCAACAACTGCGCGATGCATTCCCCGAAGCGGGTCCGTATCGATATGCCATCTTCGATCGAGATTCGATGTTCAATGGGGAAGTGGTCGCCTTCCTGGAGGCAACGGGACTGAAGCCCAAACGGACGAGCGTACAGGCGCCTTGGCAGAATGGAGTGGCGGAAAGATGGATTGGCAGTGCCCGCCGAGATTGCTTTGATCATGTGATCGCACTAAATGAAGCGCACGTACGGCGACTGGGCCGTGAGTTCCTTGCGTATTACCACGAGGATCGAACGCATCTCGGACTGGATAAGGACACACCAGCGGAGAGACCGATCGAAGGAAAACCGGAGGGATCGGAATTGGAATCGGAGGCACGAGTCGGCGGCTTAAATCATCGATACGTCTGGAAAGCAGCCGCGTGAACATGCAGTGAAATTCCCAGGGTGCCGCAAGGCCGATCACTACCGGTGTGTTCCTCGGTCTCGTTCGCGGGTCGCACAACGCATTTCGCGCTGCTCCGGACCAATCGAAAGCAGCGGGGCGCGATATCTGAAAAACCCACACTCACCCGTCGATACGTGAAATTAACGTCAGGGCCCGATCCTACAGAGTTTTGGCCAACCACAGCGGAAATAGTCACTGTGGCAGAGCGAATGCCACGTAGCTCTTCTCGCCCGGTGGCGGGCTCACTCCACCTGGGGCCATCCGCGCACCGGCAGGAAAGCCCGGTCCGCCCACCAGCGAAAAGAGAACATACTCTCGTCCGTTCACCTCATACACCGCCGGAACACCCACACCGCTGTTCGGCATATCGCGCGAGTACACCACCTTACCCGTGTTCTTATCCAGCGCGTACAGCTTCGACTGGTTATCCGCAAACAGCACTAGCCCGCCGGCCGTTACCACGAACCCGCTTCTCGGCGTCACGTTCCCACGCAGTTTGTCACTCGGACCGGCCTGCGGCGTATCGCCATACGGCGTCTGCCACATGATTTTGCCCGTGTTCAGGTCGTACGCCGTAATCGTGCTCCACGGCGGCTTAATAATGTACCCTTCCTGACCATAACCAGTCTTGTAGCGCGAAGGCGGCGGCGTAACTCCTGCCGGA
>JBEKNN010000375.1:0-7736 GCA_049522755.1 Bryobacteraceae bacterium | reverse complement strand
GAAACACCAAATTGTCGGTAGCGATTCATAATTCCACGGCCGATTTCGTGGGCAGCAACGTGGCCGATCTGAACGCCCTGATCCGCCCGTTCGATCCGCTGATCGGCTTGGACTTCGATATCGGCTATGCCACGGCCATGAGCGATGCCGCCGGGGGACTTGCCGCGCTGCAAATCGCGCTGCCGCGTCTGAAGATGGCGACCGTGCGCGACGTAGTGTGGACGAAGGACGCCGATGGCGCAAAAAAACTAACCCAATGCCCGCTGGGCGAAGGCATAGTGGACTGGCCCAAGTTCTTCGGCGCGCTGGCGCAGGCGAAATTTTCCGGCCCGATCACGCTACAGGTGGAATACCAGCCCAAGGAAGAGCTGGAAGCGATACGCAAGGACGTGGCGTTCTTAAAGAAGCAGCGGACGGCGGCCTACGGGACCAAGTAGGACAGGTCTCCCGGCCTGTCTATCCCAGTAAGCCCGAAGCCGAGTAACCCCAAAAGCCGCGTAATCCCGAAAGGCCGCGAGGCTCACCCTACGCCGGAACCGGATTTTCTCCCGGCCACGGATCGGGCTCGGGATTCGGTTCATCCGGATCCGGCACGGGCCTGGGCAGCGGAATCGGCGCCTCTTCCTCCCGCTGACTGGCTATGCTGCGGAAAACCGCACGCGCCGGCTCATGTACCGGCTCGGTGAGCAACACCTCGCAGTCGCAGCAATCGCTGCACCGCAGGCAGCGCTCGCATATATGGTTGTTGCAGGCGTCCTTCGTACACCGGGCGCAGATGCGCGTCGAGTCTTCTCCGCAAATGCTGCACGTAAATGGCATGGCTTACTGTTTCTTCTTTCCGGATTTGCTGGCGGGCGCGGTCAAGGTCCCGCGGCAGCGCTGCGCTTCCTGATCCATCACGTGAAGTTCCTGTTCGCGCTCGGCGGCCAGGTTGACAACGTATCGCTGCAGCCGGTCGCGGTTGGCGCCGGTCTCGGCCTGAAGGCTTGCCAGCGCCTGCGCGCTCGCGGGATTCTGATACTTGCGCATTCCCTCTTCCACCGACGCCAGCATCGCGTCGATGCCCTGCATGCGGAAATACAACTCCAGCGCCGCGGGCAATCTTTCGGGATTCTTCGCCAGCGCCCTGGCGCCATCGGCTAGGGACTGCGTCTGGTCCTTGGCCGCCTGGAGCTGCTCGGCGTAAGTTTCCGACGCGCCCTGGTCCACCCACGAGCGGGCATCGATCTGGTTGAGGGCGGGCAGCAAACGCGTTGCATGAGCGCCAATCTCCTGCAGCGCCGCGCCAATCTCCCAATCGGTTTCGAGGCCCGCCGGCTGCGGTTGTGACCCAGGTTGTGACCCAGGTTGTGACCCAGGTTGTGGAGCAGGCTGTGACCCAAGTTGTGGAGCAGACTGCTGCCCGGATTGTGGCACATGGGCCGGCGGCGTTTGCGCGCCCAACGCCACGGCGCAAGCGATCAGCGTAAGTCGTCGCAATCCTGTGGACATAGCGCTTTTCTCAATTTATCACGCAGCGAATGCGCGGACTAGGCTTTGGGCTCACCGACTGACACGCTTAGTGTCCTGTAGTGGACGTTGGCGTCGGCGGCGGCGCTGGTGGAGCGGTCCCGCCCTTGCCTTTGTCGCCCTGTGCGCCGGGAATGCCAGTGGCCCCGGGCCCGCCCACGCCACCGACGGGAATGCCGCCGGGATGCTGCTGAGCGTAGACTCTTATGGCGTCGGTAGCGGCGCGCAGCAATTTCTGCACTATGCCGCCTTTATCGATTTGCTGGCCAACTAAGCGCTGCCCACGGAACACGCGCACCGATTCACCCGGCTTCAGGTATGGCTCAGCGCCCGGAGCGGTCAGATTGCGGACTTGCACCAACCCGTCGTCCACGGTGACCAGCGTGGTGCCGTCGTCGTCCTCCACTACAATATCGAAAATCGTTCCCCGCACCGAGATCACTGCAGTCGGCGTAGTGACGCTGTTGCTATTCGGACCTTTGGAATGATCGATGAAGACTTTCACGTGCCCGATAATCACGTTTAACAGGTGCGCCCACGCCGGATAATCCTCGCGGAAAACCACTTGTGACTTCTCGAATACTTCGAAGTAACTGCCGTCGGGCAGAAGAAACTTGGCGTAGCTATCCGGACCGGTGACTATGGTCTGTCGCGCCGGAACCGCGTCCCCTACAAATAGAGCTTTGGTGTTGTGCCCATCCGGCAGAATCGATACCTGCCCAGCCATCGCTTCCAGCTTGGCCGCGGGCCTCTGCGCGCTCAGTGGATGCAGAAACACCACAGCTACCGCTGCCATCAGAATGGCGCGGACAGTCCACGGCGTCGTAAGGCGCTTGAGCATGATGCGATCCCCAATCGGGCGTGCGAAATCTCACCCGACGCTACGACCAGATTCAGTCTAGCATCAAACTTGCAACGCAACTGTGAGGCCGCGATTAAATTTCGCTCACAAAGTGTGTCGATTCAGTAATTTGTTAAGAGGTTGCGGGCTTGAAGTGGGGTAAAATGAGACTCAGTTGTGTGTCATAAAGGAACAATGCGAGTCCCGGCGCTCTTACTGACCATCACAGCCATCTTAGCCTTTACAGCCATTGCCGCGGCTCAGAATCCACCGGATTGGCGCAAGGTAGGCGGCTTTTCCGTGAACCTGGCGCTGGCATCCCCCGCTACGGGGGGTGTGGAGCAGGTGTGGTTCTCGCCGGGCGGGTCCACGCTGTTCGCGCGCACGCAGTCCGGCAAGCTTTTCGAAACCGCCGACTTCGTTTCGTGGTCCCCCGTCACAGATCCGGTGGATGCTCCCGCGGTGACGCCGGCTGCGGCCGTGCGGCTGCCCGAAACCGGGGCGGCCATCGTCGCGGTAAACGACCCCACGTCCATCTTCGGTTTAGGCCGGCAGGTTTCGCGCTCGCAAGACGGCGGACGCACCTGGGTCAATTTGACGGGCTACCATGGCCGCGCGGTGATTGGACCCACGCAACACAGCGTCGCGGTCTCGCCGGTCGATCCCGATCAGTTGGTAGTGGCCAACGATTATGGGGTGTGGCGCTCGCTCGATGGCGGCGCAACCTGGGCCGGGTTGAACCAGAACCTGCCGAATCTTTCCGTGGAGCATATTGTTTCGACGCCCACCGGCGTGGCGGGAACGCGCATTCAAGCCACCGGCCTGGGCGAGACCAACTTGGCCGAGTTGGAATTGCCGCCCGGTTCCGCCGTGTGGCAGGTCGCCATGGCGAACGACGTGGCTGCCGATGCCGCCAATAAAGACCGCTATTCGCGAACGCTGGGGACAAAAATCCTCTCTGTGGCAAGTTCGAAGAGCATGCTGTACGCCGGTTCCGCCGATGGCCGGATCTTCGTTTCGCAGGATGGCGTCTTCGGCGATCCGTACCAGGCCGGCGGCCCGGTGGAGAGCATCTTCTCCGACCCCGCGGAACCGAACGTAGCGGTGGCCGCGGTCGCCGGAAACGGGGCCCACGTATTACGCACGGTGGATAGCGGACTCAACTGGGACCAGCTCGATTCGCCCACTCTGCCCGGCGCGCCCGCGCACGGCATCACCGCCGATCTGGCTTCTAACTCGATTTACGTGGCCACCGATAAAGGCGTGTTTTACGGCCACGCCGACCTGCATGCCGCGGCCTCGAATCCGGTTTCCTGGCAAAACCTTACGGCCAAATTGAATTCGGCGGCGGCGAGGGATGTGCGTCTGGACCCGGCGGGCGTGCAGTTGTATATCGCCCTCGATGGCTATGGCGTCTACGCCGCCGCCGCGCCGCACAGCCGGAGCACATTCCGGATTGTGGACGCGGCGGATTCCACCGTACGCCCGGCTGCGCCCGGATCTCTGCTGAGCGTGCTGGGCGCGAACGTGAGCTCCGCCACCGGAGGAAGCCTGGCGTATCCGGTGCTGACGGCGAAGGACGCCGAATCGCAGATTCAAGTGCCCTTCGGAGCCGAGGGGCCGAACGTGACGCTCTCGCTGAACACCACCACCGGATTGATGACCACCAGCCTGGCCGTGCAGCCGGTGTCTCCCGCGATTCTGGTGGGACGCAGCGGCGTGCCCGTACTCTACGACGCCGATACCAGTTTGCCCCTGGACCTGCGCAACGCCGCACATTCCAACGGCCGCGTGGGAGTGATGATGACCGGCCTCGGCAGGGTTCGGCCCGATTGGCCGGCAGGCGTTCCCGCTCCCGAGAACGCGCCCGAGGTAGCCGCCCCAATGCAGGCGTTTCTGGATGGCGCCCCGGTACAGGTAACGCGCGCCACACTGGCCCCGACCTACGTCGGCTTCTATCTGGTGGAACTGCAACTGCCCGCCATCACCAATGCCGGCATGTCTGAGCTGCACCTCACCGCCGACGGGCATGAGAGCAATAAAGTGCAGATCTGGATCGAGCCGTAGTCCGGGTTTTAGCAGGAATACCGGCAGCCGGCTTCTTCCGCGATGGGTGCTTAACTTAACCGATCTGGGGGAAGACGGCTTCACTGGCCAAGCACGTGGCGCACGCACTCTGCGTGCAGCGTTCACACTCATGTGAACGCGATATGTTTCACCGCCCTCAAGGCGCGATTCCGACAAATAGAGCTGACTTCCCCAGATCGGGTCGCATATCGCCGCTACCTAGACGCTGCGCGACATATCGCGGGGTAAGGTCCCAGAACCCCGTTTGGGGCTAACCGTCAGACTGTCGCCGATTTGATGCTCAGCGTTCCGATGGTGCGATACTGGGACCGTGCCGACGGTATTGCGATCAGGTCCGTACCGGGTATACTTTTTCAGTCATGAGCCAAACGAGCCTCCTCATGTTCACTGTGGATCGCGACGATCAGTCCGCGAAATTCTGGTTGAGGCCGGTTGGCTTGGCTCTTAATTAGGATTCAGCCCGGTGGAGCTTCGGCGCATACAACAGATGCTCAGGGAAAACGAAAACGATCTGATGGAGAAATGGAATGCAAGGTTCGGAGTTTAAGCCTGGAGAGCGCGTAAAGAACGTTAGCTTTACGGAAGACACTCTGTCTGTCGACCTTGTCGACGGGCGAACTATCGTGGCGCCACTGGTTTGGTATCCGAGACTCCTCGACGCGAGTTCGGAGCAGCGCCAAAACTGGCGGGTCAGCGCAGCGGGTTATGGCATCCATTGGCCGGAGATTGACGAAGACTTAAGTACGGCGGGTCTCTTGCGCGGCGCTCCGGCGGCAGACCGGGTGTGGGCCCGTTCATAGTTAGTGCCGGCTTCCGGACTCTCTGGCCGTCTAACGCTGCGGATCGCGCCGGCGGGATGCGCTGCCAGCCTGGGAAGGGTTACCTTTCGCACGACACGGTTTCGCCGCTTGGCTCAGTTGCACGCTGAGCCAGCACGCTTCCCATAACGCCGTTTCGGGATGACAAGGGCATTTCTCGTTACTGATGTTCCGGCAAGCAGTTTTCTGCCCTACAGCCGGTGCAGTAATAAATGGCGAGGCTCTCTCTGGAGGCCTCACCCTTAAGCTTTGAATTAAAGTTGCGCTCTACTCGTGGCTCTTCGCATTGGGGTCAGGGGCCGGGGTTGGGATGCGTGGGAGCATCTCCGCGCGGGTGGCTGCGTTGTAGGTAAACCACGCTTCGATCATGGAACTCTGCATCACATCGTCCTTCTGCACGCGGTCATAGGTATCCGCGTTGGAGTGGTGGGTACGGGTACCGTACTCCAACCCATCCTGCTGGAAACCGATGCCGTTCAGGCCGATCCACGAAAAGGCGGTCGAGTCCGTGCCGCCGGGGCTCGCGGTGGGTCTGAACTGATCCCCGCCAGAAACAGTAACAATATGCTGGTCCTTGATGGGCTCAATCCAGGACTTGAAGATGGCCGCCATCTGCGAACTACCCCCCGCCGAGACTCCGCGGAAGCGGCCGGAGCCGCCGTCGTCGTTAAAGTACACATCCAGCTTGTCGTACTCGGAGGTTTTCGCCATGGTGGTGCGTTGCGCGAAGTGCTGCTGCACGTAGGCGGTTGAGCCGTAGACGCCCTCCTCTTCGCCGCCCCACAGGGCAACGCGAACCGTACGCGCCATTGGTTTGATCAGTGCGGCCTTGTGCAGCGTAGCCAAAATGCGCACCGCCTCCATCGCCACTGAAGATCCCGTGCCGTTATCCGTGGCGCCGGTGCCGCCCTGCCAGCTGTCGAAGTGACCGCCGAGCATGACGACTTCGTCCGGTTTGGTGGTCCCTGGAATCTCGCCGATGACATTGAATGCGTTCTGGTCTTCCTTCTGATAGTCGACAGCGATATCGAAGTTCAGCTTCGGCGTGATACCGTGCTGCACCAGGCGGACGAGGCGGTTATACTGCTCTGCCCCAATGGCGACGATCGGAGGCGGAATTGGATCCTTAGGATTCTCCGACCCACCATATGTGGCAAAGATCGTACCGCCGTCTCCGTTGTAACCCGGCGTGATGGAAATGGCCACGCCCTCCTCCTTCAGGAAGGCGTTGATCTCGTTGCGCAGGACCCCGTTCTTCTCATTGGCCAGGGCAAGCGACGTCGGCGTGTACTCCCATGTGCCTTCACCGGGGCGCCCCCGCTGGCTGGGGTCGCGATCGGCTGCAGCGCCACGGCCCGGAGCACCGGCGGAGGCTGCTCCGCGCCCGCCACCACCCCCTCCGCGCCCGCCTCCGCGGGCCAGAATTTCCTCATCCGTTGGGGAAGGCTGCGCGTCCGCCCGCGTGTGCAGCGTGAGTGGAGCCGGGTCAAACATCAGCAGCGCCTTGCCCTTCAGCTTGCCATGGTATTTGGCGAAATCTGCTTTCGAGTGGATGGGCGCCCACACCGGCTCGACTGTGATCGGGCCGTTCGTCCCAGGCGTCCATGCCAGCGGGAACCCGGTAAACGCTGCATAGACCGGAGTCTCCATCGCGGCGTAGAAATGCCTGATCTGCCACCCATAGCCAAAGGGCCACTTTTCCAGGTGGACGTTCTGAAGTCCCCACTCTTTCATCTGCTTCATGGCCCATTCGGCGGCGAGCTTGTGATTGCGGCTGTTGGTGACGCGCGGACCGTACACCTCGGACATCCAGAAGAGGTTTTCCATCACTTGCGAGTGCTGGAAGGCCTCGGTCTTGATCTGGGCCAGGGCGTCCAGATCGACTTTGTCGCCTCCTGTTACCTGCGCGAACGAAGCCGGGATGAGGAAGAGGGCCGTGACCATTGCGGCAGCCTGCCTGAAACGGAGTACATTCATGGAGATTTTCGCTTTCATGAGGATTCCGGCGAAGCTGAACGCGTATTCCGAAGGGAATCCGCGGCATTCCGGGAACAACAAGTCATTCTCGCACAATAATTGTCCGGAAGTCCGCGTTCGAGGAAGTGTGAGCGGATCAACCCCGCCTGACAGCTAGTGTTTACTCAAGCGACGGACTACGCGACAAGCGCCCGATAGAGCGTCGAGCGGCCCAGGTTCAGAAGGTTTTGCTACGTACCTGGCAGGCTTCGCCTCTGTCGATCAGTCCAGCCGTGGTCGACCTGCCCGGCGGTATTGGCCCTATCTGCGTCTACTCCTGTGGCCGTCATTTCCTTCATTCACCCTTGCACCCTACGAAGGGATCGCTGCTCATCCCTGCCGCCGGTAGGCATTTTGAGACCGGCCGGAAATCCCGATCACGCGCTCCGAAAATAAAGTTGCCCTTTCCTTTCAGCCACATACCGGCGTTCCTCCCTCGCAGCCCCATCTCGCCATGCTCTGCT
>JBEKNN010000374.1:0-7758 GCA_049522755.1 Bryobacteraceae bacterium | reverse complement strand
CTCGGACTTCCATCGTTGTTCGAGGAGTGCTGACGCAACCAATCGAACCGCCGTGTACGGACCCGTACGCACGGTGGTGTGGCAGGGGTCGGCGGGCGACCGCCGCCCCTATGCCGATCACTGGAGGAACCAGCCGCTGTGCTTGACTCCGGCGGCGCCCGGCGGTTTACGCAGCGGCGCGTCGACCAAGTGCGCAGACAAGTTGACGTCGATGGTCTGCCTGCCATGGATCTCATTGACAGCACTTGCGGTGTATAGATCTATACGCTGATCTATAGTCATTAAAGGGAGCGTTCATGTTTAATCCAGAAGAGTTGCGACAAGCCAGAATCTTTGCCTGTCTTGACGAGGCCGAATGCGCTCGATTGGCGCAGATTATCGCCGATGTGCGGCTCAAGCCGGGAGAATGGCTCTTTCGGGAGGGCGCGCCCGCCTGGTTCTACGTGCTGTTGGAGGGCCGTCTGCGGATAGTTCTAAATGTTCACGGCAAGCAGACCGAGTTTGCGGAGCACGAGTTCAAACAGGGCGATTTCTTAGGTGAAGTGCCTCTTCTAATGGGCACTCCGACCTTCGGCTCATTGCGCGCCCAAACCTCGTGCCGCATCGCGCGCCTGGATAAGCAGCAGTTTCATCACTTGATTCGGGGCTCAAAAGAAGCCCGCACCATCATTCTGGAGACGCTGGGTGAACGGCTGTTGTTGATCCAGCAACGTTCCTTATCTTTACCAACATCGCGGGTGCTCATCTTCGGCCGCAACAGGGATGCGGACTGCCATAACATCCGCGAATTTCTTTCAGCGAACCGTATTCCTTACGAGTGGGTTGATCGTGATGCCTATCCGGAACGGGCGCCTGCCGGCGTCTCCGACGACCCCGATTGCCCGGCCGTAAGCGTTGACGGACAACTTTTCATTGAGCCGCCGACCACGAGGGAGCTTGCGGATGCCTTGCAGCTGCAGACCAAGCCTAATCGCGACAGCTATGACGTGGTGATTGTGGGGGCCGGACCGGCCGGTATGGCCGCCGGTGTTTATGGGAGTTCTGAGGGGTTAAGGGTACTGATTGTCGAGCGCTGTGCAGCAGGCGGGCAAGCAGGTACATCATCCCGTATCGAAAATTATCTGGGATTTCCTGAGGGGATTTCAGGGGAAGACCTGACCGGGCGCGGATTCAAGCAGGCGACCCAATTCGGCGCGGAAGTTGCGCTGACGCGTTCGGTGGAAAAGCTTACTCCATCGAGTGAAGGCTATGTGTGCGAGCTCGACGGAGGCCAGTCGGTTTCAGCCCAGGCTGTGGTGTTGGCCACAGGTGTGGACTGGCGTCTGCTGCAAGCGAAGGGCGAAGACCGCCTGTTGGGACGCGGCATATTTTATGGAGCGGCCCGCCACGAGGCGGCAAATGTAGTCGGCAAGAAGGTCTTCATCGTAGGAGGCGGCAATTCAGCGGGACAAGCTGCCATGTTCTTGTCGAGCTATGCAGCTCAAGTACAGGTGTTAGTGCGGGGCGAGGGGCTGAAACTCAGCATGTCGCAATACCTGATCGATCAGATTGCATCGAAGGCTAACATCCAGGTGCTCCCCTTTACCCAGGTCGTTTCGGTTGACGGCGAAGATCGCCTGGAACGAATTGAGGCTCTTGTTCAAGCGCCTCATGAGATGGAGAAGACACTTGGCCATGAAGCCGATGCATTGTTCGTGATGATCGGCGCCGATGCCAGCACGTCCTGGCTACCAGGCGATTTGGAGCGGGACCGGCGCGGCTATATTTGCACCGGGCGCGACCTCACCAGCTGGAAACTCGATCGCCACCCGTTTCCCCTGGAGACCAGCCTGCCGGGCGTGTTCGCGGCTGGTGACGTGCGCCATAACTCGATCAAACGAGTATCGAGTGGAGTGGGCGAAGGCAGCATGGCCATCGCCTTCATCCACCAGTACCTGGCTTTGTAATTGAATCGCAGGGCCCGAAGGCCGGAACCCGACAGATGCGGATTCCAGCCGGCGGTTGTTAGCTTTTTTGCTTGAAACCGCCTGACGTGATCGCGAAGTCTGCGATATCGCTGGCGGTGGAGTGAGCGATATCGGGACAGATAGCCGGCAAAAGCTCGAGGCCGTGACAGGCGCCCATCATTTGGCGGCAACGCGCCGAGACGCCGCTATCCATCAGAAGCCGATAGAAGGCGATGCCCTCATCACGCAACGGGTCGCACTCGTTTACGCTGACGACCGTCGGCGGCAGGCCCTCGACATCCTGGCGTGTGGCGAAGCGAGGCCACGCAAGCGGATTGCGGGCGTTGAAGGCCTCGATGCCATAGGCCATGGTGGCGCGGTTGTCCCCGAAGTTGAGCACGATCCCCTCATTCTCGATGGAAGAGGGGTACTCCGGCAGAGGCCACTCACCAGCGATTTGGGGGACCAAGGCGTAGAGGCCCTGAATCAGGCCGACTTCCCCATCCTGCTTCAACCTCATGCCTACGGCGAGAGTCAGGTTGCCACCGCCGCTTTCTCCGGCTACGATGATGCGCCTCGGATCAATGTTGAGGGCGGCTGCGTTGGCGTGTACCCACTTGAGGCCCGAGATGCAATCGTTCAGGCCAGCGGGAAATGGAGCGATTTCCGGTACAGCGGAGGGGTGCACGGAGTTACGGAATTCAACCATGGCCACCGCGACGCCTTTGGCGGCGATCATGCGGGCCCAGGTCCTATAGTTGCCCTCAAAGCATGAACTCATCTCCATGCGGCCGCCGTGAATGTAACACACGCATGGCAGAGTCTCACTGTTATCCGGCCGGACATACCGGATCTTGATGGTGTTTCCGTCGGGCGAGGAGGTGAGGGTCTCGACGCGCACGCTCAAGCCGGCGGACGGAGCGATCTCCTCGCTGTCCATCGAGTCGAACAGGGCCGTTTGGCGCTCCAGTGCGGCCAGCATCGCTGAAGAGTTTTCTTGTGCGAGCAATTCTTCGCGGCTCGAAACGTTCGGCTTTTCTACTGGCGTCGGCATGGCGGCGAAGAATTTCTTGATGCGGGGATCAAGGCGGCGATCGAGTTCGAGCTTCGAGGGCCTCTTGTCTTTCGCCGGCGCCGTTGTCTCTGCTGGGCTCTTTGCGGAGAGAGGCTGCGCATTTAGCGGTTTGGCCGCGAGACCAAACGTGTCATCGAGCCAGTCAAAAATGCGAGCGTTCGAGAGACGATCGGCGCCGCACTGGCAGTGCGCACCGGCGCCTTCCGCGGTTGTGAAGCGGATCATGGTCTTCGGACAGGTGAGGTGCTCAAAAAGCACGTCCGGCTGGCCCTTCAAGTACATATCCTCTTCGGCATCGAGGACCAGCGTAGGACAGGAGATTTGCTCTGCGATGCCGCCGCGAAGATTGAATTTGAGAATTTTCGCAACGGTAGCGTGAGGCGTGGACTCACCCATGACGAACCCAGCTTGATCTCCACCCCATTTGGCGTCAGGCGACTTATTCATACCCTCTACGATCTTGCGGTCGAGTTCGGGAGCTTCTTTCTGATTGACGGCAGCAATAAAGGCTTCCCGCTGATCCGGCGGGACGGATGACAACTGAGTGACGCCGAAATCGTAAATTCCGTCGTTGGCGACAAGGGCTGAGATTCGCTTCTCAAAAGCTGCGGCACGTGGCGCCAGATAGCCCCCAAAGCTGACTCCCATAAGAGCTATCTTTTCCGGATCAACGCCAGGCAGAGTGAGTGCGAAGTCAACCACCGGGGTGACGACTTTCTCCCAATCCGGACGAAAAGGCAGGCGCTCGCGATGAATCGGCCCGTACTGGCCGGGGCCATCGAAGGCCAGGACGTTCCAGCCACGCTCGACGCCGGCCCGTGCGCCTTCGCCATGCATCTCTTCTGCTGACCCATCGAAGCCCGTGTGGAGAATAAGGAGCGGACGCTTGGTGTTCGATTCGTCCACGCGATGGAAGTAGCCGGGTAGAGTCGTGTTCTCATAAGGAATCTCCACCGGAAGAATAGGTGGGTCAAAGAGGCTGGCGCTGAGTTTATATGCGCGGATTGACTTCTTGTAGGCGCTATAAATTCGCGGGTCTTCGTGGTTGCCGTGCAGGAAGAATTCGGAGGTGCGGAAGTAATTTGCTGCGCGCAGGTAGCCGTCGCGTGCGCTTACGCGATGACCGGCAGCCAGTTGCGCATCAGCTTCAGCGGAAATCCGTTCGGCTGTGGCATTCCACTCGTTATACCAGCCTTCGTAGTCGCCGGATGTTATGCGATTAAGGCTGGCCATGACTTCGCCGAACTCGCTGGAGCCGTAGCTGCTGGCTCCGAAGGCACGTTTGGCCTCGAACCAGAACTCTATGTTGTCGGGGAAGAAAGGATATTTCTCTGGTGCGGAGGCAGTTGCTGTCCCTGCTGACGATGCGGGTAAGCTTTGTGACATTGGACTGTTTCCTTTCGGTGAAGTTTTGCAGTGAACAACCGTTCTTGAAGCGAAGAATCATTTTACTAAAGCGGAGGATCGACAAGACGGTTCAGGCTGTCGACCGAAACTCGCGTAGTGGCGAAAAGAGGCTTACATTCTTTGCGAATGGAAGCCTCATCCTTTTGCCGCCCATGCCTTAAGCCAGCCGTTGATCGTCTTCATAACCTCACCGATCTTGGACACGGCGCAGTGTCCAGTCCCTGGAATCAGGTGGACTTCAGTGTTCGCGCGGCCTTCGAATACCAGAGTGTCGGATTGCGGAACAAACGGGTCGTCCGCGCCATTGATGACGAGCATGGGAGCGTTTTTGTTTTCGCTTAGAAGAGACCTGCGGGACAAGCGGACGCAAGCGGCGACGAGCTCCTTGGGTTCGGGCTTATGATCTAAGCCGCAGGCGTTTCCCAGGATGCCGTCCATGCCGTAAGGAAGCTGCTTTACGTTTTCTTCGTCCCACGCGTGATCCACCGGGCCTCCGAGATCGACAGCCGCGTCGACGGCGCCGGCAAGCCCGGTCATCGCTGAAAAATTACCTCCAAACGACAGGCCGAAGTGCGCCACGCGTCCATTTCCAATCTGGCGGGCTTCCTTGACGATTCTGAGCACGGCCTCATCAGCGGTTTCGTTCAGCGGAACCTGGGCCGTTTCACCGGCGCCTGGGTGATCGAATGCGAGGATCGTTGTGCCGGTTTCCTTCGCCATCGCGACGAACATGTCATGCATGTCCATCTTCCAGGTGTCCACTCCTCCGCTTGCGATCGCGATAGGCGACGTTTTGCGGTCGGCGGGACCGCCGAAGAAATGTACCGGGATGTCAACAGTTTTGCCGCCATAGGGGAGAGTAAAAATGCGGCGTTCAAACCGCACGTCAAATGTAGGCGCCGCGGCGACATATTCTTCGGCCTGTTTCGCCAGCGCTGCCCGGCGAGAGTCATTGGCCAGGCAGGGAAATTTGGCCCACCCGTACAGAACTGACGCCCAGTAGTGGTTGCCTTCGGCGGCAGACTGAGCGGCCAGCTTCGACCATTCGTATACCCATCCTCCTGGAGCATTCGTCCACATGTCTTTTATAGAGTTCCGCATTTGAGCGATGACTTCCGCGGAAATCCCAAAGCTGGCCATGTGCCCTGCATGGCCTTCAAACATGGCTGAAATTTGTATCGGGTATTCGTATGACATATTGTTGCCCGCTTTCTGTGTTGGTAATTAAGAAGTTAGTGTCAGAGCGCAGGGTCGAGCAACGCTCCGTAGGTGATAGACCGCGCTATGCCCCGCACATCCGGTACGGGATACGGACGCCCAGTCATAGCATTCCCCGCGTCTTGCTGTTGGATCATACCGACGACAACGATGTCGTAGGTGGGGTCGACCCAGAACCAGGTGCCGTGGACGCCGCCCCAGAAAAAGCTACCCGCGCCGATGGCGCCTCCATTGAAACCGGCGTGCGATGGCTCGAGCACAATGCCAACGTTCATGCCATAGCCAACACACGCGAACGGCTGAGTGAAATGCACCGGCACGCCCGGCGGCAGCAGGTTGGTCGTCATCAGCTTGACGGAAGTAGGCGACAGTATCCGGACGCCGTCGAGCGTGCCGCGATTCGCCAGCATCTGCGCGAAACGGATATAGTCCTGCGCCGTCGAGTAAAGCCCGGCGATCGACAGCAGGTATTTGGGCTTCACACCGGGGGGAGTTCCGGCGACGGCAGCAAATGGCGACTGGTCCGGCGCAAGGACCAGCTTGAGGTCTTTGTCCAGCATATAACGCGGCGGGATGCGGTCGCGTTGATCAGGCGCTACGTCGAAGCCGGTATCTTTCATACCCAGTGGCGCGAAGATTCGCCGTTCGAGGAGAGTGTCAAGCTGCTCACCGGCGATACGCCGGAGAATCGCGCCCTGCACCTCCTGCTGAAGACCGTAACGGAATTCCGTACCGGGCTGCGCTTCGAGAGGGAGCTTGGCCAGTTTGGGAATGATGTCGTCGTTCGTGCCACTCCAAAGATCGGCCTTGGCGTACATCTCATCCACCTTCAGATTGCGGCTGCCGAACGCGGGGCCAAAAGCGAAGCCCGCGGCGGAGGCCATCAGATGCCGCATGGTCATTGGGCGGTCAAGGGGCACGAGGTTGCCATCCTGCAACACCTGCAAATCGGCGAACTCCGGGATGAACTTCGTGACGGGATCGTCGAGCTGCCACTTGCCTTCTTCATAAAGAAGCAGCATGGCGACGGCGATGGTCGGTTTGGTCATCGAGGCGATGCGGTAGATGGCGTCCTCCCGCAGCGGCTCACCGCCTCCGAGCGCCTGATAGCCGTAGCACCCGGACTTCACGAGCTTGCCATGGCGGGCAACCATTACGCTGATTCCGGCGTAATGGCCGGCGTCGATCTCTGCCTGCATTGCGCCGTCGAGGCGGTTCAGGCGCTCAGGAGAGAAGCCAACGGAATCCGGTGGGGCTACCGGTAGCGGAGTTGTTTTCGTGCTCGACATAAGAAGGTGTGTCCTTTCTGTTCTGTCCCAGTGGAAAATTGGAATTTCCTTGGCTTCGATGTTGCACCAGGAAATGCAGAAAGGCGATACGCGCGGAATGCTCAAGTTATGCTCTTTTATCTGCGCGGGTAAATGATTGACTCACACAGGCTTGCGAAAGAATCTGCGCGAAGCGCAGTGGACTGCGATGTCCAAAATGTTAGATACTGGGGATCTAAAGAATGCCCAGAGCCGGTTCAGCAAAGGCGACTTCGGCATACCGCTTTGGGGTGTTCCAGTTTCGCGCCGCAACCCTGGAACTGGCGAAGAATGGCACTCCTATTCGTTTACAGCCGCAGCCGGCGAGGCTGCTCAACCTTCTTCTGATGAATCCGGGAGAGTTGGTCACGCGGGGCACGATCCGGGAACTGCTCTGGAAAGACGGAACCAACGTCGATTTCGAGACCGGCGTCAACCGATGCATTCGCCAGCTGCGAACCGCGCTTTGCGACGACGCGGTCACTCCCCGATATATAAAAACCGTTGCGCGGATCGGGTATTCCTTTATCGCACCGGTCGGGGGCGGCGCGACCACGCCCACTGCCGCTCCCGAATTCTCGAACCGTGCGCCTGCGAATTCCATTGCCGTCTTGCCTTTTGCCAATCTCAGCGGCGATCCGCAGGATGAATATTTCAGTGACGGGCTTACCGAAGAAATAACCAACGTGCTCGCGCAGATTGCGGGTCTAAGAGTCCTGGCGCGAACCTCGGCGTTCGCCTTCAAAGGAAAGAATGACGACATACGCCGCATTGCCGCCGCCCTGGATGTGGACAACGTGCTCGA
>JBEKNN010000373.1:0-7774 GCA_049522755.1 Bryobacteraceae bacterium | reverse complement strand
TCGATCTCGGTCCCGAAGGCGGCGGCGGAGGCGGGGAAGTAGTAGCGGTGGGGCCGCCGGAAGCTATCGAGGCGGCGGAGCGCTCTTATACCGGTAAGTATCTGCGCGAATCGCATGTGTAAAGCCGAGCTACTGAATAGCTACTGCACAGCCCTGCATAGCGCTCTGCCCTCGACAACGGCTGCTTCAGGGATTATCGTCGAAAAAACTTGTAGTCTGTCCGCTCCCAGTCGAGCGCGTTTTGCATCGGCCATCTACGTTTAAGGAGCTTTCGATGTCGCTTTCGCGTACCCAAACGGATTCACTCTTGCGCCGAGGTTTTTCACGCCGCGACCTGGGCCGCGTTGCCAGCCTGTTGACCGCCGGCGCCGCGCTTCCTTTCTACAACGAGTTTGCCGTGGCGCAGGACGCGCAAGAGCGAATCGGACGCGGCAACGCGCGGCGCGCAATGGATCCCGACGCTGTCCGCATCAATCAGAACGAGAACCCGCTCGGCCCGTGCAAGGAAGGGCTGGAAGCGATCGCGAAGATCGCACCCTTCGGAGGCCGCTACTCGCCGTTCGGCGAACAGGGTGAGATGGTCGCCGCGATCGCCGAGAGCGAAGGCGTCAAGGAAAACTACGTAGCCGCGTATGCGGGGTCCAGCGACCCATTGCATCGCACATCCTGTGCGTTCACTTCCCCCACGCGCAGTTGGGTGATGGCAGACCCCGGGTATGGCGGCGGCGCTCCCGCATTCATCGGCTCGAAGGTGACGCGGGTTCCGCTGCGCGCCGATCGCACTCACGACGCGGAGGCCATGATCAAGGCCGATCCCGACGGCGGCGTGTTCTACGTCTGCAATCCTAACAACCCCTCGGGAACGGTCACGCCGCGCAAGGATATCGAGTACCTCCTGGCCAATAAGAAGAAGGATTCGGTGGTGCTCATCGACGAAGCCTACATCCACTTTTCCGATACCGCCATGCCCGCCAGCGATCTGGTGGCCGCCGACAAAGACGTCATCGTGCTGCGGACTTTTTCGAAGGTTTACGGGATGGCCGGAATCCGCGCCGGCTTCGCCCTGGGACGGCCCGACCTGCTATCGAAGATTCGCCCCTACGGCGTAGGCTTCGCGCCGGTACCGATCACCAGTATGGCCTGCGCCACCGCCAGCCTGAAGGCGAAGGGCCTGGTGGCCGAGCGTAAAGCCATCAACCAGCGCGTCCGCGAGAACACCCTCGCGTTTCTCGAAAAGAAGGGCGTGAAATACATTCCCAGCGAGACCAACTTCTTCATGATGGAAGTGGGCAAGACCGGCCCGTTCACCCAGGCGATGGCCGCGCAAAAGGTGATCATCGGCCGCGTCTGGAACACCTGGCCTACCATGGTGCGCATCACTGTGGGCACCCAGGAAGAGATGGACAAATTCAAGGCCGCATTCGAAAAGGTGACGGCGTAACAGTTCATGCCGGGCTCAGTTCTTCTTGACGTACCGCGGTACAACTCCGCGATGCGGCGACCCTCCGGCTACGGTTGCCGGACCGGTCGTGTCAGCCAGCGGCGCATTGCGCCATGCCACCAAGGGTTGAGAACCGTCAGGATGGCATTCCGCCCCACAAGATCTACTAGTCACTGCTTGACGGTCACTTTTCCCCAGTAGACGGCGCAATCGTCGATGTTGGTCTTATGCTCGTAGAGCGATGGCAATTCCATCTCGTCGGCTGCGTCGTCGTCGCAGGTCGCGGCGGCGGCGAACTTACCCGCAGCGGCCATCTTGTTCAACTGCGCCTGGGTGATGATGTGAAGCTGCGCCATCAGCGGCGCGAGCAGGTTCAGCTTGTGCGAGTAACTGAACTCGAGGCCGGGCGGCGGTATGCGGCGGGTTAGAAAGTAGACTTCTTCATCCGCGAAGATAGGCGCATTGCGCGGCGCCACCTCTTCTATCTTCTTCGCCATTTGCTCGTGGTCGGCCCACGTGCGAACGTCGTTCCAGCGTTCGTAGAGCGCCTTCCCCAATCCCAACGCCGAAAGGAATGCCAGAATCGCCACCGGCCAGAACGGGCGGCCTGGCTGGTAGAGGGTCACTCCAGCGAAATACAGCCCCACCGACGCCGGAATCGCCGCGAACGGAACCATCAACACGAAGTAGCGCTGAAACGTCGGGTGCGCCGTACACACTTCGAGGCCGATGGCCGCCGTGAGCCACACGCACAAGTAGAATTCCTGGCGCAATCGCTTTTCCCACTGGCTGCGGAAGCGGATGAAGAGCACTCCGGCGGCTGCCAGCAGGATCAGCAGCAGCGCCTGGCCGCTGTCGATCCACGAAGTGACAACCTCCAGATCGTGCTGCGTGGTTTTCGGCCAGTACAGCGTGCGGAAAAAAAGATGGTATTCGAACAGGTTGAAGATCACCACGCGCGGCGACTGCTTCAGCAGCCAGACTACCGGCAGGAACGGGACCGCGCCGCCTAAGAAGTAAGCCGCCGCTTTGAGCCAGCGGCTTCCCGCACGGTTGTAAATCAGCAGCCACAGCAGGAATGCCGGTGCCGCAGTGGCCGAGAGAAGCGAGGATGCCGCCGCGGTTCCGGCGCATAGGCCAACGCCCAGTGCGGGCCAAATCGACGCGCTATCGGGAGAGGCGACGGCCAGACGGAAAGCCGCCACCAGCAGGAACAGGCAAATGGCATAAGCTTGCGCCAACGGGCCGTACTCCACCACCATCGGGTTCAGACCGATGGAGAGCATCACCGCCAGCGCGGCGGCCACGCGCCAGTTCTGCGCCTCGGGCAACCGCGTATACACAAAGTGCGCGGCCAGTAACACCGCGGCCATCACCAGCGCCGAGGAGACTGCGTGCGGCACGCGCCATGTCTGGCCGAAGACGCGCATCCACGCGGCGTTCCAGTAGGCGTTGAGCGGCGTTTGCGGAAAACAGAAATCGATATACGGGCGTTTGCCGTCGTCGATCAACTGCGCCGCCAGCAGATGAAAGCCCTCGTCGCCGGTGAAGGCCACGGTTTCCGAATAGATCAGCAGGCCGGCGCCCAAGACCGCGGCCGCGATGAGCAGCAAAAGGGGCAAACTGCATGATAGACTTCCCAGGGCGCGAAGTTCAACAATAGAGGTTCAACGATAGAGATTCAACGACAGCGGGAGAAGCACATAGCTTAAAAACATGCAGGCAGTGGAACTGACATTCGGCCGCCCCAACCAGGCGGACCCGCACGAGATACTGGAACGCGGCGATGTCGTGCTCTATCGCGAGACGCCGTTCGACATGCCGGCCGCGGAGCGCGAGTTCATCCTGAGCGTCCGCCTGAACCCCGAGTTTCACAAGAATATCGCCTACAAGCCGAATGCCGATCGCATTTCCGGCGTGGCGAAGCTGGACGCGGATTCGGTGGCGCGGTTGCACAACGCGCTGCGCAATTATTCCCGCCGGATGGTGGAATTCGCGGCGCAGGCGCTGCCGCGCTACCAATCGCGCTGGCGGCTCGACTATGCCAGCCTGCGTCCGGTGGAAGAGCGCGGCCGCGAGTTGCCGCTCAAGAAGCGCAACGACCTGCTGCATACCGACGCCTTCCCGACGCGGCCCACCAACGGCGATATGATTCTGCGCATTTTCACGAACGTGAATCCGTCGCAGCCGCGCGTGTGGATTACCTCGGACCCGTTCGAGGCGCTGGCGAATCGCTACGCGGCCAACGCGGGACTGGCCGCTGCGGCGCGGCCCGATCCGCTGTTCGGCATTCGCAAAGCGATGGGGGCGCTGGGTCTGCCGGTGATCGCGCGCTCGCCCTACGACCGCTTCATGCTCGGCTTTCACGACTACCTGAAAATGAACGAGGCATTCCAGCGCGATTGTCCGAAGTACCGCTTCGAATTTCCGCCCGGCGCCACCTGGATGGTCTTTACGGACGTGGTTCCCCATTCGGTGGAATCGGGCCAGTTCGCCATGGAGCAGACGATGATTGTGTCGCACAAATCTCTGGCGGACCCGCGGCGCGCGCCGATTGCGATTTTGGAAAAACTGGCGGGGCGCTCGCTGGCAGCATAGCTCACATGGCATAACCCACATGGACCCCCTGCTGCGCTGGCGCGCGGAATTTCCGATCCTCGAAAAGACCACGTACATGATCACCCACTCGCTCGGCGCGATGCCGCGGCGGACCGAGGACCGGCTGCGCGAGTTCGCCGCTATGTGGTCCACGCGCGGCATACGCGCCTGGGAAGAGGGATGGTGGCAGATGCCCATCGAGGTGGGCAACCTGGTGGGCGCCATTATCGGCGCGGGCGAGGGCGAAGTGACGATGCACCAGAACGTCTCGGTGTGCCAATCGACGGTGGTTTCGTGCTTCGATTGGTCCGGCCGCCGTAACAAGCTGGTTACCGACGGACTCAATTTCCCCTCGAACGACTACATCTACCATTCGCTGGCGCGGCTGGGCGCGCGCGTGGCGGCCGTCGCGGCGCCGGATGGATTGACGCTGCCCACGGAGCTGATCCTCGACGCCATGGATGAAGAGACGCAGCTGGTTTCGGTTTCTCACGTGGCGTTTCGCAGCTCGTATGTGCAGGACCTCGCGGCCATTGTGAACCGCGCGCATGCGGTGGGCGCGATGGTGATCGCGGACCTGTACCAATCGGCGGGAACGGTGCCGGTGAACGTGCGCAAGCTCAACCTCGACTTCGCCACCGGCGGCTCGGTGAAGTGGCTGTGCGGCGGACCGGGCGCGGGCTACCTTTATGTGCGGCGCGATTTGTGGCCCCAGTTGGAACCGGCGTTCACGGGCTGGATGGCGCACGAACAGCCGTTCGAGTTCGCAGGCGGTCCGATGCGCTACGCCGGCGATGCCTACCGCTTCATGAACGGCACGCCCAACGTGCCCGCGCTCTACGCGGCGCGGACGGGTTATGAGATTGTGAACCAGATCGGCGTGCCGGCGATTCGCGAGAAGTCGCTGCGCCAGACACAGCGCCTGATGGATCTGGCGGATGAAGCCGGCATTCGCGTGAATACGTGCCGCACGCCGGAGCTGCGCGGCGGTGTGGTGACGCTCGAAGTTCCGAACGGCCGCGAGGTGGTGAAGGAACTGGAGCGGCGCGAAGTGCTGGCGGATTACCGCCCCGGCGCGGGCATCCGCGTGGCCCCGCATTTTTATTCGACGGACGAGGATGTAGAGCGCACGGTGGCGGAGATCCGGCAGATTGTGAGGGGAAAGCGCGGTTGAATCGGGTGCGCGAGGAGAGTGGGGCCGCGCATTCGTTTGTATCTGTGGATTCTGCGCTACCGGCCGCCGCGCTGTGCAAGTCCGATGAGCACCAGATCCGCCAGCGCTTCGGCGTACTTCCGCGAGGGGGGCTCGTTCTTCACCAGGAAGCGGTAATATAGCGGCCCGTACAATGCATCCAGCAGAAGATCCAGATCCACATCTTTTCTCAGTTGACCGTGCGCCTGCTTGCGCCGCAGCATCTTCCTCGCTTCCTTTCGGCGAGGGACGCTCCAGATGGAACGAAAAGCTGCCGCCACATCCGGATCGCTGCGCGCCGCTACGATGAACGACCGCAACATCTTTCCCTTGCTGCTGGCCAACACGCCCGCGAAGTTCCGCGCCTGCGTCTGCAAGTCGTCCCGCAGCGATGCCGTATCGGGGAATGGCAATTCGGGCGTCACGGCTTCGCGGAAGGCTTCAATCACCACGGCGGCTTTGTTCGGCCACCATCGATAGACCGTGGCCTTGCCGGCGCCGGCGCGCTCGGCGATGGCTTCGGCCGTGACCTGCGCAAAAGTAGTTTCCTCCATCAGATCGAGCGCCGCTTGGAGAATGCGCTGGCGCGCCACCTGGTCTCGTGGACGTCCTCGCGTTCTCAGCGGCGCCGCCTTCAGTGGTTTGCTCATCTCGTGCGACAATCGATAAAGGAATTTCGAAACTTGTGCGTCTCTTATTTCAGCACAAGCCGGAGTTCCTGAAGCGGTCCGGGTAAGGCGAACTTCCAAAAAGCCTCGGTTCGGATGCGCGTTACCTGGGAGCAGCTTGGATGTGGATAGTTCGAATTGCGCTGGCGCGCCCGTACACATTTGTGGTTCTGGCGCTGTTGATTCTGATCCTTAGCCCCGTCATTATTCTTCGCACTCCCACCGACATCTTCCCCAATATCGATATCCCTGTCATCGCCGCGGCCTTCAACTACACGGGCTTGAACGCGGAAGAGATGGAAGAGCGCATCACCTCGATCTATGAGCGCTCGCTCACCACCACCGTCAACGACATCGAGCATATTGAGTCGCAGTCGATTGACGGGCGCTCCATCATCAAGGTGTACTTTCAACCCACCGCGAACATCGATTCCGCGGTGGCGCAGGTCGGCGCCATTTCGTCGGCGGTGCTCAAGCAACTGCCGCCCGGAAGCACGGCGCCGTTCATCCTCGCGTATAACGCGTCCAGCGTTCCCATCCTCCAACTCGGGCTCTCCGGCCAGGGGCTCTCCGAGGAGGCGCTCTTCGACTACGGCGTGAACTTCATCCGCACCCGGCTGGTGACCATTCCCGGCTGCGCCATCCCGTATCCTTACGGCGGTAAACAGCGTCAGGTGATGATCGATATCGACCCCGCGCAGCTTCAATCCAAGGGCCTGTCGCCCGCCGACATCACCAACGCGATCGGCAATCAGAACCTGATTATTCCCGCGGGAACTTCGAAAATCGGCCAGTTCGAATACGATGTGGACCTGAACGCCAGCCCCAAGACCGTCGAGGCATTCAACGATTTTCCCATCAAGGTGGTCAACGGCGCGCCCGTCTACATCCGCGACATCGGCCACGTTCGCGACGGCTACGCGCCGCAGACTAATATCGTCCGCCAGGACGCCGGCCGCGCCGTGCTGCTCACCGTGCTCAAGGCGGGTAATGCGTCCACGCTCGCGGTGGTGGATGGCGTCCGCAAGCTGCTGCCGGAGGTGGCAAGCACGCTGCCGCCGGAGATGAAGATTCAGCCGCTGGCCGATCAATCCATTTTCGTCCGCGCGTCCATCAATGGGGTGATTCGCGAAGCGGTGATCGCCGCGTGTTTGACGGGCCTCATGATCCTGTTGTTTCTGGGCAGTTGGCGAAGCACGGTAATCATCGCGGTATCCATTCCGCTCTCGATTCTCACATCCGTGCTGGTCCTCAGCGCGCTGCACGAGACTATCAACATCATGACCTTGGGCGGCCTCGCGCTGGCCGTAGGCATTCTGGTGGACGACGCCACGGTGGAGATCGAAAACGTCAATCGCAACCTGGAGGAGGGGAAGGAAACCCGGCAGGCGATTCTCGATGGCGCGCAACAGATTGCCGTTCCAGCCTTGGTTTCCACGCTCTGCATTTGTATCGTATTCCTGCCCATGTTCTTCCTCAGCGGGGTGGCGCGCTACCTCTTCGTGCCGCTCGCGGAGGCCGTGGTCTTCGCCATGCTCGCCTCCTATGGCCTCTCGCGAACTCTGGTCCCGACGCTCGCGCTATACCTGCTGAAGGTCAACCATCCCGGCCCCAGCCGCAATCCGTTCGTGATTTTCCAGCGGGCTTTTGAGCGCGGATTCGAGCGCCTGCGCGACGCCTACAAGGCCCTGCTCGCGACGTTTGTCCACCGCCGCATCCTGTTTGTGCCGCTCTTCCTGTTGATTTGTCTTTCGGCTTTCCTGCTCTACCCCTGGCTGGGTCAGGATTTCTTCCCCACGACAGACACCGGCCAGTTCAAGCTGCACATGCGCGTGAAGACCGGAACGCGCATCGAGGAAACCGCGCGCATCTGCG
>JBEKNN010000372.1:0-7791 GCA_049522755.1 Bryobacteraceae bacterium | reverse complement strand
TCCGGTGGACAAGACCACTGGCGTTCGATCCGATCACACGGTAATCCTGACCGCCATCGATTCGGCTAATGCTTACCCGGAAGTGTTGCGCCGCATCAGTTATCTCGACGTGGAAACCAGGAAGAGGCTCAAGTTTCTTACGAACAACTTCACGCTTCCCGCACTTACTATTGCTCAGATCTACAAGTGCCGTTGGCAAGTGGAACTGTTCTTCAAGTGGATCAAGCAGCACCTGCGGATCAAGGCTTTCTACGGCACCAGCGTGAACGCCGTGAAGACCCAAATCTGGATCGCCGTCTCCGTCTACGTGTTGGTGGCCATCGTCCGCAAGCGCCTGGACCTGGAGGCGAGCCTCTACCAAATTCTACAGATTTTGAGCCTGACGCTTTTCGAGAAAACGCCCATTTTACAGGCACTCCAAGCGTCGGACTCCCAAGAAGAATTGATCGATCCTGGCAACCAATTGATTTTATTCGACTTTTAGCCGGACACTAGTGTAATGAGGTAATCAAGGTAACGGCTCCGCATAGGTCTCTGATCGAGTCGGCGTGGTTCGTTATGGCTTCTTACTCCCACAGCTATTTGCTGGCAGACCTTCCCGACGCGGATTGTTCCCACCATGGGCCCTGTGACGCTGACGGTGGGTACTTGCGGAATCGGCTGGTTTCGAAGAGCGCACGAGGGAGGCCGTAGGCTATTTGAGGGAATCCGGCACGGCCGAGGAGTTGGGAGCAAACATGTCCGAGAGATGGCGAAGGTGGTTTTGATGTCCGGAGATCTAACACATGGACAAACTGAACGATCCAGCGCCGGTGGCTTTGGCTCCATATCGATGGACAACGGTTGGTTGAGTGATTAATAAAATCGTTGCGATGATTTCGATTCGTTTCAATTCAACGGGTCGAGGCTGCCTTCCAGTATCCCGTATGCCGGGCGCTGTTGGTCCAAACGTCACCTGGCAGGAGGAGAAACCTCGCTCCTTGCGGGCTCATTTGCAAACACAGCTTCTGGTCGACCAGGGCGGTTGGGTTGGACAAGATCGATCCATCACCCCAGTAACTTGCCGGCGAGCCAGCAATCGATACTGAACCTTCCCGGACCGGAGCAGATCAGCCAGAAAAAGAAGAGCACGTACAAGACCTCCGGAAGGTAGAGGAAATCGTCGAGCCAGTTAAGAGGCGAGAGTCCTTTAGGCATGGTGAAAAGCGTGTTGGTCAGGACTGCGACAACCATATCGATCAACAAAGCCACGCAGGCCGGGCTCGAAAGAAGCCCCAAGGTCAGCAAGCATCCGCCAACAAACTCGACACCCGACACGAAATAAGCCATCTGGTGGGGAAACGGAACTTTGGCCTCAACGAGCGTTTCGTAAATAGCTTTCATGCCGCCGGCGGCAAACAATTTGTTTGCCCCGGAGATGGCGAAGAACAGCCCGATTGCAACGCGTACCAGCAGGATGGCATATTGTTCCAAATCACTGCTACCCAGCAACGCAAACTGGACCAACCGTTTCCAATCCATCTCTTGTCCCTCCCTAGCCGCAAATGGCGGTGTCGTTCGCGAATTCTCGCGCCCCGAGATTATGTGTCCATCCGTTCGACCCATTGAGCGCGCGATGCGGGAGCCACGAACGGATCCGCAAAGTACTGAGTTTCCCGCGCAACCTTGTCGTCCCTGAACTCCATGATGCTCACGGTGTAGGACGGCTTACCGTCATACGTTACGATCAATTCGGTGATCCAGAGATCACCGCCGCCAATGATTCGTCGGACGGCAAACCGCTTTTTGCTCGGCTGACTAGCGCGTTGGCCCTGTATGTTGCGTCGACTGCGGGTTCGCTCGCCTGACTGCGGGTATTCCAGCACCGCGTCCTCGTGATAGATGCGGTGCTCCGTTTCAAAATCGTTGGCATCGGATGCCGCCCAATGCTGATCCAGCGCCGCACGGATCTGGGGATCTCGCGCTCCAGAACACTGTTCCTTCGTTTGTCGATCGTTCATCTTGAGCTTTTCAATTTGATAAGAAGCGGTACGACTCGTCAAGTCGCGCTATCGACCCCTCCTACGAGTTGTTGTTTTGCGGATCGTCTTTCGCGCTGAGGTATTCCAGTCCAAGCGGCCCTATCGCGGCTACCTGTGAGACGTACTCGCCGGATTTCGCCCAGTGGAAATGGGGCGTGTTGCCAGGGAGAATGATCACAGCACCGGGCGGATAGGCTTCCAACTTGCTCGCATCGAATTCATCGCCCAGTCCGATATAAAATACGCCGGAAATCACGGTATAGACACGATCCTCTGGGTGCCTGTGAGGCATCAGTTTCTCGCCGTGGGGCACTTTGACCCTGATTGTGTAAGGGCCTGGCTCCGAGGGCTGGCCCACGACGACGGCCAGGCGGACGGAAGGTGGGAACGCCGGGAACGGTTTCCAATCGACATCTTCGGACAAGACGGTTTTGAAAACCTCCTGCCCGGGTTGGTGAGGCCGGACTTCGCTTTGTTGAGCGCGCGTTACGGCGCTCGCTTTCTGAGACATACAAACCTCCTTCGTCCAGAGAATTTAAATATCACAACAGACTTTCGCACCCGTCAGCGCTTAAATCCGCGTCCTATCAGGGCCGAGCGTCGGCCTTACGTGAGGTCGGTGCTCTGTCCGACCTCGATAATATAACCGTCAGGATCGCGGATGTAGCAGCGAATCTCGCCGTACTTTTGCTTCGGCTCCGTGATGAACTCGGCGCCTCGACTTTTCCATAATTCATAGCAGGCTTGGATATCGACAACGCGGATATTCAGGAAGCTGCTGACCTTATCGGGGTCGGCTGGGACGCTGAGCGTTACCGACGGCTTGTCCGGGGTGGGCCCGCCTCCGACGTTGACAATCAGCCAAGTATTCGCGATCTGAATATGCCCAGACGCACCCTTGCTGTCGCCTCTGCTCAGAATGCGGCCGCCGAAGACCTTTTCATAAAAGGCAGCCGATCGGTCGATGTCGGCTACAGTGATGAAATGTGTAACGGTGAACCCATCGCGCGGGGGCATCTCATAGCCCTTCTGTTCGATTCGTACGCTGCTCATTGACGACTCCAAATCCGATGAACAGTGCTCATCCGGGCGGGTGGCCCACACTTGCCTGATTTTCTGGCGGCATCAGCGAAAAACCGCCGAACGCACCAAAGGTGGGCCAGCCCCCCTATGCCGCTGAAACCGACTCCTTCTTCCGATTGAGCGCCGGTAGAAGAAGGTTCAGAAGCGCTTGATCAGAGAACGGGTTCTGACCTGAGATCACCTCGCGATCTTGAAGGACGTAGCTCTGCCATGGAGCGGCCACGCTTACGTCACCGCCCGCCGTACGCAAGGCGAAGTCCGGGTAGAACAGCACCTTGCCACCAATCTCAAGCGGTTCCCTCTGCTGCTCTTCCGCTGTCGAAAAGACAGTCATCTTATACCCAGAATAGATCCAGCCTTGAGCCTTTGCCCGCGCTCCGGCGGCATCGCCCGCCGACAGCGCGGCCACCACTTCCGTCGAATAAGGAAGCGCCGCGAGAAGTGAAATCCCGCCATGGCAGAGCACCGCCGTAGGCTTGGATGTTTTATGAAAGTGTCTCAGCACGGCGCCCGCGTCGGGATCATCGAGAAGATCCATCATCGGGCCATGGCCGCCGGGGACGAAAACAGCGTCATATTGATCCAGGCCCGATGCGATGACATCCGAGATACGAGTTGGATTCTTGAGCCCAGTCAGGGTGTCGCGGAATTTTAGATAGTCCTGAAGCTTAGCCTCGTCTCCACCGAAGAAGTCGGCTACAGCTGAATGGACGTCCAGTTGCGGCGTGTTGCCTTTTGGGTTGGCGAAAGTGATTTCGTAGCCCTCTTTCATCAGGGCGCGAACCGGAACCGTAAGTTCGTTGAGGTAGTAGCCAGCGCCGGTATAAACCTTGCCATCTTTCAAGGGCAAGCCATGACCGCTCGAGACTAGCACCAAGACTTTTCCTTTAGTTGTCATTTTGTTCTCCTTTTTAAAATTGAGTCTGTTTCCGATATTGGCGAGTAAGTCCATCAGATTCGAGATCGGTCGCGCGCCGAGCTGTTGCACACTCGGAACTAAAACTGGGGCAGACGGGACGTTCATTAATTCCCATTCCTTGAAATTGCCTAACGTTCCGTCCGCCCACGGTTCCCTCCAAAGTCCGCAAGCACGGGCCATCAGCGGTTGATGTAGGTCATGCCCCCGGGAATCCGAACATCAACCACGACTGATTGGCTACCCAATCCGGGTACAGCTCCGTCATCTGATCGAACAGCTCCTGGTCGGATGTCGCCGTTTTCTGCACCCGATCGAAGTCCTGCAGGTAACGCTTCGTGTCTTGGATCGTCGAGGGAGAGTCGGGCGCGCCGGGCTTCTTGTGACCGGCGACAACAATCGCCGGGTTCAGCGCCGCTAACCGGTCTAGCGCCGCGATCCAATTCTTTCTGCTCTCGGGGGTGGTGTCGCCGACGTAAATGCGGCATCGGTTGTATACAACGTCGCCAGCGACGATCAGACCGATCGATGGAACGTATAGCGATGTTGAATCCGGACTATCGGTGCGGCCCTGCTCGATGATATGCAATTCATGGCCCTCGAGAGTGAACGTGTCGGGCTCATAGGGCTCAGGTGGAACCAACTTCGTGGCCACTTGCCCAGGAAACATACGGCGGGCCAGCCGCTCCACAGTGGGAGTGAAAGACACCTGCATAGCCTTCACCGTCTTGGGTGTTGCTATCGCCCGAGCGCCCGGGAAGCGGTCGAGCAGAATACTCAGACCGTAGAAGTGGTCGAAA
Source organism: Bryobacteraceae bacterium (assembly GCA_049522755.1). Lineage (GTDB taxonomy): Bacteria > Acidobacteriota > Terriglobia > Bryobacterales > Bryobacteraceae > PALSA-243. The sequence continues at coordinate 2,971 of JBEKNN010000372.1, read as the reverse complement.
TGGGCGTGTGTTACATAGATGGTCTCCAAGTTGCGGTTGTGCAGAGCGACCCAATCCGCGAGAGCCTCGGCCTCAGCCACTGTCCCCATTGCGTCCACCAGCACCGCGTCGTACTCGCCGAAGATTAAAGTCGACGTGATAGGGTCAAAGCCGAGCGCTTCGCCGAAGGGCCTTGGCCGCTCGCCCACCATAGTCTTTCCCGGCGCCGTAAAAACGTTCACACTAAGCGTATTCGACGCGACAGGCTCCGTCACGCGCTTGGCCTCTTTCAGTCCATTTGTGCCGTCCATTTGGTACTCCTTTCGATGTCAGAGCGAGTGACTGCTAACCATACTTGAGTTCGGTGCTCTGTCCGACCTCGATAATATAGCCGTCAGGATCGCGGATGTAGCAGCGAATCTCGCCGTACTTGGGTATTGGCTCCGTGATGAACTCAGCTCCTCGACTCTTCCACAATTCATAGCACGCATGGATATCCGCAACGCGAATATTCATAAAGCCATTAATCTTATCCGGGTCGGGGACGCTGAGCGTTACCGACGGCTTGTCGGGGGTCGGCCCGCCCCCGACGTTGACAAGCAGCCAGGTATTCGCAAACTGAATGTACGCGGGCGCGCCTTCGGTGTCGCCGCTGCTCAGAATGCGACCGCCGAAGACCTTCTCATAGAAGCGAGCCGACCGGTCGATGTCGGCGACGGTGAGAAAATGTGCGACGGTGAACCCCTCGCGCGGGGGCATCTCATAGCTCTTCTGTTCCACTTGTATCGCGTTCATTGATTGCTCCTTTCGATACGGTGCTCATTAAAAGTACGGCGTCCCGGGTCCCGTTCCCATTCATAAAAACCGCTCGACGCCAGCTAGTGCGGCAGCGGTTCCCAATTGGTAAGAACTCTTCCTGCGGGACTCCGCCTCGAAGCCGAATTCATTCCGCGCTGCTCTCTTTCATTTCCAATTTTCCTTCCGTGTCCTAGCAAGTAGGCTGGGCTTCGAGCGAGTCCCATCCGCAACGTGCGGATTTCGGAACCGCGTCGAGCGCCGGCCTAGCGCGCGATTTCGCCTAAATAATATCCGAGCCGATTCTCGACATCCCCCGGCTTGTGGAAGCCGCGCGCCATCAGTGCTTTGATCCCATTCTGGGCGGCGGGTCGACCGAGCGAGGCGATGCACGCGTCCCACCCGGCGCCGAGCTCAACGTCGGGCGGCAGGCTGGTGTTGACGAGGCGCTTGGTGTTGGCGATCGCCCATTTGTCGAACCCGGCAATCCGGGTCGCGAGCGCCTCTACGAACGCGTCTAGTTCGACGTCGGGCAGGGCGCGATTCACGTAGCCATAGGCCTCGGCCTGGTCTGCCCTGATGTCTTCCGAACTCAAGAGCACCTCGAGGGCGCGGTTCCGGCCGATGAGTTGAGGCAGCCGGGCCATGGGGCCGCCGCCGGCAACCATCCCTACGCCCACCTCCCACTGCGAGAGGATAGTTTTTTCGCGGCTGGCGAAACTCATGTCACAGGCAAGCGTGATTTCGCTGCCGTTGCCGGTCGCCCTGCCGCGGATTAAGGCGATGGAGACGACAGGCACGCGCGTCAGACGCACGAGAAAGTCGGGCCAGGGCGGCAGGCCTGTGGGACCCGCCGGCATTGAGGTCAGGTCCCCAAGTTTTGCCAGGAAATCGGAGTGATTCAGGAAGTAGTGGTCGACCGCGCTGTCGAAGACCACGACCCTGACATGCTCGTCGGCCTCGAGAGCGCCGATGACATCCTGGAACTCTCGGAGCATTTCCGGGCCCATGACGTTAATCGGCGGATTGTCGATCGTGACACGCCAATAGGCTGGCGACCGTCGGGCCACTCGGATCTGCGCGGGTTTCGTTGACTTACTCACTGAGGCAATCGGATTTTCCTTCGTAGCGGGCTTCGCGGGTGCGTTCACTGTTGCCATAATTTCTCCTTTGATTCTCTTGTCTCGAAAGTTGTCGTACAGTTCGGGCACGAGCATTATGCGCGAGCAGGCACACAGCGTCGCTCTGCCCTTCACCTTTTGCCGTACGCCGTGAAAATGTAATCCTTGGCCGCCACTCCCGTATGGCAAGCGAAGCCGCAATTGACGACGCCGGTCGGATCGGGTTTGAACGTGTCCGACGCGGGATCATAGTCAAACGCGGCGTATGCCCATCCCTTGGTGTCAGGGAATTTCTTGTTATTCTTCTCGATGAAGAAAACGTCTTGTAAGGTGTCCGGTATCCTCACTGAAAAAGGGGCCTCCGTGCTCTTTTTCGGTTTCCACTCGAGTTTTGCAATCTTGGAGCCGTCGGGAAAAGGCTTGCCGTTGCCAGGAATACCGGCCCGGTAGGCGTCGATCATCGTAGGATTGGCGACCATCACTTTGAGCAGTTCGTCAGTTTGACTGACGGCGACAGCTTGCCAGTTCTCGTACCCCCTGAAGTCGGAGAATGCGAGTCCATTTGGCACTCGCAGTGAGTACTTGTCCTGCGCGGCAAAGACCGTGCAGCCCAGGACCGCTAGGGATATGCCAACTGCGGCTGCTGAAACGACTCGGAAACCGCGTGAACGTAAGATACCTTTGTCAGACATGACTTCCTCCTGCTCGATGTGATTATGTGCGGCGGAGCGCATTTCGCAACTATTAGTGCACGCTTCGACCCAGGTTTTGCCGCTCGTTCCGAAATGCTGGAAGTTGCCGTGATTTGAGCGGCTTAGCGCGAACCCGTGTGGAGCCGGCGGCGTTATCCAGCTATCCGGTGTCGGACGGTTGACGCGGCGGGCTGACACCAGCGGCTGTTCGTCCGTCGCCAGGATTGTGAGGCGCTCGGTCCGGATGTGTGACCGCGGAGAATAACCCCGTGTTGAACTGTGTCCTTTCGGTAAGCCTGCATGACACTGCCTAGGCGCAGTTGGTAAGGTCGGTCCTGATCCCGGCAGGTATGGAGGACCGACGATGACTCACAAGACAGCGCC
>JBEKNN010000371.1:0-7800 GCA_049522755.1 Bryobacteraceae bacterium | reverse complement strand
TGAAGATCAACACCAAGTACTCCGGCCAGCTCAACCCGAACGAAATGCTGAGCATTCCCGCGGCGATAGACGCGCTAAACGTCGCAACCAAACATGCGAGGCTCGATGCGCTCACCGGTCTCCCACCCTTGTGATGTTTCCCACCAATAACGCTTCTCATGAATACTCCTTTCGTGGGCTCAGAATTGGGAAGCGAGAAAAACCTTCAGCCGCCGATCCCGGTCTTCTGTTCCTCACTCATTCAGACGTTTGCCAAACCGGCTCCTCAAGACCCAGCCGCCTAGCCCCCCTCGGACGTTGCCTCGACATTCCGGCAGGTGAAAATATGGATCCAGCAGGACGAGGCCTTTGCAATCTTTGTTGATCGAGGCTGCATAGAGTGCGGATACTGCTCCGGCACAGTGTCCCACAATTACCACCCCTGACAGGCTGAACCGCTCCATGAGCTCTGTCATTGCGGCCGAAAGTATAGGAGCATACCTTCCGGTGTTAACGAAGTTAAGGATCTCCACGGGAACATCGCCGTCTGCATCTCCGAGCCCGGTCAGGTCCAGGCGGAAGGCCGGATAGCCCAGCTTTGCTAATGAATCGGCCCAGTACACCGCCGAATCGCCGGACGCAGCGATCGGTAGACTTCCAGGATTCGGAAACAAAAGGCCGATGCGGCGCCCTTCGTCCCTCACCGTCCGCGTACCGGACCTGCAGTCGCGAGGCTTGTGGTAAATGCCCCGGAGGAGCGTTCCCTCGCCCGCCACGGTGATCACTTCGCGCGTTTCAATGATTCGGTTCACTGTATGTCTCCCCGGGTCGTTGCCAATGTCGTGGCAATCCATGCGAAGTTATCGGCGAATAGCCCGCTAAAATCCTTATTGACTGCTTCGTACCCGACCGATGAACCTCCAACCAACGGGGCCGCGTGCTTGTCGAGTTTGACTGTTCTGACTGGCCTCTTACAGGCCGGGTCGGCGCTACCCTCGTCCCGCAAGCTGGACGGCAATTCGAAACGGAACGAGTCGCCCCAGAGTTTGCCTGACCACTCGTAGCCGTCGACTTCAAGAAGGTCGCCTCGTTCTAACTGTCGGACGTAATCCGAAAGTGGCTTCCGCTCCGCCCCATATTTGAATGCCTGGTCTACCACGAGTCGGCGCAAAAGTGTGGCGCGAAGGACCTGGTTTGCGTTCAAAGGCGCAGTCCACAGAAGCAGCGCGTCGCTGACGCCCGCCTCAAAAGCCCTGCCCGCCAGAACGGAGCCCATCTCGAGGCCATGCAGCATAACCGGCATATCCGGGGAGCGACGCTTGAGCCAGCCGGCAAGAAGGCGGACGTCTTCAGCCCAGCTTTCGAAGCTCATGTCCCCGAAGGCGCCGGTACTTTCCCCTATCCCGCGATAATCGTACCTTAAACATTCAATTCGTCTCGCGGCCAGATATCGGGCCCAGCCAACCCACGGTATATAGGAGTGATGCCGCTCCGAAGCAAACGGTCCCACCAGCAGAACGCGAGCGACTGGATCGGCTACTCCGTGCAGCACCGTATAAAGATGCGCCCCGGAGACTTCGAAGTATCCTGCCTGTTCGAGAGGATTCGCGCCGGGATTCGTTGGAGCCGTCGCCGCGATATTTTTGCCTCTCTGCATAGCGGCAAGCATCAGTTCTGTTCTAGTGCAGGCCCGCGGAGAATGCTTTGGATGAGAGTGCGAAGCAAGTCGACTCCCTCAAAGAGGTCGGTGTCGGCTTCATGCGGGTTAATCTCCATCTCGGCGGCGAGTGCGTGGAATAGTTCCTGCGTGTGGCCGACGTCGCACACGCCGTGCACGTCCGTGTATTCCAGGTCGGATGAGCCCTGTTCTCGGGCGAGCTCCGCCAAGAAGGACATGAACTTTTGTATGAACCCTTCGAAGAACCCCATCATGAGGACAATTCGCGCCCCCGAGAGTCGGCCGACAAAGAGGCGGACATCTCTCAATTCCTGGCGGACGGGCAGCGAGTCCGAATCGGTCGGTTCTGCGCCCGCAGCGATGGCGAACCTTCGCAGCATCTCCGGATGGCTATCGCGCACTTCTTCGCGGAGGTTCTCGAGGATGATCAGGCGCGCTGGTCTTGTCTTGACGGATAAATAGGCGCCGGTCATCCAATAGATGAAATTCCCTTCGAGCACCGCGGTGTATCTTGAGATGATCCCGCGGCGCCTCTCGGCGGAGAGCTGCTTCGGGTCGGGCAAGGACGCTAAGAGTTCATCGACTGCGCATACAATGTTCTGTTGAATTGACGCTCCCAGCGATCGGTTCAGCGTGCGAGGAGGAGAGATTAACGTTGCACTCATAGTTTTACCTTTAGCGGTTCTCCCGCGGAGACTCTATCGTTTGTCCTGAAGCAAGCTGCCACACCAAAAGTCCCCATTAGAATCCTAATTCTTCGCCCAGGTGGGCGCGTTATGCCTCTGGTATGCATCTCCAGTGCCACAAACCGGAGCGCCAACCTTTTCATTGATTCCATAATGGCTTGCAATGCTGGACAGTTATCGATGGTGGCGGCTATCGGAAGATATTGGAAGATTTTATGGATTTTTCCCCTAAGATATTCGCGTTTCCATCTTGAGATAATGTCTTTATCAGTATTTCGCGAATGCCATTGATTCTAAAATAGTTAGCGAAGCCATATTGTTATCCTATGGATGTACTTTCGAAGAAGTCGGAAGATTTAATGGACTACTCCCTGGAGTCTAGACACGTCGCTGGCGCTTTGAAGATAAGATTGAATACGCGGAGACTTCTCGAACAAATATCCGTTTTGATTCATGTCGGCAGATATTATTCGGACAGCGTGAAAGCAAGCGGCGCCGGTGGTGCAGCGGTTCCCCCCAAACGTTTGCTGCAAGCGCCGAGAAGTTCAGCAGGCAGACAATACCGATTGATCTCGGATACGGCCACTTTGCTGCAAAACAGACTGTTTTCCGGCCCCCCGGCCGCGGCCAGTCGCCTATCCCGCCCGCCATCTATCACTTGCCCTTACCGGCCGCCCTCGTCTGGCAAGTTCGATGAAAAATCCGGGCTAACGGGAGATCTTCCCGAACGACCGAGAGCACCACGGTGCAGTCGGCCACTATGAAAACCAGCTCTCTGCGTCAGCTAAATGGTCAAATAGACAGCATCTAACCGCAGAAGGAATATTCCGTCCATGACACCGTCCCTGCCGCCGATCTACCCACTGTTGCCCCGAACAGTGCCATGCAAAGTTGCCGGGCTCGCGCCGTTGAGCCTGTGTCGTCCGCTGCATTTGGCCAACCCGCGCCTAGGCAAAGAACGGAATTCGAAGCAGCGTCTATCAAACCCGACTCTCCACTATCGACCACTTCGAGAGACCGACAGACAAATTGATCGTGCAGACTGAATTCAGCACTGGGTCGAATGGCGCATGCCGATCTAGCGCATTTACTACTTGCTCGAAGATCCTCGAAATTGGTCGGGCGGATGCAGGAGTGGCCGTAGGCCTGACCCGCCAGCCCTACCCTTCTTTTATCCAGACGATGGAACTGAGCGGCCGGGGGGCGCCGCGCCCGCCGCCTTGCGGAGACGCTGTAGCCGCACCATCGCGATTAGTACGGGCGTAGTTCGGGACGGCGAGCAGGTCGGCGCCATCGGCGAACTTGCCCTTGATCACCATCACGCCGCCTAACAGGTCGGGGCGCCATTCGGCAATTAGGGGCGCGGTTTTACTGATCGGTTTGCTTATGTCCTGGTCGACTTTTTCGATGTTGTAGATCAGCGGACCATATTTCAGCGCCACCTTTCCCTCGTCGGGATGCGACACTTGGCCGCCGCGGCTGCGGGCCGTTATCCGGTCGTCTGGATACACGCGCTGCGCCGTCATCGGCAACACCAGTTCGACCTTATCGCCGGCTTTCCAGTTGCGTGTGATCACTGCGTAGCCGTTCTCAATGGCCGGCTTTACGGCCGCGCCGTTGACGTGGATAGAGGTCACTCCATTGGCCTCGGGCCTGGGGTTGTACAGCTTGCTCACTCCGCGATCGGGCACGCGGATGCGAAGACTGAAATTCTTGGCGGTCTTGGGATTCACCGTAATCGCCACGTTCCCCTTCCACGGATATTCCGTGGCCTGCACCATTTCCACGTCGGTCCCGCCCACGTTCTCCACGGTGATCGCACTGCCGACGAACAGGTTTACGTAGATGCCATCGGGGCTCTTGGTATAGACCCAGGTGGGCATCATTAACAGCGTGCGCGGAATGTTGCCCACACAGCAGGGGCATACGTGCCAGGCATAACGCACCTTATTCTCGTCGAGCGGATTATCGTAGTAGAAATTCTTGGCCTCGAGATCGTTAGCGCCCAGCAGCGCGTTGTACATGGTCTCTTCGATCAGGTCGGCGTACTTGGCCTCATGATAAGCCAGGTGCATCTTCCAATGGAAGAAGATTTCGCCGCAGCTCGAGCAGGCCTCGCAATACGCCTGGTTGCTCAGCGCGTAATTGACCCCGAAGCCCTCCGAAGTATCACCGCTGCCGACTCCGCCGGTGACGTAGAGCTTCTTATTCACCAAATTGTCCCAGAGCGATTTAACCGCGCTGTGGTACTCCAGGTCGTGAGTTTCTACAGCGACGTCCGCCATGCCGGAATCGAGGTACATGGCGCGCACCGCGTGGCCCACCACTTCGTACTGCTGCACCACTGGCAGATGGCTCTGATCGTATTCCGACCGTTCGTCGACGATTGTGCCGTCCGGCCTGGTTCTCTGCACCGCGGTGGTCGAGCGGCAATCCAGCAGCCACTTGGCCGTTTCGATGTACCTCTGCCCCTTGCCATCGCCTTCCATATCGTTGACGAAGCGGCCGAACCGAACCAGCCCTTGCTCCATTTGCTCGTGGCCGTCGTACCAGGGCTTCTTGGGCGCTGGACCGAGATTGTTGTACCAGCAGTCCGCCAGCTTCTTGGCGGCGTTGTACAGGCGGGCGTCCTGCTTCTTCGTCATCAGGTAATGGTTGATGGCCGATTCCAGGAAGTAGCCCGCGGTGTAGCCTTCGTGATTGCCGCGAGTCGCAGGATCCCAGTGCTTAAGATTGGCGGGCTGGGGCGTCGGGACCTCGATCGTGGTGTCGGGTTTGCCGTCGGCATTGTCACCGGTGACCTTCTTGGCGGTGATAGGAACCGCATTCGGCCCGCCTCCAGCGCGGAAGCCGTTGGTCGGCGCCACGCCCTCGCTGAGAGCGATGCGGGTGGGAGTGGTCGTACCGTCCTGATTCAGGACCGGGAAGAGGACCGTAGTCGACGTCTTGCCGTCAAACGGCTGTTCCGTGTTGGCCTGATCCTGACCTCGTTCGCCGCGGCCACCGCCACGATTGGCGTGGAGCGTGCCGTCGGGATCCTGCGAGACCGTAACTCGCGCGAGCACCACAGTGCCATCCGGCTCGGTGACCGGAACGGGGGGCAGCGGGCCACGCCGGGGCGCGGCCGCTGTGAAGGCAGTCTGCAAGTACCCATCGGGTTCCTGTGCGGCCAGGATAATCGGGATCCAGGTGTCCAGTGTCTTATGGAACTTCTCGTGAGCCCTGATGATGTCGGGATCGCCCTGCGGGTCGATCATCAGCGCGATGCTCATCGCCTCCACGGTCTGGTGGACCCAGGCATTAGAGAAGACGTAGCCCTTGTGATATCCGTGCGGCTCGCCGCGCAGCGCTTTGCCCGCATTGATGAAGTTGTCGATGCCGCCTTGCCCAATGGTCAGATCTTCGCGGTTGATCTGGTCGATGCAATGCGGAATCCAATTGACGATCAGCGACTTCGCGCGGGCATTCCAGAACGGGCTCGAGATTTTAAAGTTCTTGGTGTAGACCGCTTCGAGCTGCTTGGCGGGCGGCGGCGCTTCGACCGAAACATGCAGGGTCGAAGAGTGCGTGCTCTCGCCGTTGGTCACGGTCAGTTTCAAGGCATACCATCCCAGCGTGGAGAAGGTGGCTGTGGTGGTCAGTGCCTTGGGATCGGCAAACGTGACCGTGCCCGGTCCGGATTCCTTGTTCCAGATGGCGGTCGGCGTTGGTCCGGCCGCTGGCGGCGCAGGGGCCGTCTGTCCTGTTTGTCCGGCGTAATTGATCTGTGCGGGCTGGACCGGCGGACGTCCCATTACGGGAGGCTCGCCATATCCGGCCCAGCCCCGCAGATAGGTCTTGCTGCCCAGGACGGTGATGCGGTCCACACCGGCGCTGCCGACGACCGGCGCATCCATAGCTTCTACATCGGTTCCGCCAACGCTCACGATAGCGCTCTTCACCATCGGCGAGAGCGCCACCGACGCGGCGGCCGCCTTTCCAACGGATCCAAACAGGGCCCGGCGGCTCAACTGGGTCTTCTTCGAATCTTGCTTCAAGGAGTTTCCACCTCTTGTTCACAATATCATCTTCAGGCAGTTTGATGTAAGCGCTAACATCTTTGGGTATCTCGTAAACGCAGATCACGACGCCTTGAACACGCTCGGTGCGCTGCCAAGTCAGTTATTGATAAGGACCTTTTCCACATGATCAATTGTTATGGCTTCGATGGTTGTCTTGGATGACTCGGACTGTTGCTGTTGAGCTGCGACGAAAAGGTCTGGTACGGTAGATCACGCCCACTAAGTCCGCCCCACCCTCCGGCAAAACAGGGCCCCTCGTTTCCAGCATCGCCCTTCGAGGACGCCAGGCCTGATCTCCGATAACCCGACTTAACTGCCCCCGTAGAACAACCCGCGAGGTCTCGGGCGCGGGTTAGTTTCCGGATGCGGCGTAATCCATTCTCCATCCAAGCCCTTGATTGGCTAAACTAAGTTGAAGCCCTTTGAATGCCCGTCTCTGTTGGCGATAAACTCGGCCCTTATGACATCCTTGCGCCGATTCGGGGCCGGCGGCTACGGGCTAGATGTATCAGGCCGCGGACACAGTAGTCTTCGACGAGGTTATGCCTCCCGGAAATCCCGCCATTGAGGCAACCAGCACTGTCTGTATCTTGGATGTGTTTCTAGGGTACTGGAGGTCAATGTGATTGGAAGATTGCGCGCCGGTCTCGTTGCGGCGGGTTTTGCGCTGATCGTGACATTGCTGGCCGGACGTCAAGATGCCGTTGCTGCGGCGACGGTTACGCGGTATGAAGAAGTCAAGGATTGGCCGAGTCTTCCTCCGAGCGTTCAGCTTGGCGAAACCGCTGGGGTTGCCGTCGACGTGAATGGTCACGTATTTATTTTCCATAGACCTGGCCGCGGGTTCGACCTTGCGGCAACAACCAAGCTCACTGAACCGACAGTGCTCGAGATCGACGCCAATACAGGCAAACTCATTTCGTCGTGGGGCGCGAACATGTTTCTCGTGCCACACGGAATCACCATCGACGGGCAGAACAACGTTTTCCTGACCGACGTCTCACTGCAGCAGGTTTTCAAGTTCACACACGATGGCAAGGTCATCTTCGCGCTTGGGGAACCACGCGTCGGAGCATGGGATGCGACGCATTTCAATGAGCCCACCGACATTGCCATCCGTCCCGACGGAACCTTTTATGTCTCGGACGGCTATGTGAACAGCCGCGTCGCGCTCTTCGACCGCAACGGAAAATGGTTGCAGGAATGGGGTAAGAAGGGATCGGGCGAGGGTGAGTTCAGTAATCCGCACGGGCTCGTGCTCGTGCCCGGCACTACCGACGTCCTCGTCGCCGACCGCGAAAACTCGCGCCTTCAACTGTTCGACCGAGTTGGCAAGTTTAAGCGGCAGTGGACCGGTGCAAAGGACGCTCAAACGACAGGGCGCGTCTTTTGCGTT
>JBEKNN010000370.1:0-7860 GCA_049522755.1 Bryobacteraceae bacterium | reverse complement strand
ACCCACATTGCGGCGTCCACCCTAGCGCCGCGTCGTCCTTAGATTACCGGCCTCGACCCGATCTCTACGATCCCGATCTACCTGTGTTTTATTAGTGATAGGTGTAGTAATCCGCATGCAGCCTTAGGACGTACTAGTACTTTTCTTATAGTAAACCCGGACTTATGGGCCTTTATAACTCTTAGCCTTCTTCCTTAAACTGAATTATTAGGAAAGTATGAGAAAGGTTAGGACAGTGATCCGAGTTTCGATTTTAACAGCCATAGTTGGAGTGACGTTGGCCATCAACGGGAACGCCAGCGGGACTACATTCACGCTTTCGCCTTATAACGGCCTGGTTTTCGGGAATTTCTCCGATACCGCCGATTTCGGCGGCGGCGTCGCGGCTGAAGGATCCATCACTATCAGCAATACCGCGGTTGCGGATTCTCTGCTTGGCGAATCGTTTTCCCAATTTACTAACGGGTACACGCTGGTGGCCGGCGGAGACCTCAACGCCACTAACGGAACGCTGTCCACCGGCGATGCTTATGGCGGCGGCGCCGCTAACGATTTTTCGCTGACTGTACAAAGTGGATACCAATACACCAGCGCGCCCGCGGCCGACCCCCTCAACTTCGCCTCACTGCAGTCGGAATACGACAACCTCTCTTCCACGCTCGCCGCCCTCGCGACCACCGGGACCTGCACCTTCGATGGTTATTCCACCACCACCTGCACCGCCAATGCGGCCGGTTTGAACGTGATCACTTTGAGCGGCGCCTCGCTCATCGGCGCCAACCGGACCGTAGATATCACCCTGGCAGCGGGATCTTCGGTGGTGATCAATGTGCCCGGAACTTCCGACTCCACCACGAACTACGGCATATACGTCAACGGCAATACGGTCAACGGAGACTCCACCACCACGGCCGCTCACAACGTGCTGTTCAACTATTATCAGGCGACAACCTTGACCACCTACAGCGTGGTCGGCAGCGTGCTTGCGCCGTATGCCGCGGTGACCGGCCTTAGCGGCCAGATCGATGGCAACCTGATTTCCACCTCGTTCAGCGGACCAACCGAGCTGCACAACTTCGGCTTTGAAGGCACGCTTCCCAGCGCCACGCCCGAACCGATGTCGATGGTCCTGATCGGCTGCGGCCTGTTGGCGCTGGGATTGACCAGCCGCCGGCTGCGAACGAAATAGATAGCTGAGACCGGCGCCTCGTTCCCCGGCGCCTCGTTCTACGTCCGCCAATTGATCCCGACGTTCAGCTTCTTCTTCGCGTATTCCAAACTACGCTCCAGATCGAACCGCTGCTGCTCCTTCAGCGCATCGGTCGTGATCGCAGGCTTGGCGCCGGCGACGTCCTCCACCACCCCACTGGAAGGCGCGCAACGAGTAAGTGTCGAACCCGAGCTTGATGGGCCGCCCAGTGGCCATGGTTACGCTGATGGGAATGGCGGGGGGGACAGATCTCCGCAGGGCCGCGCTGGCGGGCGCCCGTTGAGCCGCCGCTAACGCAGCAGCGGCAGAAATGCACGGCGGTCCATGACCTTATTTATCGCAAACGGATGGCGCCGGGCGTGCAACATTCCCCGCCGTGCATTCAGGCGTTACGGTATGTCGTTGCACCAAACCATCTTGGGCGCGGTCCCACGGTTCCGGCCGTGCCGTTTCCTCACACCGGTGTGGCCTGCGGGCATCAGCCGAGGGATGGGAGATTGGCCGTAACGCCTGCTATAATCGACACTTAAACCAGCTTTCAAACGGCGCGTTCAAGCGCAAGCATCAAATCGACCAATGAAGTGGAACTTTGCATTATTCATCCTGGCGGCGGCAAGCTGCCCACATATCCTGGCGCAAACCACCCCCGATTTCGCAACCGGACAAGCGGCGAGATTGGTGATCGGCCAAAGCAGCTTCACGTCGGCCGATCCGAATTCGACTAACACCATCATCGGCGCGGCCAGCGGCGTCGCGTATGCGGCCGATACGCTGTTCATCGCCGACGACAACTATCTGGGCGCGCTACCCGAAAACAACCGCGTGCTCATCTTTCCCAACCTCTCGGGCACGCTGCCGCAGCCTACTACTGTGTTGCCGACCAACTCGACTTGCCCGATTTGCGTGGGCACTGCGTCGGTAGTTTTAGGACAGCCCGATTTTGTCACCACCACGGAAAACCTGCTCGCCACGCCAAATAATTTGCGCGCTCCCACGGCCGTGGCGTCCGATGGCATCCATTTGGTGGTAGCGGATACCAACCACAACCGCGTCCTGATCTGGAATCATATTCCCAGCAGCAATGACGCCCAAGCGGACGTAGTGGTGGGCCAGCCGAACTTCACCAGTTCCTCGGTTCCCACCAACGGAACGCCCAGCGCTAGCAGCTTGAGCGGTCCCGAAGGCGTCTGGATCCTGAACGGCAAGCTATACGTGGCCGATACGCAGAATAACCGCGTGTTGATCTGGAATCAGATTCCCACTACCAACGGCGCCGCCGCCAGCGTCGTGCTGGGTCAGCCGAATTTCACCACCTACGTGGAAGTGAATATTCTGGCGCAGACCACCTCGGCCTCCGCCACCAACCTGTTGAACCCGACCTCGGTCACCTCCGACGGCACGCATCTGTTTGTCTCGGACCTTGGCTACAACCGCGTGCTCATCTGGAACAGCATTCCCACCACCAACGACGCGCCGGCCGACGTAGAGATCGGTCAGCCCGATATGAATAGCAGCGTTCCCAATAACGGATTCAGCCAGACCAGCACCACCTCCAACGGCGTTACCACACTCAACCCGGAAGTCCCGGTGCTGTGCACGGTTTCGAACGGCGTGGATGTCAACGACGACCCCGTTTATCCGTCGGAATGCAACTACACGCTCAACTATCCACGCTTTGCGCTTTCCGACGGCAAACGCCTGTTCATCGCCGACGGAGGCAACGACCGCATCCTCGAGTTTCTTACCATCCCCACACAGAACGCCGCGGCGGCGGACACCATTATCGGCCAGGTCGGCGGGCTGGTCGACCAGGCGACGGACGCCGCCGATTCCATGAATACGCCCACCTCGCTGGCGTTCGACGGAACCAATCTCTATGCCGCCGATCCCTATAACCGGCGAATTACGGTGTATACGGTGGCGCCGAACATTCTTCCTTACCAGGCGGTGGTGAACACGTTCAATACGAACATCTATGCGACCGGTACCGTCACCATCGCAGGCACCATCAACAACGGGGACGTCATCACCCTCACCATCGGCAACACCGCTCCGGTCAATCCCAACCAGGTGAGCAACATATACGTATACACCGTGAAGGCGACCGACACCTTCCCCTCCATAGTTACGGCGTTGGCGGACGCGATCAATTCGAACCAGGGCGACCCCAACGTAATCGCGCTCGCCGATACCGCCGATGACGAAGTGGTGCTGCAGGCCCGGGTTACCGGTTCGCAAGGCGGCAACATAACATATTCGACGGCGCTTTCGGCCAACGCGGAAATCACCGCGACTGCCGGGGACACTCAACTCGACGGCGGCGGAAACGCAGCGTCGGTGGCTCCAGGAACGCTGGTTTCCATTAACGGAACGAATCTATCTTCGCAGACGGTCTCGGCCGACTTGACGCAGCCGCATTTGCCGACCACATTGGGCGGCGTGTATGTCTACCTTGACGGCGTCGCGGCGCCCCTCGTCTCCGTTTCGCCCACGCAGATCGTCGCCCAGATTCCGTGGGAGTTCACCAGCACCACCAGCATCAACGCCTATGTGGTGTCGAATATCGACGGAGCTATGACATTTACTTCGCCGGTGGCTGCGACCATCGTCGCCGCCAATCCGGGCTTGCAGGGAAATTTGGCGACTTCGAATCCGGAAATCGGAATTGCGTACCACTATTCCAGTTACGCGACCGCCATCGTGTCGGTGGATGGAAGCGCCAACGGCGGCGATGTGGCCACGGTTACCATCCGCGATCGCCCTTACAATTACACCGTGCAGGCCACCGATACGCTCGACAGCATACGCGACGCGCTGATCGCTTTGATCCAGCAGGATTCGGAAGTCACCTGCACGGCGGCGGGGTTATTCGACCGCATCATTATCACCGCGCGGGTGGCTGGTCCTGACGGCGATGGCATTCCCATCGCAGCCACCGCCAGCAGCGGCGCCGATGTCACCATGACAGCCTTCGATTCGCAAACCGGAGCCGCCAACGTCGCCAACAGCCCGGTGACGTCGGTTAATCCCGCTCAGGCTGGGGAGTTGATTATTTTCTATACCACTGGAATGGGGATTCCCCTTCTGACCTCCCTCAATCAACCTTACATTGTCACCGGGATGCAGTACCCGGTGGGCGCTCCCATCACGGCGCCGCCAGGAGCCAATTTCCCCAACGCCATCGCCGGCGGCAGCACAGCGGACGTAATTCAGTCTACGCTGCAGCCGGGCGCGGTGGGTCTGTTCGAAGTCGTGCTGCACTTGAGCCCCGGGCTGGGCACGAATGGCTATACCGCAGTGACGGTGGCGCAGGAGTCCTTTGTGAGCAACCCCGTGTCGATTCCGGTGGTGGCGCAGTAGGACAGACCTCCGGGTCTGTCATCGTGGCGTGGGCCCATGGCCTGCGTTGTCCCGAGCCGCGCGGCCCTTCGTGTAGCCCGCGGCCTGACGCCTGTCCCTTAGTTAGCGGCGCTCTTAACCGCGGCCGCCAAGAGACAGACCAGGAGGTCTGTCCTACCAGAAATATTTCGGCAACCCCGGCTTGGTCTCGCGCAGAATCTCGATCGCCGCTTGCCGGTCCGCGGCCGCCATGTGCGCATAGCGCTCTCCGGTCTCCTTGCCGGATAGCACCGCCCACATGCGCCGGTAGACAGCGTCGCGCGTCCCGGCCGGTAAGGCGTCGAATGCCGCCGAATAGATCATATAGCTGCACGGATACCGCATCAACCTGCGCTCCAGATCGAACTGGCGCAACGACCGGCCCTTCGAATCGCGCGGGCCGCCGGCCGCAAACTTCCGATCGAATCCCGAGGAGCCCTCAATCCGGCCCTTCAGCGGCGCTTCGTCCACGAACAGCAGATAGTCGGCCAGCGCAATCGGCGCATCGGACGCCGGAGTTGTATTCCGATACGCCGCATAACGCGCCTCCCAGCCCGCCCGCGTCAGCAGATTGATGGCGCGCATCTGGTGCTCGAACACCATCAACGCCACGATATCGCTGTATTTCGATAAGTAGCCGCCGGTATCTATCTTGCCATCGAGCGAGGCTAACTCGTCCGCTCCCGGCGCCGGCGCCTCGGCTTTGGCGTCCTTCACCAGAATGTTGCCCATGTGCCGCGCGCCGCCGCTCTTCCCCGTCACGTACCAGCCGCCCCAGCGCTGCTCCATGGGGCTGGAGTGATCGGTGTTGTAACTGCCAAGCTGAAACAGCGCCGTACCGTCGTGGGCCGTGTATACGCTGCGCACCAGCATTCCCGGCACATCCGCGGCGTTGTACGAGTTGTGGCACGTTAAGCAGTCGTCGCGCCGGTGGAAGACCGGTCTCTCGCTGAACTGCTGGTCGAGCGTGTAAAAGACTACTCCCTGCTCGGGATCTTCCGCCGCCAGTTCCACTGTCCATGCGCCGCGCAGCCAGGCGATCGCCACCGAGTCGTTGAAGAACACCGACCGCGGGTTATGCGGACCAATGCCGGCGGTCTGGAAACTGGTCTTCGAGAATACCGCCATTTGCGATTCCGCGGGAATCCCCAGCGCTTCGAGCACTGGCCGCAGATAGCCGTTGGCCGGGTCGAATCTAAGATGCGTTTGGCCCTGCTGGATCTTGCGGTTCAGCTCCGCCACCGGGTCGCGCGCGGGGCGCGCGGAGTATTCAATGGCGGGGTCGTCCGGGCTGATGAACACCTCGTCGAGCGCTGTCAGGACGCAGTCCAGGGCGATCAGGGCGGCGGTTAGTGCAACCAGCGCCGCGCCCAATCGAAAGATTGTACGGCGCATTTGGAATTCGTCTACTACAATGTTAGCGAACTGCGATCGCGGCGCGTTATAATCATGCGGGCAAGGAGACAGTCTTATGGCCAAAATCGAAAGTTATACGCCCGGTTCATTCTGCTGGGCAGAGCTGGCGACCGCGGATGCCGACGCCGCCAAACAATTCTACGGGGACATGTTCGGCTGGACCTATGTGGACCATCCGATGCCGGCCGGCGTCTACACCATGTTCCAATCCGATGGCAACGATGTCGGCGCGGTATACCAGGCGCCGCCGGAGGTTCCCACGAATTGGGCCGTCTATTTTTCCGTGACCGACGCGCAAGCCTCGGCCGCGCAGATCGAGCCGCTGGGGGGGCAGATTCTCATGGGGCCGATGGATATCGGCGAGTCCGGCATTATGGTAGTAGCTCAAGATCCGCAGGGCGCGAACTTCTCGCTGTGGCAGGCCAAACGGCACATCGGGGCCACGCATGGCGGACCGCTGGGACAGGTGGTGTGGCCCGAATTAAATTCGCCCGATCCGGCCGGCTCGATCGCGTTTTATACCGCCTTGCTGGGGTGGAAGACCAAGCCGGAAACCGGCGCGGAGACGGCGGAGTATGTGGAATGGGTGAACGACGGGCGCAGCATGGGTGGGTTGATGCCGATGCGCGGCGACAGGTGGGAGGGCGTCCCTCCGCATTGGATGATCTACGTCACCGTGGCCGATTGCGACGAGCGCGCCGCATACGCTGAGGAGGTTGGCGCCACCATTTGCGTGCCGCCGACGGACATCCCGAACACAGGCCGTTTTTCGGTGATTACCGACGCGCAGGGCGCGGTGTTTTCGATAATCCAGATGGCGTCGTCGCACCAGCAGGCCACGGCCTGAAGTAGGGCGGACCCCCTGGTCCGCGGCCGACCCTCCGGTCGGCCCTCTCGCTTGGGCTGATTTAGCTGTGAAAAGAGCGGGTCCAGGGGGACCCGCGCGGACCAGGGGGTCCGCCCTACTTCCGCCCCGAGTGAGTGGTAACATCCGCTGCCGCCGCAGTCAATCCATCCGAAGTAGCCGCAATGTGAATCCGCCCCGCCTGGCCGCGGTTCGAGCGCACAATCAACAATGCCATGCCGCTGAACGCCTTGCGACGATCGGCCTGGAACGGCTCGTCGGTGGCCGCGTTGCCGTTGTCTACCGCGGCGATTGTTCCCGCGCCAGTTACGTTGAAGCGCACCAGGTTATCGGCCGACGGACATAAGTTACCGTCGCGATCTTCCACTCTTACCGTGATGAATGAAAGGTCGTCGCCATCGGCTAATATCGATGCGTGGTCGGGAGTGAGTTTCACCCGCGCCGGAGCGCCGGCCGTGCGCACTTCATCCACCGCTACTTGTTGTCCGCTCCGATAAGCAATCGCCTTGAGATCGCCCGGCTCATAGGGAACCTGCCACTCGAGGCGATACTTACTCAGGAGCTTTCTATCGGGACTCACGTTGGGTCCGACCGGCAGCTCCACTGGCTCCGAGAAGCGCCGCTTACGTCCCAGCGACTTACCGTTGAGAAACAGCTCCACCTCGTCCGCATTCGTGTATGCCATCACCGGGATCGCCTGTCCCTCGCGCCCCTGCCAATTCCAGTGCGGCAGCACGTGAACCATCGGCTGTTTGGTCCATTGGCTCTGGTAGAGGTAATAGCGATCCTTGGGGAATCCCGCCAGATCCACCATGCCGAAGTATGAGCTGCGCGCCGGCCAATCGGCCTCGTTGTGCGAGCCGCCGAAATAAGGCGTCGGTTCGCCGATATAGTCGAAGCCGGTCCAGACAAACTCGCCCAGCACTTGCGGGAAACGGTCCTCGTAAGTGAAGTCCTCATCCGGACAATACGCCCACGGCGGCGCGATGAT
>JBEKNN010000369.1:0-7876 GCA_049522755.1 Bryobacteraceae bacterium | reverse complement strand
CCCAACAACGACGTCGAATTCTTCCCCGGATTTGAGCCGCCGCCGGTTTATCCGCCCGAAGGCAGCCTGGGGTATATCCAACACACGATCGGCAGTTCGCGCTTTTTGCAGATCGCGCTGCACTTGAGTTTCTAAAATCGTGGCGCACGCACTCATGCGTGCAGCGTTCACACTCGTGTGAACGCGCTTCGAATCGGAGGCGTTAAGTGAACAGTGTTGCTCCGCCACAAATTCCGTGATGGCTGGCGCTGCGGCGCCCGACTCTGGGCGCGCCTCCCTGCTCGCGGCCAAGGAACGCGACGCACACTCAATATCGTCCGTGCGCACGCCTTCATAGGGGTTGCGGCCAGCCCTGTTTCCGTATATGCTCAGGCTGTTCGTGCAAAAGGTGGATTCCAGGAATATGCACCCCAAACTTCTCCGCGGCGCTCTCGCCGTCGCGTGTCTCATTTCCGCCCCCGCGCTATTCGGCGCCAATCCCATCCGCGTCATGCTGATCGACGGCCAGAGCGGCGGGGCATATCACAACTGGCAGGTGACCACGCTGGCGCTCAAGCAAGAGTTAGCCGAGACTGGCCTTTTCCAGGTGGACGTAGCCACCGCTCCTCAATCCGGCGGCGATTTCAGCAGTTTCACGCCGGACTTCAAGAAATATCAAGTGGTGGTATCTAACATCGACTCGCCGGAGTGGCCGCCCAACCTCATGTCCTCGTTCGAGCAATTCGTAAGTGACGGCGGCGGATTGGTGATCGTTCACGCGGCGGACAATGCGTTTCCAAACTGGAAGGCCTTCAATGAAATGATCGGCATCGGCGGTTGGAGAGGCAGGAATGAGAATGCCGGTTCTCTTTGGTATTACAAGAGCGGTAAGTTGGAACAGGATACTTCACCGGGGAATGCGGGCGCGCACGGGGCTCGCCTTCCCTTCCAGATAACTGCGCGCGACCCGGAGCACCCGATCGTGAAAGGTCTGCCCAACGTCTGGATGCACGCCGCCGACGAGCTCTATGGGACATTGCGCGGCCCCGGCCGCAATATGAAGGTTCTCGCGACCGCATATTCCGATCCGGCAAACCACGGGACTGGTCGCGACGAACCCATTCTGATGGCGCTCAGCTACGGCAAAGGGCGTATCTTCCATACTACGCTTGGGCATGACGTCGCCGCGCTCAGCTGCGTCGGATTCATAACCACCTATCAACGCGGGGCTGAGTGGGCGGGGACGGGCAAAGTGACTCAGAAAGTCCCAGCCGCTTTTCCCACCGCCGAGACAGTAAGTTTCCGCGTAGACATCGCCAAACTGGATCCGGATTTCAAATACGGCCCCGGCGGCGCGGGACGAGGCGCCGGTAGAGGGACCGCGCCGCCAGCTAAACAGGAAAGGTAGGCCTCCGGGGCGTCCCGCCTCACATTTCCTTAAGATATTCGTGAACGAACTGGACCGACATAGCGCCCTCTCCGACGGCCGAGGCCACGCGCTTCACCGACCCGGCGCGCACATCGCCGGCCGCGAACACGCCGGGATGGCTGGTCTCTAACAGGAAAGGAGTTCGCGCCACGCCCCAGTGCGTCGATTGCGCCAGCGCCGCTCCTGTGCGGACGAATCCTTTCGCATCGCGCTCAATTTCCGGAGGGAGCCAATCCGTGCGCGGCGTCGCTCCGATGAAGCTGAATACCGCCGGAGTTTCTATCGTTTGCTGCTGTCCGTTGACGCTGTTCACGGTCTCAATTCCCTCGATATGACCATTGCCCGTCATTCGCCGGATAGTCGTATTGCTGAGTAGCTCGATGTTACTGGTCTGTTCTATCCGCTGGACCAGGTAGCTGGACATGCTCTTGTTCAGGTCGTCGCCGCGAATCAGCAGCAGCACCTTGCTCGCGATTCCCGCCAGAAAGACGGCTGCCTGCCCCGCTGAATTTCCGCCCCCCACCACAATAGCCGGGCACCCGCGGCAGAGCAAGGCCTCAGCCGGCGTTGCGGCGTAGTAGACTCCCGTGCCCTCGAATCGTTCGCAGCCCTCCACATCCAGCTTCCGATATTGGGCGCCGGTAGCTATAAGAAGACACTTGGCAGTAATGGGCTCGCTTCCACCCGCATCCAGAATCGCGTACCCGTTCTCGAACGACAGGTGGTTCGCCGCCGTGGGGATGGATAGGTGCGCGCCAAACTTATTCGCCTGCAGCGTCGCACGGTCTGTAAGTTCGGCGCCGCTCAACCCTGTCGGAAACCCCAGGTAGTTTTCAATTCTCATGCTGCTGCCCGCCTGCCCCCCCGGACCAACGCCATCTAACACGGCAGTGCGCAGTCCCTCGGAAGCTCCATAAACCGCCGCGGCCAACCCCGCCGGCCCTGCCCCCACCACCAGCAGATCGTACACCGTGCGCTCCAGGGTTTGGTGGATGCCGATCTCATCCGCCAGCTTCTGGTTCGATGGGTTGCGCAACAACAGCATATGCGCGCAGGCCACCACTGGCGTGTCGGCCTCGGTCAAGCCGAACTCCTTCAGCAATTGATTCACTTGCGGATCGGTTTCCAGATCCGTCCAGGTGAAGAGCACGCGGTTCCTCGCGAGAAAGTCACGAACCCGAAAGGTGTCCGCCGAGTAGCGCGACCCAATCACCCGCAGCCCGATGAAGTTCGGCGACTCGCGCATCAGCTGCCGCCGGGCGATAAAAGCCTGCAGAATAATATCGCTGAGGCTGGGGCACTGGTTCAATAAATGCCGCAGCGCCTCCGCCGAGATTTCGAGTACCTCGCAGCCGCCCCGGGCAATCGCTGAAATGATCGCCGGCGCGCCGGTCAAATGCGAGATATCGCCTGTGAATTGCCCCTTCCGGTGAGTCGCGATCGTCTTCGGCGTATCGCCGGAATGATCGACGATTTCAATCTCGCCTGCCTGGACAATGAAAAACTTGAAAGCCCGTTCGCCGATCGCGATCAGCGTCTCGCCATCGCGGCAATGTTTCGGCGTCAGCGTGGTGCATTGCGCCGCTTGAGCGATCTGCGCTTCGTCGAGCACCGGGAAGGCGATCGAATGGAGAGTGTGTTCAGCCATGGCGGACAAGTCTTTATGATCCCACGCCCGGCGTTCGTCCAGCCGATGCCATCAAATCCGAAAAGGACGCTCCGAAAAAGATCGCCGATTTCCCCATCGGGTATGATCGCCGCCTTTTATGATCGCCGCTTTCCCGTTAGCCGACCGTTCCGAATCAGCCCCGACGCCTCATTCGCAATTACTTCGATTTGATCCCGATCAAACCGGATGTCGAGCGTGTAGTGGTTGATGTTCGCGACAAAGTTCACGTCCAGCAGGAATTCGCTTTCCCCGATCCATTTCCCCGTCGCCCCGGCCGGCATGTGAAATGGGCCGTTCGGGGCGAGGCGATATACTCCGTCCAGGCCAATCGGGAAACTCAGGGGTTGCCCATAATACGCCAAATCTACGCGCGCCTCGCCGTTCTTCCCAAATGTCAGTGACAGAGTGTCGAGCCGGGACGAATTCACCGGGAACTCGTAGACCACTCCGGAGATCGAGGCAGCTATGGAAGGCAAGGGAGAAGCGGCGCTGGCCGCCGGTGGCTTGCTCGCGTATTCCACGCGTTCGTTCAGGTGCGCGTCACTCAAGGGATTCGGTGGCAGCGCCCGGTCGGACGCGACGGCCTGGCGGACCAATTGCGCAATCTGGCCGGCGTTGCCCCCGGCCATGCTCACCACGATCATGTCCAGGTCCGGCCATACGATCAGCGACTGGCCTCCACGGCCAGTGCCGCCATATTGACGCCCGTTAGGTCCATTCGTGACGTTCCATTCGTAGCCCATCCCTCCTTTGTCGCCGCGCACGCCGGTGGGCGCCGCGGTGGACATCGCGACCCAGTCGGCGGGCACAATCTGCCGGCCATCCCAGTTGCCGCCGTGCAGGTACAAATAGCCAAGCTTGGCTACGTCCCGGGGAAGGAAATGACTGTCGCCCCACCCATGGTTTCGAGCTTGCGGATCGTCGGCCCACACGACGCCGCGGATGCCAAGCGGATGGAACAGGTACTTCTCGCCGAACTCCGCTTCACTCACGTGCGCCGCGGCGCCAATCGCCGACCCCAGCAGATGGTAGCCGGGACTGCAATATGCCGAGTGCGTTCCGGGATCGTATTTCATTGGAAGCGACAGCGCGAACTGCACCCAGTTCGCCGAGCGTTTCATCTGTTCCAGTTCCTGCTCGCCCGGCGCGTATCCGCAGTCCAGCCCGGATTCCATCCGCAGCAAGTCTCCCACGGTGATTTTCTGTTTCCGTGCGTCCGCCTCCGCGGGGCTCTCTTTTGGAAACAGGGGCAGCAGAGGTTGATCGAGCCGGAGCAGCTTTTGAGCCACGGCTACGCCCGTAAGCACCGAGGTAACGGTTTTGGTCACCGAGGCCAGATCGTGCGGGGTCGCGCCGTCGTACGGATAGAAGGCTGCGTCGACCACGGCGTATCCGTGGCGGATCACGAGCAGGCTGTGAACGCCGAGATGCTTCTCGATAACCTGGTCGATCGCGGCGGCCAGTAGCTGCGAATCGATGCCCTGCGACTCAGGCGTCGCGGTCCGCCATTCCTGCGATGGCCAGTAGGTGGAACCCTGCCCACCTGAAGTGAGGCAGATCGCCGAGAGGACCAGCCCGAAATAGACCGTGCGTCGAATAGGCATAGGGAACTCCAATTGATGCGGCAGCCGCGGCTTCAACACTCCCGACGGTCGTGGCTCCGATCAGGGACCGGCTACTGGCCGCCACGTCCGCCGCGGCCGCCACCGCCACTGCGGGGCATCTGCGCCTGAGCCAGCAGTGCGGCAAATTCCGCGCGAGTCATTTTCAATTTCTCGGGATGAGCGTCGATCCACTTTCCAAAGGCGGCGTACTTTTCCGGCGTCCAGCCGCCTTCGAATTCTGCGCCGTTCTTGCCTTGACTATTCAGTTCAAAATTAAAAGCATCTTGAAGGTTGGTAAATTCGGCCTTGCCGATAGCTGCCGCGGCCAGCGAGGCGGGAATGAAAATCACCCCATCCTGCTTGGCCAGGACCAGGTCCCCCGGCAACACAATGGCCCGTCCGATGCGCACCGGAACGTTGATCCCCGTGAGCTGCATTTGCGCCCATGCGGAGGGATCGTAGCCCCGATAAAATCCATTGAGGTTGGCGATTTGCCGGTTCTCCTCGGCGTCCCTGATTCCGGCGTCGAAGATGAAGCCCGAATGCGTGTGCGCGGCGATGCCGCTGCCAAGGTTGGAGCCGATGAGGGTGCCTTCAATGATTTTTCCATAGCCGTCGGCGACCATCGTATCGCCCATCTTGAGCTCATTGATCACCCAGCTATTGGTCCCGCTGACGCGTCCCTCAGCCTTGCCCTCGGCGGCGATAGCGCCGGCCATGTCAGGCCGCCGCGGCATGAATTGCGCCGTGAGCGCACGGCCGGCAAAGGGCTTTTCGGCGTGAAGAGCTTGCCAGCCACCCTCAAACTGGCTAACATAGCCCTGGCCGCGCAGATAGTCCCATACATCCTCAATGGATACGTCCAACGCGCGCTCCAGCAAGTTGTCCTGCACTTTCGGGCGTCCGTCGGGGAAGCGGTCGCCCTTCCACTCCGGCGTGTAGAACGCGATCTGTTCCCTGGTTTGCTTTATCTGCGCGAAGACAGTCGATGCTCCCGGCATGGCGCAGACGATCAAAAGTCCCACAATGACTCTTTTCATTGAACGACACTCCCTCCATTGGTTATACATCCGATAGGGGCGGAAGAGGCGGGTGCTTAAACAGATTCGGGAAAGGCAGTGTGAACCAACGTTTGCGGGGCAGCTTGTTAATCCGATGTCACTTACGTACTTTGGAAAGCAGCTGAGCTTTCTGAACAAACTGTAGGGCGGATCCCTGGGCCGCTGCCGCCCCCCGGTGGACGGCAGCCCCTGGCCGGGCTCTCAGGGATCGCGTCGGAACTGATTTGGCTGGTCGAAGAGCGGGTCCAGGGGGACCCGCGCGGACCAGGGGGTCCGCCCTACTTCCCGAATCCGTTTAAGCGCCCGGAAGAGGCGCCCATGTTGCCGCGATTGGACGGTGGCGGCGCTCGCGGCGAATCGGTGCGTTTGACATCGGCGCGGAAGATATATATAGTTCGTGTGTACAACAATACCGGCTTTCGCGCATTGTCTGGCTGCGAAACCGTTGGAGAGACCCATGTCGAGAATACGATCGTTTCGATGGCTGCCAACCGTGGCGCTCGCCGGCTTTATCGGCGTCGCGGCCGGCAACCTAGTGTTTCAAGCCGCGCGAGCGGCCGGCGGGCAAGCCCCACCGGTCAAGATGACCAAGGATGAAGATCATAAGCGCACCATGGATCTTCTCCACATTACGGAGCTCCGCCGGGGCAAGGCCGGACGGGACAAGACCGATCCGAACTTCGCCAACTATGACGAATCCAAAGCGAATCCCTATCCCGATCTGCCGGATCCGCTGACCCTGAAGAACGGGAAGAAGGTCACCAAAGCATCCGACTGGTGGAGCAAGCGCCGCCCCGAGATTGTGGAGGATTTCGACCGCGAAGTCTACGGCCGCGTTCCTAAGGTTACGCCGAAGGTGAAATGGGAAGTCGCCAACACCACCACCGGCAAGAACGGCGACGTCGATATCGTCACCAAGCAACTGGTGGGGGTGGTGGACAATTCCATGGACCCGGACATTGAAGTGAAGATCGCGCTCACGCTGACGACGCCGGCCGATGCCAAAGGGCCGGCGCCGGTAGTGATGCAGTTCGGCGGCGGCTTCGGCGGTCCTGGAGCCGGCCGCGGAGCGGAGGTTCCGGCCGGACCGCCCTTCGGTCCGAATGCGTTCAATGCTCCTCCTGCCGCTCGCGGTGGAGTTGCGCCTGGCGCAGGCCGTGCAGGGGCAGCTGGAGCCGCGGCGGCCGGAGCGGGCCGCGGCCTTGGCGCCGGCGGCCGCGGACCAGCGGGTCCCACATGGCAGCAACAAGTGCTCGCCAAAGGGTGGGGCTACGCCTCGCTGAACCCGGGCAGCATTCAAGCCGACAACGGCGCGGGACTGACGCTCGGCATTATCGGATTGTGCAACAAGGGGCAGCCGCGCAAGCTGGACGATTGGGGTTCACTGCGCGCCTGGGCATGGGGCGCCAGCCGCGCGATCGATTACTTCGAGACTGACAAGGCTGTGGACGCCAAACATATCGCCATCGAGGGCCACTCGCGTTACGGTAAGGCCGCGATTGTGGCGATGGCTTACGAGCCGCGCATGTGGACTGCGTACGTGAGCTCGTCGGGTGAAGGCGGCGCGAAACTGCATCGCCGCAACTGGGGCGAGATCATCGAGAACGTTGCCGGCATCGACGAATACCATTGGATGGCGGGCAATTTTCTGAAGTACGCCGGTCCGCTGAACTGGAACGACCTGCCGGTGGATTCTCACGAGCTGGTTGCCCTGTGCGCGCCGCGCCCGGTCTTCCTGAGCGCCGGCAAAGGCGGATACGACGCCGAGCCTGGAGGCGATAGCTGGGTGGACGCGAAGGGCACGTTCCTGGCGGGCGCCGGCGCGGCCAAGGTATATGAGCTGCTTGGTAAGAAGAGCCTCGGGACATCCGAATATCCGCCCATGGAGACGCTGATTGCCACGGGCGATATCGCGTTCCGGCAACACTCCAGCGGGCACACCGATCAGCCTAACTGGCCGTACTTCCTCGATTTCGCGTCGCAGCACATGAGCTTGAAGTAGAGCAGGCTAAAGGGGCGATCCGCTTACTTTCAAACTGTGGGGCGGGATCCTGATTTTGAGGAGCGAGAAGCGGGTCCAGGGGGACCCGCGCGGACCAGGGGGTCCGCCCTACAACTGCGCAGAATTTCTAGT
>JBEKNN010000368.1:0-7887 GCA_049522755.1 Bryobacteraceae bacterium | reverse complement strand
TCGCGCGCTCGCAAGATTCAGAAATTCCTGTCCCAGCCGTTCCATGTAGCCGAGCAGTTCACCGGCATTCCCGGCAAGTACGTCAAGCTGGAAGACAGCATCAAGGGCTTCCGCGAAATCTGCGAGGGCAAGCACGACGACATCCCCGAGCAGGCCTTCTACATGCAGGGAACCATCGAGGAAGTGTTGGAGAAATCGAAGACCATGGCGGCGGCCTAGTTTATGGCAGAGGCTAATTTATGGCAGAGGCTATAGCGGATACCATCGAGCTCGAAGTAGTCACGCCCGAGCGCCAACTGGTCAAGGAATCCGTGACGGAAGCGCAGGTTCCGGCCATGGAAGGCTACATTGGCGTGCTGCCCGGCCACGCCCCGCTGCTCAGCCTGCTCGGAAGCGGCCCGTTGGTGTACTCTCCCAAAACCGGCCCGCGCAAAGTTCTGGCGATCCACGGCGGCTTCGTGGAAGTGCTGCCCGATCGCATAAGCGTGCTGGCCAACCTGGCGGAGCGCGCCGAAGAGATCGATCTCGAAAAAGCCCGCGCCGAATTGAAGCTGGCGACCGAGCGTCTGACGTCGCACGATCAGGCCGGCGCCACCGACCCAGCCGTAGCGTTATCGGAATGCGAACTAGCCCGCGCGCGTGTCGACGCGGCCGAGCAGCGCTAGAATGTACAGTCGGTTGTTTTGAGCCTGTGAGGCGGGTTGTTTTGTGGAGCAGCCAATCCTGGCTGTAGCCGGCTTTCAGCCGGCTGTCTGGAGTTTCTACATTTCGGGAGCGATCGGGCCAATTGTGGGGCAGGCGCTTTCGCCTGCCATGCAGCCGGCTGTTTTACCCGCCGCTTTCCCACGCCCAATCAGGCCAGCGCGGCCGATACCTTCTGCAGCAGCTCGCCCTTCGTAATCGGCCTGGATAACACTCCCGTTCCCCGCAGCTCCGGGCCGGCCTTGCCTTCTTCCGCCGCGAACAACACCTTCAAATCCGGCCGCGCCGCCTTCATTTGCGCCGCCAATGGCGCGCCCGAGATATCGATCACCAACAGGTCGATGGGCTCGCTATAGACCTCGGCCATGTCCAGCGCCTCCGCGCCGTCTCCCGCCTCCAGCAGGTTGTAGTCGTGCTTTTCCAGATAATTGTGCAGAACGCGCCGCACCGATTCGTTGGCTTCCACCAGCAATACCGTAGGCCATCGCGCGCCCGCCGCCGGCGCAATGGCTATCGCGTCCGGCAGAAGTACCTCGATCGTGGTCCCAACGCCGGGCCTCGAGTCCGCCGATATCAACCCGCCCAGCGTGGAGACCGCCCTCTTCGCCGCCGCCAGTCCCCACCCGGCGCCGCCCGTCCTGGCGCCGTCTGTCTTGGCGCCGTCTGTCTTTGTAGTGAAGGGCTCGAAAATGTCTTCCACCGCTTCAGGCGCCATGCCCGGACCATTGTCGCGCACCCCGATTCGTACGAAGCCCTCTCCGTGCGGGCCTTCCACGCGCGAGGTTTCAATCGTAATCGCGCCGCCCTCCGGCATCGCCTCCGCGGCATTCGTCACTATCTCCGCCATTACTCGTCCGAGCTGCTCCGGGCTTGCGCGGACTGCGGCGCAGTCGTCTCCGAAGTTCGCCGCCAGAGAGATATTGGACGGCATCGCGCTCCGCAGCTCCGGCAACTGGCTCTCGATGAATACGGCCACGCTCAGCGGCTCGAGCGGCAGCCCCTTCTGCCGAATCAGCGCGCGTAACCGGCCGTTGAGCGATGCGGCTGTGTCGGCTACTTCCCGGAGTCCGGCAAACAGCGCGTCGTCCCAGTGGTGTTCCGCCGCGCTGACGCATTGCTCAATCGTCGCCAGCATGCCTTGCAGATCGTGGCTCACGCCCGCCGCCAGCCGTCCCACGGCGATCGTCTTCTGCTCTTCCCGCATCTCCCGCTCTGCCGCCTGCCGGTGGGTAATGTCCCGGAACACGATCACCGATCCGAAGCGCTCGCCATCCATCTGCGACGCCGCGATGCTCCCTTCAACTGGAATCTTCGCGCCGGCCGCGGTGAGCGCGTTAACCTCCGCCGGCAGCGGTACCGGAATAGCTTCCGCGGCGGCGACTTCCGTCAGATACTTAAGGGGCAGCTCGCTGGCGTTGAAGCGCAGCCTGAACACGTCTTCGAGTGGCTGCCCCAGGCAGGCGCCGCGGTCCGTCTGCAGCAGATGCAGCGCGGAGTCGTTGACATACGCCACCTTGCCCGAGGCGCCGGTCACCAGCACGCCGTCGCCGATCGACCTCAGCGTGGTCTCGAGCCACGCTTGCTGCCGCCGCAGCTCCCGGTCGATTTTGTGTCGGTACAATGCCACTTCGATGGCGCTCAGCAGGCTGGCTGTTCCGACGGGCTTGATCAGGTACCCGAACGGTTCCGTCTCCTTCGCGCGCTGCAGCGTCGAGATGTCCTCATGCGCGGTGAGAAAGATCGCTGGCAGCTTATACCGGCGCTTCACCTGCTCCGCCAGGGCGATCCCATCGATCGGCCCCCGTATGCGAATGTCCACCAGCAGCAGGTCCGGGTGCTTGTCTTCGATTTCCTGAATCGCGCTCGCGGCTGAATCCGCAATGCCGGGGACTGCGTATCCCAAGCCGATCAGGCGCTGCTCCAGATCGATCGCAATCGGCGCCTCGTCCTCCACGATTAGAATTCGCTTCTGTTCTATTTCCAAGTTCAACCCTCAGTCGGCGGTCGTGCAATTAAGAGAGTGCGGCTAACGGGGATTAGTCTCAAGATCTTTTTTGTGAAGATTTACAGATTTCTCAGTACCGTTCCCACTAGTACTTGTAGTGGAGCTAACCGTCGCCAGGCATCGTCTGTCCTGGCTGAAGATCGTCTGGCGCCAGCGCCGCAGTGAGAGCATCGCGCTGCTCTGCCTGCTCGCTCTGTTGACGGCCTCAGCCGGCGGCTCGTACTACTCCATTCTTGCCGCCAGGGAACAGGCGCTCGGGACCGCGCATATTGTTCAGCGTAGTGTTTCAACGCTCTCCGAGATCCAGCGGGCGGTTGGCCGGTACGCCTAAATGGAAAGCCAGCTCCAGGCGTATGAGATCACGCAGATGCCGGTCTTTCTCGCGGCAGGTCGGGCGAAACAGTCCCAGACGCTCGAAAGCCTGG
The DNA here is from genome assembly GCA_049522755.1 of Bryobacteraceae bacterium. Taxonomy (GTDB): domain Bacteria; phylum Acidobacteriota; class Terriglobia; order Bryobacterales; family Bryobacteraceae; genus PALSA-243. The sequence goes on along the minus strand of JBEKNN010000368.1, from coordinate 4,755 downwards.
AGAACCTTCGCAGGCTGACCGTCGACAGCAGTGCCCAGCAGTCCCTTGTGGACCAGCTCGAAAAGGCGCTTCGCCGCCGATCGCAGCCGGGGACTCCATGGTCGAGGCTCTTTCCAACCAACCGATCGACCAGCCGCGTCTCCTCCAGCCGCTGAACTCCGGCCGGAGGGATTCCGTCGGGTTTCGCGAGTTCCTCCGCTCCCTCACCGCCGGCGAAACGCGGCTCATCGGCCTGCGCTCGTCCGCGCATCGCCGCGCCTCCACTGTGTCCGGGTTTTTCGTGGTGTTCTTGAGTCTGGCAGCAGCCGCCGGCGTCATACTCGGTTTTTGCCGGGCCGTTCGCAGTCTGCGCCGGCGGGAACGCCGCGATAGCGAACGCGACTATGCGATGTTGAGCGATCGCGCCGCTCTGCAACGCGCCCTCGCCGCCGAGCGGAGGGCCATTGAGACCTTCGATTCCATTAGCGACGGATTGTTCGTGTTCGATGCCGCCTTCCACTACCTCTATGCCAACCCGCAAGCCGAGCGGATCACCGGGAAATCCAAGAGCCAGTTGATCGGCCGCTGCCTTTGGGAATCGTGCCCCGAAAAGCAGGCTACCGATTTTGAGCGCGTCTACCGCAAGGTAATGCTCGAGCGCGCTCCGGATACCTTCGAGGCGCACTTTCCCGGTTCCACCCGATGGCTGGAAGTACGCGTCTTTCCCAACCATTTCACGGGCGGGCTCACGGTTTTCTTCCGCGACATTTCCGAGCTCAAGGTTGCGCGCGAAGAACAGGCCCGCCTGCTTCAGGAAGTGTGCGTCGCCAACCACCTGCTCAGCGGCGTCATGGAGGGTAGCCGCGACTTGATCACCTCTATCGACCGCGAGTATCGCTTCACCGCCATGAACCAGGCCTACCGCTCGACCATCCTCGAAATGTCCGGCCGCGACATTCAGGCGGGCATGAAGGTTACCGCATTGAGCTTCAAACCGCATCTGCAGATCCGCGCCTCGGACGCTCCCTGGACCCTCGCGCTCCAAGGCCAGGAATCCACCGCCGTCGAGGAGTTCGTCCTCGCAGGCGCCTCGCGCCGTATGTTCGAGGTGCACTACTCCTCCATCCGCGATGCGGCCGGCGGCGTAGTCGGCGCCAGCGCCATCGCGCGCGATGTCACCGGCCGCCGCCAGGCGGAGCAGTCGCTGGTGGCCGCCCACGCTTTACTCAGGGCGCAGATGAGCCAGCGGACCGACGAGCTGCAGGAAAAGGAAACCCTGCTCCACGAGGTTCATCACAGCGTCAAGAACAACCTGCAAGGTAATTTCCAGCCTGCTCAGCATGCAGCGCAACCTGGTGGAAGACGAGCATGCGCGCGAAGCCTTCCACCAAAGCGAGAACCGCATCCTGTCCATGGCCATGATTCACGAGTTTCTCTACCAGCAGTCCAATTTCAGCTCTCTCGATCTGGTGTTGTATCTGCGCCGCGTGGCCGATCATCTGGCCGCTTCGTACGGGAAGACCGGCGTGCGATGCCGCGTCACCGGGCCGCCCGCGGTGCTGAATTTGAAGGAAGCCATTCCCTGTGGATCGATCGTCAACGAGCTGGTTTCCAATTGCCTCAAACACGGCTTCCCCGGCGACGCGCGCGGATGCATCGACGTGCATGTCAGCCGCCAGAACGGCCACGTTCTGGTGAGCGTCGCCGATAATGGCGCCGGTCTGCCAGCCGGTTTCGACTTGTCGGGGAAGAATGGCCTCGGCCTGAAGGGTTCACACTCTGGCTACCCGGCAGCTCCACGGGAAGCTCGCGTATTTCAGCGGCCAGGGAAGCCGCTTCGTTTTCGAATTCGACGAGAGCGCCGCCTGAACACAGAAAGAGGGCCCGCGTGGAGCCCTCTTCTTCGTCTGCCGGGTTTGATAATCCCGTTTACACCGTGTTCACGTTTTCGGCTTGCAGGCCCTTGGGTCCCTGCTTCACCTCGAATTCCACCTGCGCGCCCTCATCCAGCGAGCGGTAGCCGTTCGTCTGGATAGCGGAAAAGTGTACAAACACGTCATCGCCACTAGCTCGTTGGATGAATCCGTAGCCCTTGGCGGCATTAAACCACTTTACGGTGCCTTTTTCCTTCACGAGTCCTTCTCCTGATGTGTGCTGGTCGTGCTCCTGGGAGTCCCTGACAAGGACCGCGGACTTTCGCGCTGCCGGAAAACCTACGAGACGCGCCCAAACAACTGAAACTTCGTAGGGTATTCTCTCAGATGGCCACGTGTACGGTCAAGCACATCGGGCGGGCAAAACGCAAGTGGCGCGGGGCCATGCCCTGCGACGTCGCCCCGGTCCGGCCGAATGATCCTGGCGCTGACGGCCGCAGCGCTTCGCGCGGGCATGGCTGTTACAGTGGTTGCTTGACCGTTCTCTGGACAACCTCGGGCATCGCGGCGCCCGCGCTCGCAACCGCGGTGGGCATGGCCGGCGCGGTGATCGGCATTCGGCTCACAGGGATGCGCAAGCGCGCGCGTCCCATGGTTCCGCTGGCGGCCGGCATGCTGCTTGGAGTCGCGCTGTTCGGCTTGCTGCCGGAGCTGGCGGAGGCGATTGGTTGGACCGCAAGCCTGCTCCTGTTCGGCGCGGGATACGGCCTGCTGGTGCTGCTGGCGCGCTCCGGACACTCCGTCTGTCCGGCATGTTCGCACGATCACGATCACGATTCGTGCAACACCGAATTGCACGGCTTCGCCGGTCCGCTGCTGGCGGCAGCCGCGCTGCATAGCTTTCTGGATGGCTGGAGCGTCGCTGTCGCGCAATGGGCCGCGCCGTTAGGACTGCGTCTGGCAGTGCCGCTAGCCATCGCATTGCACAAAGCCCCGGAAGGCATCGCGCTGGGCGGCATTCTGCGGGCCGCGGTGAAATCCCGCTCCACCGCGCTGGCTTGCGCCATGTTGGCGGAAGGGACCACACTGGCCGGGGGCGCGTTCGGGTTGTGGCTCGCGCCGCACTTAGGCGCTGCGTGGATCGCCTACCCGTTGGGCGCCGCCGGCGGCTGGTTGTGCTACCTGGCTTACCACGCCGTGGATGAGGAGTGGAAGCGCTACGGCGCCAGACCGGCGTTCATCGCCGCCGCCTCCGGAATGGCCGGCGCGGCGCTGATTTTACGGGGCGCCGAAGCCTTGCTGCGCTAAAAGTGGGGCGGCCAATCCTGGCTGCCGCCGCCTTTCAGCCGGCGCTTTTCGCCCCGCAACAGACTCTCCCGAAGGGGTCTATTGCTGGTGTGACCGCAGGGCCGGTCCCGCGCCACCAACGCCCCACGCATGCGCCGCGCGCCCCATGGCTGTCCCCGCCTAAACGCTCTGCAGTTCAGCCAGCTTCTCCCCGGTCGCTTTCTCCACGTCCGCGTGCAGACTGTTGCCATGCGCGTCCATAGTGACAATCGCCGCAAAATTCCGCACGCGTATGTGCCACATCGCCTCCGGAATGCCAAACTCCATCAGGTTCACGTCCAGCACATCTTCCACCGTCCGCGCGTAATATTGCGCCGCGCCGCCGATGCCGTTCAGGTACACCGCGCCGCATTCCTTAAGCGCCGCCAGTGTCTTCGCTCCCATGCCGCCCTTGCCGATCACCGCGCGCACGCCGTATTCGCGGATCACATGCGCCTGGTAAGGCTCCTCGCGGATGCTCGTCGTCGGCCCGGCAGCCTTCACCGTCCACTTCCCGTCCTGCTGCAGCATCACCGGCCCGCAATGGTAAAGCGCCGCGCCGTGCAGATCCACCGGCGGCTTGTTCTTCATCAGATACGCGTGGACATTGTCGCGCCCCGTATACATGTCGCCCGTGATCAGCACTACGTCGCCTACCTTGAGCGAGCGCATCTGCGCCTCGGTCAACGGCGGCGTCAGCACCACCTCGCGTCCCGTCAATGGGAACCCTTCGCCGCGCGCCATCCGCTCCACCTGCCGCGCCGGATCGCGATAAATCCACTCTGCAATCGCCCCCGTCGCAGCATCCAGGCGCACGCCCAGCCGCCGGAACGCCCAGCATTCGTACGCCACCGAAACGAAGAAGCTCGCCGGCAGCCGGTTCGCCGCCGTGATTTTGCACCCGATCAACGAGCTCTTGCCGCCGAACCCCATCGCGCCCACGCCCAGCTTATTGGCCTCCTCCATAATCTCGGCCTCCAGCTTCGCCAGCACCGGGACCGGATTCACGTCGTCCAGCGTGCGGAACAACTGCAGCTTCGCCAGATCGTACCCATGCGCGCGGTCGCTGCCGATGCACACGCCCAGCGACCCCGGCGCGCATCCCTGTCCCTGCGCCTGCCACACCGCGTGCAGAATGCACTTGCGCACGCCTTCGATGTTCCGGTCCGCGCGGCCCAAATGATCGAGCGTGCACGGCACTGAATACTGAATGTTCTTGTTCTCGCAGCCGCCGCCCTTGAGGATCAGCTTCACTTCGATTTCATCCTCTTCCCATTGCTCGAAGTGGATCACCGGCGTCTCTTCGCCCAGGTTGTTCCCGCTATTCTTGCCGGTGATGGAATCGACCGAGTTGGGCCGCAGCTTTCCCAGCCGCGTCGCCTCGGCAACCGCCTCGCGGATCGCCTTCGCAATGCGAATCTGGTTCACGCCCACCGGCGTATGCACGTAAAACGTCGGCATGCCCGTATCCTGGCAGATCGGCCCGGAGTCATCGAGCGCCATATCGATGTTTGCGAGGATGATGTTGAAGGCCTGCGAAGATTGCGTGTGCGGCGTCTCCGCATCCGAAGCCATC
>JBEKNN010000367.1:0-7888 GCA_049522755.1 Bryobacteraceae bacterium | reverse complement strand
CAAGGGGCGTGCCCAGCTTCTGGAGAAGACCAGCCAATGGCGGCGGCTGGCGCGGGCCATCGGTCTGATTCTCGGCCCCGAAGAGCAGGAGGGATAACGCGATGTTTTGGCGGCGCAAGAAGCGCTCTACGGCCGATTTCGCCGAAGAGATTCGCTCCCACATCGAACTCGAAGCCGACGAGCTGAAGGCCGCCAGCGTTACGGATGCGGACGCGCGCATGGCCGCCCGCAAGGCGTTTGGCAACCTGACCGCCGCTCATGAGCGCTTCTACGAGAGAGGCCGCACGGTGTGGTTCCACGATCTGCTTCAAGACGTCCGCTACGGCCTGCGCACCATGCGGCAGAACTCCGGCTTCACTGCGGCTGCGGTGCTGACTCTCGCCCTCGGCATGGGCGCCAACACCGCGATCTTCAGCCTGATCGATGCGGTGCTGCTGCGGTCTCTGCCCGTGAATGACCCGGCGAGCCTGTATTTCCTGAACAACGCAGGCGGGCGTGATGTTGGCGGATCGCCCCCTTATCCTTGCTTTGAGCGCTTCCGGTCGCTGGCAAAATCGTTCACCGGCATCGCGGCGTATGCACCCAACGATTTCGGAATCCGCATTGACGGGCCCATCGAGCAAGTCGATGGCGCGCGCGTCTCCGGCAACTACTACGACGTGCTCGGCGTCGCCCCATTCGCAGGACGGTTACTAACCGATCGTGACGACCAACTCGACCCGCCTGTGGCGGTGATCAGTTATGGATTCTGGCAGCGGCGCTTCGGTGGAAGATCCGAGGCGATCGGCGCTACGTTTACCTCGGATGGCACGCTGAACGGCAGCCGGTTCACCATTGTCGGAATCACGCCGAAGGATTTTCACGGCCTGGCGCCCGGCCAGCATGAGGATGTGACTATGCCGATCACCATCGCCGGCCCGCAACTGTTGCACTCCACCAATTCGTGGTTTTTCCGAAGCGTCGCGCGGATCAGGCCAGGCGTTACAGCAGCACAGGCACGGGCTGAGATCGACCCGATTTTCCAGGCGTTCATGAACGAATTCCCGCCGTCAAAAGATGCCCGCCGCGACTACTTCAACCACATGGAACTCAGCCCGGCTTCACATGGCCTCGACTTGTTGAGGAAGCGCTTCTCGCGCCCGCTCTGGGCGCTGATGGCGGTAGTAGGACTGGTGCTGCTAATCGGCTGCGCGAACATCACCAACCTGCTGCTGGCGCGGGCCGCGACACGGGAGAAGGAGTTCGCCGTACGCGTGGCGATTGGCGCCGGGCGGATCCGGCTTTTCCGCCAGGTGCTGGTAGAGACTGGCTTGCTGTTCGCCGCCGGAGCGGCGGCGGGCGGTGCGGTTGCATGGTGGGCGGCGCGGGGTCTCATCGCCTTTTTTGCCGGCGGCGCGCGCCCGATCCTGCTCGACATCCATTGGGACTGGCGCGTTGTCGGCTTCACCGCCGCCCTCTCTTTGCTGGCGACGCTTGTTTTCGGAGCCGCGCCGCTGGTACGCGCGATGCGGACCGATCCGCATGCGGCGATGAAAGATGGCGGCCGCACCACGCAGTCGCGCATCGGGTCCGGGCAGTTTCTGGTGGCCTTTCAAGTAGCGCTGTCGATGATCCTGCTGGCTGGCGCCGCGCTGTTCCTCCGCACTCTCGGCAACCTCTACGCCATGGGTGCGGGATTCCACGCGGACCAGGTTGGCCTGATCTTAATCCATCTGCCCGACAACACGTACCACGAGGCATCCGCCCGAATCGCTCTCTGGGACCGTATGCTGCCTGCTGTTCGAAGCCTGCCCGGCGTGCGGTCCGCGAGTCTGTCGCGAATGACGCCGCTTGACGGCAATGGTCGCGGAGTGCGCTTTGAGGCAGCCGGATACCAGGCTCAGTCCGATCAGGATAGAAGCATCAACTTGAATACAGTAAGTGAGGGTTACTTCAGCACATTAGGGACGCCGTTACTGGAGGGCCGTGACTTTACAGAGAGCGATCGGGAAGGAACGCCGAATGTCGCGCTGTTGAATGAAAGCGCCCGGAGACATTTCTTCAGCGGGCGCGATCCTATTGGAACAGTGGTGAAACTGGTGGGCCGCCCGCTCTACCGGATCGTCGGCGTGGTTCAGGATGCGAAGCAGGCAGACCTCAGAAAGGAAGCGGTTCCATTTGTCTATGTTCCGGTGCGGCAACCTATCGACTCAGGCGCCTGGTTGACGCTGAGCATCCGCACCTCCGGTGATCCGCAGCCCTTGATCGCCACGGTCCAGAAGCGATTGCGGACCCTGGGTCCGGATATTCACATCGTGCGCACGGATACGCTGGCCCGCCAGATCGACGAAAGCCTTTTGGAAGAGCGCCTGATTTCGACGCTTGCGGCGGCATTCGGCGCGTTGGCGCTGGTGCTCTCGGCAGTGGGCTTGTACGGCGTCCTGGCCTACTCGGTAGCGCGGCGCACTTCGGAGATAGGCATTCGCATGGCGCTGGGCGCGATGCCCGTCCAAGTGACCTGGAGCGTGCTGCGGCAAACGCTGTGGCTGGTCGCGATCGGGCTTGCCGCCGGCGTTCCGGCATCGATGTTTCTAGCGAAGCTGGTTGAAAACCTATTCTATGGAGTGACTCCGACGGACATTCTCACACAGGCCGTTGCGGCCGCCCTGCTTGCCGCCGTAGCTTTGGTGGCGAGCTATCTGCCGGCTCGCCGCGCCGGCCGGATCGATCCGCTCGCCGCATTGCGCTACGAGTGATCGCTTTGTATTAAAGCGTAGGGCGGACCCCCTGGTCCGCGGCCGCCCCCCCGGTCGGCCTTTCAGCATCGCGTCGGACTGATTTGACTGGTCGAAGAGCGGGTCCAGGGGGACCCGCGCGGACCAGGGGGGTCCGCCCTACTGCCGTTGAGTTACGCCTCGATCAGCCCGCGTTTATCTATGCTGGATACCCGGCGCGGGAGACTCCGAAGCCGCCCGATCCGTCAAGCCTTTCATAGATGTTACGCCCACGGTCAACGCCCATAAGTTGCGGTAGCACCCATTAAGACGCCATAACATTAACGCAGTTTCACACCCGCAACTTACCCCGGCTCTCTCGCGTTCCTAACAGTTAGGAGGGCCGTTGTTATGAAACGGAATTTGCCGGCCGCCATACTGGTATTGGCGGGAACGATTTTGACGGGCTGCGCGGGAGGCGCCTACATAGTGGCAGCGCCGCCGCCGCCGCGATATGGAGCGATGGGCTACGCGCCGGGACCGGGCTTTGTGTGGGCCGACGGGTACTACGACCTGCGCGGATCGGCATGGGTTTGGGTCCCAGGAGCCTGGCGGCGTCCGCCGCGCCCCGGAGTGGTGTGGGCTGCGCCGGCCTGGCGTCAGGAAGGGCGACATTGGCGATTCCATCGGGGATACTGGCGATAGAAGTGGGGCATGCTCCCAGCTTGCCCTTCAGCCACGCTGTTCTAGGACGACACTCAGAACGGCGTGGCCCCATGGCGTGAAATAGGCTATTCGGAATTCACCGTTTCGGGATACCCCAGCCTACATGCCCAAAATGCTGAATCCCTTCCTGTTGTTATCATCGGATAGCAATCTCCTTTTGAGGAATCGTTGGAGGCCGGCCGTTAGCGCCAGCTATGTTCGCCGATCTGCTTCAAACCTTGCTGCCCGATCTGTCGTGTTATAACGAGCTCGCGCCGGATGGAGTCAATCCCCGGCCGCACTGGTCGGCTTTCGTCGACTCGCTGCAGGCAGTGGGTTCCGATGAGCTGGCGCATCGCTGGGAGCATGCGGAACGCCGGATCCGGGAAAACGGCGTCACTTATAACATCTATACCGACCCCCAAGGCGCGAACCGGCCGCTGGCAATCGATCCTATCCCGCTACTAATCGCTCCGGAAGAGTGGCGCTTCATCGAGGCTGGCATCGTCCAGCGCGCTCATCTGCTCAATCTGCTGCTCGAGGATATTTACGGCCAGCGCCGCTTGATAACCAACGGGGACATCCCGGCCGCGCTGCTGTTTGCGAATCCGGCGTTTCTGAGGCCGCTCTCGGGGGTAAAGGTTCCGGCGCATTCCTATCTGCATCTGCTCGCTGTCGACCTGGCGCGGTCGCCCGACGGCCGCTGGTGGGTACTCGCGGACCGCACGCAATCGCCTTCGGGAAGCGGATATGCGCTCGAAAACCGGACCATCGTCTCGGACGTTCTGCCGGATGCTTTCCGCACGTCGAATGTCAGGCGTCTGGCGTCCTTTTTTCGGACTCAACGCGAGGTGCTGCTGGGCCTGGCGCGCTGCGATCATCCGCGCGTGGTGCTGCTGACTCCAGGCCCATTCAACGAGACTTACTTCGAGCATTCCTATCTGGCCAGGTATCTCGGCTTCACCCTCGCTGTAGGAGCCGACCTGACGGTTCGCGACCGCCGCGTGTTCCTGAAAACTGTGGAAGGCTTGCAACCGGTGGATGTTATCCTCCGCCGCGTGGACGATAGTTTCTGCGATCCTCTGGATCTGCGCGGCGATTCGTTCCTGGGAGTCGCCGGATTGGTGGACGCCGTCGGCGCCGGCAACGCCGTCGTGGCGAACGCGCTCGGAAGCGGCGTGATCGAGACTGCCGCCATCATGCCGTTTCTTCCCGGCCTGGCCAGAAAACTGTTGGGAGAGCCGCTTAAATTGCCGTCGGTCGCTACATGGTGGTGCGGTCAGGAATACGCGCTGGATTGGGTGCTGAGCCATTTAGACCAGGTAGTCGTGAAGCCAGCGTTTCCATTGCGTGGAATGGAGCCGGTATTTGGCGCCAACCTGGCAAAAGCGGAAAAGCAGAAGATCGGCGATCAGTTGCGGGCGCGTCCCTACGAATACGTGGCGCAGGAGCAGGTGTCTCTCTCCACGGCCCCTGTGTGGGACCATGGCCACCTCTACTCGCGCAGCCTGGTGCTGCGTACTTATGTTTTGAACACCGGCTCCGGTTGGCTCGCGATGCCGGGTGGCTTGGTACGCGTGGCCGGAGCCGACGGACAGGTGGTTTCCATGCAGCGCGGCGGCCGCAGCAAGGACGCCTGGGTTCTTTGGGACGGACCGGTGGATACCTTCAGCATGCTCCGTCCGCGCAACCAGCCGGTCCAACTGCAGCACGCAACCGTGGATCTGCCCAGCCGCGCCGCCGACCATCTTTTCTGGCTGGGCCGTTATGCCGAGCGGGCGGAATGCATCGCGCGCCTGCTGCGCTGCCTGATGCTGCGCGTCCGCCGATCCAGCGGGGCCGAGATGACCTGCCTGTTTCGCCTGCACAACTGTTTCGATTCTCAGCACAGCACTCTGCGCAAAGATCGCCGGCCCACCGCGCGCGAACTGGAGGAGGAACTGATCTCGCTGATGTCGAACGCCACGCGGCCCGACAGCCTCGCATCCACGCTGGCAGAGGTGCAGCGCGTCGGCGGAAACCTTCGCGAGCGCCTGTCGGCGGACATGTCGCGGCTGGTGGTCGCGCTGGCCGAAGCCAGTCATACCGAAAAGTACATGCTGTTTGTCGAGTATTCCGCAGTACTCGGCGGGTGCCTCGAGCTGCTTTCGGCGTTTTCCGGGATGGAGCGTGAAAACATCACCCGCGGACCGGGCTGGCTGTTCATGAGTCTGGGCCGCAGACTCGAGCGAGCGATGTATTCGGTAAGGCAGATGCGGGAGGTGACCGCGGGAATCGATGAGGAAAGCTGGCCCCTGCTCGAATACTTACTGGAAGTCGCCGATAGTTCCATGACCTATCGTTCCCGCTACTTCACGACCTTGCAGCCGCTGGCGGTACTGGACGTCTTGATGGTGGATGAGACCAATCCCCGGTCACTAAATTTCCAGGTATCTCACCTGGTTGACTTATACAGGAAACTGGCGCGCAATGCGCCGGACGATCTGAAGGCCATCGAACACGCGATGACGCTGCTGCGCGGGATGGACCTGGAAAAGCTTGATTTCTCGCTCCCCGGCAGCGGCAGGACGGCCGATTCCGAGGGACAATTGGAACTGGACCGTTTGCTGGGCTTTGTCCAGGATCTACTGCCCTCATGGGCGGATAACATTTCCCTCACTTACTTTAATCACGCGCGAACTTACCCGATCACCATAGGCGGATGACTTACCGAATTGTTCATAAGACCACTTACACGTATAAGCAGCCGGTTTCGTTCGGGACTCATGTGGCTTACCTGATTCCCCGGTCTCAGCCGCATCACACTTGTATGTCGCATGAGCTGCTGATAACTCCGAATCCCGTTTCACTGCGCGAGCGGTTGGATTACTTCGGCAACTCTTTCGCTTTTTTCACAATCGGGGAGCCGCACGAGCGGCTGATCATCGAAGCCCGCAGCCGCGTGGTAGTCGATGGTCCTCCGGTAACATGGCCGGAACGCGCGCCGGCGTGGGACGATGTGGTTCGATCGCTACCGTCGGATCTCAGCGAGGCGGGGCTTGACGCTTATCAGTTCGTGTTCGAGTCGCCGCGGGTCTCTCCGGGCCTCGCGTTTGCGGCCTACGCGTCGCCGTCTTTTCCGCCCGGCCGTCCACTGACCGAAGCGCTGCTGAATTTGACCGCCCGCATCTATGAAGATTTCCGGTTCGATTCCAAAGCTACTAATGTAAGAACAACGCCGGAGGAAGTACTTCGCTCAAGGAAGGGCGTATGTCAAGACTTCGCCCATTTGCAAGTCGCGTGCCTGCGATCGTTAGGCCTTGGCGCCAGATATGTCAGCGGATATATCAGGACCTACCCGCCGCCCGGCCGGCCCAGACTGGTCGGTGCGGATGCTTCGCACGCCTGGGTGTCGGTATACTGTCCCGGCGCGGGTTGGCTGGACCTAGATCCCACCAATAATCTGATCCCGTCTGAGAGCCATGTCAAGCTGGCGTGGGGCCGGGATTACGGCGACGTGAGTCCCGTACGTGGCGTGATTTTGGGCGGCCGCGATCACAAACTCGAAGTAGGCGTAGATATGGAGCCGCAAGGGTAGCGTATGCTTTAGCTTGCCAACCGGCAGCAAGGCCGGTTTTTTTTCATGCCCTAGAAAGCTGACATCGAGGCCTGAACCGCGGCGTGGACTTCGTCAGTAACCACCTCGAACTTCTTCAGATATGCCGTTCCGAAAGAAGTGGTGATGGCCACGTCGGCCGCGTCCCGGCCGGTCGCCATGAGAACCCGTCCGATCCTTGGCGCGTTATGGCGCGCGTCAAAGCTCCACCAGCGATTTTCCAGGAACACTTCGAACCAGGCGCTGAAATCCATTGGCGACGGAACCGGCGGCACGCCGATATCGCCCAGATAGCCGGTAACATAGCGCGCGGGAATGTTCAAGCACCGGCAGAACGTGACCGCGAGATGTTGAAAATCCCGGCATACGCCTACCCGCTCGTTGTAGACTTCGACCGCCGTTCTGGTGGAGCGGGCGTACTCATAGCCGAACGTAACATGGGAATGTACCCAATCGCACACGGCCTGTACGCGCTGCCATCCGCGCGGCAACCCGCCGAACAGGCACGCCGCGGTATCCGACAATAGGTCAACCTCGCAATAACGGCTGCTCAAAAGGTACATCAAGGTCTTTTCCGGAAGATACTCGACAGGAACTTCGCGAGCCGAGAGATCCACAAGGTCTTGCTCGCCGGAATCTTCGATCAGCGTCGAATTATAGAGCCGCAGCGGACCTGCGGCAGCCCGGAATCTCGTGCTGCGGTTCCCAAACGAATCGATGTACCGGGTTATGGGCACGGCCGGCTCAACGGTCAATTCATCAGGCTCGCGAAGATCTTGCACGCGAGATGGATGAACATTCACCAAACCAATAAATGGAACGTCCTGGGGAAGATCGAATTGAATGTCGTAGCCCAAGCGAATCAACATGTCGGCTCTTTCCTTTCTGCAAGATG
>JBEKNN010000366.1:0-7910 GCA_049522755.1 Bryobacteraceae bacterium | reverse complement strand
TTCTGAGCGTGACACTTTTTGAGAAAACGCCCATTTTACAGGCACTCCAGCCACCCGACTCCCAAGAGGAATTATTCAGCTCCGCCAATCAATTGATTCTGTTCGACTTATAGCCGGACAGTTGTGAAGGTGTATAACTCGTCACATAATTATAGTGAACCTTACCTTCCCGCGCCGGCGCGCCAAAACCGCAAACCATTTGGTGTATAGGCATTTTGGGCCGGTTACTATCGGTACTATCACAGGCCGTGAAATCGGGGATTCCCGCAGTCGGCGGCGATGACCATCGTTCTTGAAGTACTATTACGTTAGCTCTAGCCGGTAGACCTTATAAGTACTCGCCGCCGTTTAGGGTAGTACCAATTTGCCATAGAATTGCTCATCTTATCCGATTTAACATTAAGTTGTCCGCACTCTCATCCGACAGCGCGGACAGAAATCACGGTGAGCTGTGTTTGATTTATATAAAACGATTCAAGACTTATACGCCGAGAAGGAAAAGCTTCAGCGGGTCATCGCTTCCCTCGTAGATTTGCAGAGAGGGGGAGGCGGGGACGTCCCGCTAATGCCGAAGATCGGAAAGCGGCGAGGACGAAAGTCGATGAGCGACGAAGAGCGCCAGACGGTCTCGGTCCGAATGAAGAAGTATTGGTCAGGCCGCCGCCATACCGCACTCGCACATGAGGCTTAGCTGATCTGTTACTTTTGAGCCGAGCGATCCCGACGACAAGGATTTCAACGCTAGGTACCCCGCAATCGTCTAGGCCCTGGCCGCGATGCCCGACGAAACAGTCGTTGATGGTGAGATCGTAGCTCTGGACGAGTCATCGTTCAACGCCCTTCAGAATCACGAGACCGCATCGCTGATCTATTACGTGTTCGACGTGATGATCCTCGCCGGCAAGGACGTGATGAACGAGCCGCTGAGCGTGCGCCGCGAACTTCTGCAATCGCGAGTGATGACAAAGTTGGGCGAGCCGATCCGCGAATCACCCGAACTGGACGCAAGCCTGCCGGATCTGATCAGTTCCGTGAAAGCTCACGGACTTGAGGGCTTGTGGCAAAGAGGCGGGACAGCCGCTATGAATCCGGCCAGCGCTCGGGTGCTTGGCAGAAAATGCGCGTCAACCGGGCGCAGGCATTCGTGATCGGCGGATACACGCTGGGAGCCAGAAACTTCGACGCCATCGTGTTCGGCTATTACGGCGGCGGGAAGCTGTTGTACGCTGGGCGCACTCGCAGCGGATTCACTCCCGCATCGCGAGACCAGCTATTCAGACGCTTCAAGAAGCTGGCGGCGGAAACGTGTCCGTTCGTCAATCTTCCGCAAGCAAAGAGCGGCCGCTGGGGCGAAGGTTTGACTGCCGGGAAAATGTTGAGTGCCGCTGGCTGGCGCCCTCGCTGGTGGGACAGTTCGAGTTCGTTGAATGGACGCCGGACGGCCACCTGCGGCACTCACGGTTTATGGGCCTGCGCGAGGACACGGAGCCGCGGGAAATAGTCCGAGAGCCATAAATGGCGACGGAGAAGAAAAGACGAATATGATATTTTGCTCGGAGTGAAGCAGTGCCGGGTGTCTTTCAAAGGATGCGGACGGAATTGAGTACACGGTCGAGGTGGAGGCCCGGACGCTCTACGAGGCCGTGGGCTGGCGATTGATCGTTTCCGCCGCTGCGAGCATGTGCAATACGAGCCGAAGGGGCTGCACGAGTTCACCGTGGAACCGAGAGAGCCCGGCACACAGCACCGATTGACCAGAAAGACGTTTGACGCATGGCTCCGCCGGCCTGCCGGATCGCCCGCGGACATGGCGCTCAAAACCAAATTGAATGAGATCCTGGGGCCATGAAACCAAAGGATAATGGCTGAACGACAAATGTTGGCCCTCGTGGGCTGGTGTGCTGTGGATTCGAGTATGGACGACGAAATCGACGACAGTGGCGAGGAGGCGCCGAAGATCCGCCCGCTACCTTCTCCGCCGCGCTGTCGGGGCATTCCAATTGGCGATGGGAACTATACTGGCTGCGCTTATGGATACGGAGACATCCAACCGTTCACCGGTCGGCGTGACTGCCCGACTTGTAACGGCTCTGGCATTGAAAACGGGTACCAGGACAACTGAAGTCGGCACTTCGGCGGCGCGCTCTGCTTATGCGTCGCGTTGCAATGAGAAGTTTCCTCGGCCCGCGCGGCCCGTGTAGATAGATAGCGTTAATTCGTATTATCGGTAGCTCCTACCTCGGCAACCCTCGCGCTGATAGCACTTTCCGCGTGCGGCCCAGCGCGGTCCACGACTCTGCTCTCTGAATGCCCGGCGAACATGGGCGGAAACTCAGTAGGCGCACTTACTCTGTATCACTGAAACCATGTAGGGGATGATGTCATCGCCGGCAATGCCAGTTTTCTCGAATTGCTCTTGAACCGATTCCCATTGTTCGGCGGAAAAGAGTTGGGAATTCTGAAGCTCCTGTGGCCAAACCCACGATCCCGTGTGTTCCTTATAAATCTGCCTGGTAGTTTGGACTTTGTCTAATAGGCCGAGCAGCTTGAGCACAAACGCGCAAGACTTGCACGGCGGCGATGTGATCCTGATCCTGCTGATGTTCGAGAAGTTGCTTTTTAGGCTAATATACGAGACAAGAGCGTTCAACTCCGCATGTATGGACGCGCTTGAGTCATATTCACCGGATGCCGAGATGGCATCCCCCTCAAAAACTTCCGCTTTGCAGTATTTCTCATTGTCCGGATCATCATCTTTAACCTTTTGCTTTTTCGACTCGGCGAGTTCCCGGATGAGGTCGTAGTCGATTGTTATAAGGCTGGTGTGCATGTTGGTGCACTCAGCCAGGATGCTGCCTTTCGCGCTTGGCAGTTCGGAGATGTTAATTGTGGCGGCCTTCCGGCGCGGACGGGCAAACATTACTTTCTGACCCTCCCAGGAAGATTATGCCATCTTCAGAAGCACTCGGCCTCCGGGGATTACCCCGGATCTCGTTTGCGCACATCGCTGGCACAGGCGCAAACCGAGCGTTCGGAAATGGCGTTTGCTAAGGGCTCTGCCGCTGCGGTCTACGGATGGGGCGCGAGAAGAAAACGCATCGTTAGTTCGATAACTCGACGATCGCCGCGCGGCAAGCCGCCGATGATCCTGTCTTCACTTGATGGCCGGCGGTGGTTCCCAGGAGGTCGGCGGCGATCCAGGCTTTCTGCGGAGCCTTGGTGTGCTTGCCGCCCGCGACCACGGCCGCTTCGATGCGCTCGCGACGGTGGCCGGGGAGCCCTTTGATGTCGAAGACCGTGACAGGCATACGGCTCAATTGTAGCGACCGCGGGACGACAGCAACGGCTAGGCAATACGCCCCGATATCTACTATTATCGGTAGTGATTCGCGGTCGAACCACGGCGTCCGCTATTCAAAGGGCACATGCGGAATCGCGTGGTGCGGGGCCGCACCAGTGGGCCGCGATTCGGCCTCTGATTTTAGTCGGAGTCGCCGCCCGCAGGCTGATGCCCGGTTGTAAAGGCGGAGCGCAGCGTGGTATAAATCACTGAATTCCGATGGGCGCGCCGAGGGGCGAGGAGATGGCTATGCTTTCACGCTGGATTGGAACGATTGTGGTGACTGTGGCTCTTGTGCCCGGTGTCGGCCGTGGCGAGGTGGCGGGAAAAATGGGTCGCCGAGCTAACGAGCCCAACGCTGCTGGAGCCCTCATACATCCGTGTCGTGCTTGCGCGGACAGGCGATGCGGTGAGCGGCGCGTGGGGCACTGAGATCGTGAAGGGCATGGTGAAGGGCTCGACCGTGTCGCTGGGGCTGACAGATACCGCGGGCCGCGATGCCGGCACGCTCACCGGCAAAATCGAGGGTGACGCGGGCGAGGGTGGAGGAACGATGGCGGGCGTGGGAGGCAGGGGAGGCCGCGGGGGAGGCCGCGGCGGGGCTGGTTCTGGCGCGCGCGCTCCCGTGCTGCAGGAGGTGGCATGGAAGCTGACACGCGAACTGACGCCGCCGGCCAAACCGCGCGAGATCAACTACGATCCCACCACCTTTCAGGCTTACTACTACGCCGGGAACAAGCCGGGCATTCACATCTTCCCTGGCGACATCGTGCACACCTGGGCACCCGATTCCGCAGGAACCGATAAAAACCTGAAACGCGTGGCTCTGGGCGGCAACCCGAACATCGGGCCTATTTATGTGGAAGGAGCATTGCCGGGCGACACGCTGGTGGTCCACCTGATCAAGATCGAGCCAAACCGCAAGACGGCTCGGCAGGGGAGTAGAATTCAACAGTTTGGCGTCACGCCGGCTTACAATCTCGCCGCGAAGTACGACGCGGGCTTCAACGGCGAATACCAGTTGGACAACGCGACCGGCATCGCGGTGCTCACCGCGCCCACGCCCGCGCTCAAGAACTTCAAGGTAACGATGAAGCCGATGCTGGGCTGCATCTCCGTCGCGCCTCCGGGGTTCGAAGCCCTGACCGGCCCGCACCTCGGCGTCTTCGGCGGCAATCTCGACTATAACGGCACCGTGTCCGGCACGACGATGTTCTTCCCAGTCTTTCATCCGGGCGCGCTCTTCGGATTCGGCGATGGCCACGCGGCTATGGCCGACGGCGAAGTAACGCAGACGGGCCTGGAGGTCTCGATGGCAGTCGATTTTTCCGTCGAGGTAATCAAGGGCTACCAGACGCAAGGCGTCCGTGAGGAGGATTCGGACTACATCATCTCGTTCGGCGTGGCGGGTTCACTGCAGGAGGCTCTGAAGGTGTCGACTGCGCAGCTTGCGACTTGGATCAAGCACGACTACGGGCTCAGCGACAGCGAGGTCGCCCTGTTGCTGGGAGCCGTGATGAAGATCGAAGTGACCGAGCTGGTCGACCCTGAGTTTAACGTGGTGACCAAGGTGCCCAAGAGCTCGCTCGCCATGCTGATTAAAACACCCAGTAACGGAAACTGATTACGTCACATACCGCTGGGACGAGTGCGTTAAGGCGTGATATCGGTAGCTTCCATGCCAAGACTAAGCTTTCGAGTTCTTGCGCATGCAGGCGCTGCGCCTCAACGTTTCGCCGCTCCGTGATGTCCCGTGCAACGTGTGATGCCGCAATGACATGCCCGTCCTGATCGTAAACAGGCGAAATCGAGAGCGAGACCTCGATGCGGGTGGCGTCCTTTCTCATCCGCGCTGCCTCAAAGCGATCGACCCGCCCGCCCTTCCCTAGGCCAACGGAGGAGATCGTACAATCCTAGGTGGGCAAGAGCGTCATAACGTAAATCCGGGAGGAACATATATATGCCCGAGTGGACGACGTTACCGGACGGGATCAATCTGAATCTTCCCGCCGACTATTTTTCCAAACCGACCTCGAAACTCCTGGCTTGGCTGGACGCCAATGCGCAGGCCTTACGGACGCTGTCCGTGGATCAGATCCGTGTTCGAGCGCGCGTAGCGTTGGGCGCCGACATCACCGTGCTGAATGACGGGGACCTCACTGCGCAGATTCAGAATTGGGCCAAAGCCCACGGGTATTCCTTGCCGGGTAGCGGCGTATCCGATCCGTTGCGGGCGGGAGATCCTGCGGCATTGGACAAACTCAAGAAAATCTTCTCCTCGGTTCCGACTGAAGTGAAGTGGATGGGGACCCGCGGGAGCGCTGCTATCAGCGTCTCCGGACTGACGGCAATGCTCAAGTCGGATGGAGCGAAATACACCATCAGCGGCGGCTGGGACGGGACCATGCAGTTCAAGACGGAGGTAGCCGGGATGTCGTTCTCCGGTTCGCTGGGTCCGCAGAACTGGAACCTGACGTTTTCGATGGGCAAAGGCGCCCCGGATTTCGCATCGCTGAAAACGGTGTTTGAGAAGGGCGAGGATGCGCTGGAAGGCGTGATCAAAAACCTCGACAAGATCGATGCGAATGACCCCTCGAAAACGAAAGCTGCCTTCGCGCCGTATATTGACCCAATCAAAGCGGCGGTGACGGCGGCGTCGCAGATAGCGGCTTTGCGGCCCGGGGACTGGAGCATCGGCGGCTGGGTAGGTGGCGGCATGCCGGGACAGTCGGGTTCGCCGGGCGTGAGCGGCGGGATTCGACTCACAATCGTGTTTGAGAGCCGCGGGTTTGGCATCCAGAGGATGAGCCAGGACGCGCTCCTCCGGCGGAGCCCGTCCGGCTGCGGCCTGCGCCAAAGCTGTTGCGAAGACCCTATCCCGAGAGTCAGGATTATCTTTGCGATCTTGTGACGAGGATAGCGTTTCCCGGATGGGGCTCCATTCGCGACTTCCATCCCTTTTTGGGGGGCTCGACCGATGCGGTGACGACCCCGGAGAAAGGTACCTCCCAACGCCGACCGAGAGCGCCGCGATATCCAGCATTATCGTTAGCTATCCGGCGGCGTACGACCTCAAGCCAATGGTGGTCAGCGGCGCCGCCCAGGATGCTACCGATGTAGTCGCCCAGTCTCTCGTGTGACGGAGGTGGCGGACTCGCCGCTCGCGCTACGTGTTTTCAATCAACGTTGTCAAGGAACGATGTTAGCGGTTGAAGTAGGATTCCTCATCAAAGAAGGTCAGTCGCTGAATGCAGTCTCGCCAGTCGGGCTAAAAAGACCACGCCACCCCCGTACGACGCCGCTGGCAAAATGATTCCACCCGGCTGCATCGTTGGTGACGCCAAAATCTTCCAGTTCTCGCGATACTATCCTTCCAACGATGCCAGTCAGAGTCTCAAATCGATCTCCGAAAATGCCGTTGTCAAAATGCAACCGACACGAGGAGATCAGATAGATCAGCTTTCGAAACTCAGCCCACTGCTCAGGTTCGGTGTCCGTCGGGATGTCGTCGTACCTGACCGCGTTAAGCACCGCGTCAAGGTGCTCGATCAACGATAAGCACCCTGCCTTGGCGAGCGACGAATAACCCAGTATCCATGGGTCCTCGGTCCCATCGAGCGCTGCTGCCATATCAGCACTGGTGAATGGTTGACGGACAAACGCGTCCCAAGTCGACGTCCGCAGCAGTAGCAATGCTGCGACAGTACTAGAGATAGCCAAGACCGAATTGAACCTTCCCAGCAGTCCGGTGATTATCTCTAAGCGAACGGCCAAACCTCGTGATTCTTTGAAATGAAACCACTCGGTAAAATTTGTTTTGTCAACTAAATTCTGCAAATGCATCAGTGGAAGCTGAGGCAAAGTTTGCTTCACGCCAACGGGGATCAGTGAATACTGTTTCCTAATAATCGGTTGCAGATAAAGCAGTAACCTGTGTGCAACTACAGGATCAAAGACATTGAGGTTGACGCCTGCGTCAAGCCAAAGCAGACTTTCAAGAACTGCCAGGCGGAGGCTTACTTCTGTGTAGTGTTCGCCACTTCGAAGATCAGAGCACGCTTCTATCGATGGCGATAGCACTCTCTGAAAGAAATCATCTAGTGCTTGCGTTTTGAGATCGGCCATGCACGAACTCCAATGGCATCAGGTAATCGGAATCTGGCTTACATATGGATCTGTGGTCACGGGACTCCACGACCACGATCGGCGGGTCGCAGTCGTACCGTTCCATGTAAACGACTTCGTCCTCAGCCCCAAAGAGCATGTTCGCGCGGAAGGCCCGCTCCTCTCTACTTCGCGCAAACTCCTCTGTACGTCGCCGTAGTTCTGTAAGGCGACGCGAGTCGGGTATTAGTTCGCTGGCAACTGCGTTCGATTTCAGTATCGGATGGACGAAGTGGTTGAGAACCGGCAGTTCCTTAATGAATAGTAGAAAATGGGGTATTCACTTCACTCAGGTTGCCACTACCAGTTGTGTTTCGCGTCGTCCGCCGGCGCGAAACACTTGACCATTCGCTTGTACGGCACGGGGTCGGCGGCCACCGCCTGCTGAATGAGCCGGTAGAACAAC
>JBEKNN010000365.1:0-7975 GCA_049522755.1 Bryobacteraceae bacterium | reverse complement strand
ACGTTGGTGCTGGAACTGGTGCCGGCCTGAACTAAGGTGCCAAAATTCGCGTAACGCTGCGTGACCACGCCGCTGAATGGAGCATAGATGTTGGCGTAGTCGGACAGTATCTTGTCATGCCGTTCCTTGGCCTGCGCCGCCGCCAACACGCTTTGTGCGGATAATAGAGCGGATTTTGCGACTTCCAACTGCGCCTCCGCTGCCATATACTTGCCCTGCCAGTCGTCCACTTCCTGCTGCGCCACCAGGCCGGGTTTGCTGTCGAATACGCCCTTGATCCTTGTGTACTGCGCTTCGTAGGGCTTGACTTGGGCCGCCGCCCGCTCAATCTGGTGCTCAACCTGCGTCACTACATCCTGTTGATTCTTGATGGCCGCCGCGTCCTCCTGTAATTGCATCACCAGTTCGGGGATTTCAAGGACAGCCATTAGTTGCCCCTTTTCGACTCGTGTCCCATAGTCCACCGGCAACTCCTTGATATAGCCTGACTCCTTCGCGTACACGTCGATTTCTTGGAAGGGGACCAACTCCGAAGAAATGGTAAGTTGGCGCGCAATGGGCCTGCGCACCACTTGGGTAACTCCGACTGAGACGGCCGCGGGAGCCCCGCTAGCTTCGCTTACATTGACCTTCTGGCTGGAGCATCCCACAAAGAACGCGGCTGACAGAAGTGTGGCAGCCGCTTGCAATATTTGCCTATGAGTGTTTAGGTGCATCGTTGCTTCTCAGCGAACTGCTGTAGTCTTACCCCGAGTTTCTCCACAGAGAAGCCGGGGCTATCTATTAACGCGAATAGCTCCGTCTCTTCGCTTTGAATCTGTTCCGCCACGCCCGGTAACCGATCTACGAGCCCGGAGGGCACGGACAGAATTCCGTGGCGATCGCCGTGAAGGACATCCCCGGGCTTGATTTGGAGTCCTCCGATTTCAACGGGCTCGCCGAAATCGACAACATGAGCGTAGGCATGCGACACCGAGGCGCGGCCTGCAAATAGCTGAATTCCAAGTTTTTCGATCGCTTGTAGATCTCTCACGGCGCCATTCGTAATATAGGCGACACAATCGAGCGCCAGGCAAATCCGCGCGTGTACTTCCCCGAAGAGGGCCCCGAATCCGGGCCGGTTGTCGAAATCCTGCAACACCACTACCCTCGGTGGCGGGATGGTGACCAGATACCGCCACCATTCGATACTGTCGTAGTAACATTTTCCCGTGATCGGCGGCATGTAGGTGCGGATCCGGCCAGTCACGGCGTGGCCAACGATGGGCGGACAGTGGGGAAACCTACAAATTGCGCCGCCGCTGATGAACCCTTCGTTCCGGGGACGGACATTGAACCTTTCAATCGCATTCGCGAGGGCGCAGGAATCGAACCGGCGGAGCGCATTTAGGCCGTTGCTGGGTCCATCTGTCGACGACATAAGTTCAACGATTCAAAAAGATAGAAGACCGGAATCGAGCGGGTTCCAGCTGCTGAGACGCTACTCGTAGGTGCAACTCTTGCGACCCAATAGCCACGAAATCGATGCTACCGCGCCCCTAGACCAAAGCATATACCCGAATTAGAGGAGTTTTCCCGAAAAAACAGGGGAGACGCGAGCGTTGTGCCCCAGATATCTCTACCTCTCTATATTCGGGACCAAAAATACTCCGTTCATGGTATTCCGTCCGGCCGCAATATCACCGTACGATCATAGCGAGTACATTGCAAGGAGGCGTATGCGGCCTATACGGATTCTAATCGCGGACGATCATGCAATCATCCGTGGCGGTTTGCGGGCGCTCTTGGCAAGCGAGCCTGGGTTCGAAATCGTTGCCGAAGCCGGCGATGGCCGGCAGGCCGTTGAACTGGCCGAACGCGAACTCCCAAACGTCGCAATCCTCGATATCAGCATGCCCATTCTGAACGGCCTGGAAGCGGCCCGCCAGATCTCAAGCAAGTTGCAGGAAATTCAACTGGTTATGCTGACCGTGCACGCCGATGAGTGCTACCTGCTGAACGCTCTCAAGGCGGGAGCCCGCGGATATGTGCTGAAGAGTTCATCGGAATTCGAAATCGTGGAAGCCGTCCGCGCGGTCGCACAGGGGAAGGCGTATTTCAGCCCCAAGGTGAGCAGAATACTGGCGGATGAGTACATCCGCTACCTGGGGGCACATCAAGTTGAAGACGGCTACGATTTATTGACCAGCCGCGAACGGCAGATTTTGCAGTTGCTGGCGGAAGGCCAAGCTAACAAAGATATTGCTGATATTCTCGACCTCAGCCCCACCACGGTGATTTGCCACCGCCAGCACATTTTTCAAAAACTGAACTTTCACACCTTGGCCGAACTCATTCTCTATTCAATCCGAAAGGGCGTCATCTCTTCGGGCAAGCAAGATGCCGTGATCTAAGGAGAACTGATGTCTGGGAACGGTCAAGCAAGGCTAACGGTACGACGATTACTTACAACCAGAATGGCTTTGGCCATCGGGTTCGGCGTGCTCCTCACGCTGCTCGTTCTCTCCGGAATCGATGCGGTCCATGTCATTTCCCAATTGCAAACAAGCAATGAAAGCATCCTGGAGGAATTCCTGGGGCGGCAGATGAAGCTTGACGAACTACGATCTGCGATCTATCTCTCCGGGACGTACGTTCGGGACTATCTGTTGGAGCCGGATCCAGCCAAGGCGGAACAGAGCCGAATGGAATTGGCCGGCACGCGCCGCCAAATCCAAGCCATGATCTCGCTCACTACTTCGGGGCCTGGTCCCGTGGGCGAGCAGATGTACGATGCCCTGCAACGTGAGATTCGGGAATATTGGCTGACTCTCGACCCTGTTCTCACCTGGGACGCGCAGCGGCGCCGTCTCCAAGGCTTTCGGTTCCTACATGACGATGTACTGCCGCGGCGCTCTAGTACTCTGAGCATAGCGGACACAATAGCTTCGCTAAACCAACAGCAGCTTCTGGAAAGGAACCAGCAGATTTTTCATATGTTTTCCGGCCTCCGCAACCGATTGATAATTGGCGTTTCAGTTATGTTCCTGTGCGGCCTTGCGCTGGCTTTCGCTACCGCGCTCCACATCCTTCGGCTTGAGGGGCAGACACTGGCGCACCTCAAAAACATTACCGGCGCCCGGCAGGAGCTCAGAAATCTTTCCGCAAGGTTGGTGGAGACCCAGGAGAACGAACGCAAGAACATCTCGCGAGATCTACACGATGCGGTAGGCCAATCCATGTCGGCGGTGCAGTTTGAGTTGCACGGTTTGAGTGTGGCGCTGGCTCCCTACCCCGAACCGTTGCGGACGAGGGTGAACAGAATCCGTGAATTGGTAGAGGGTTCCGTAGCGATGCTGCGCAACATGGCGCTGCTCTTGCGTCCCTCCATGTTGGACGACCTTGGCTTGGCTGAGGCACTAGAGTGGCAGGCAAACCAAGTCTCGAGGTCCACGGGGGTCAGGATCAATGTTGTGGCGTATGCATTTCCGAACGAACTTCCGGAGGAGCATAAGATTTGTGTCTTTCGAATAGTCCAAGAGGCATTGAACAATGTGTGTAGGCATGCGAACGCCAGCTCCGTGGAGATAACGTTGATGGCCGAGGACGGGAAACTCGCGGTGACGATCCGGGACGACGGAAGGGGTTTCGTGAACACCCGGAAGACGGGTTTGGGGCTGATCGGGATGCAGGAGCGCGTCGAAAGCCTGGGAGGCAGTCTGGCCGTCAAGTCTGAGCCCGGCAAAGGTACGGAAATTGACGTCTCTTTGCCTCTGCCCCAACGTGTCGCTACCGGGCGCCCTACCGCTGTGAGTTATGCCCCATAACGTGTAGTCGGCGAAGAGTCCCAAATGCCTGAACGATTGATCTGGAATTTCGTCTTGCTAATAGCCGGGTTGCTCTACCTCCTGATTGCTCTCTCCGACTATGCCACGTCGCCGATATTTGCGTTCGTCTTCGTGGTGTTAGCCACGCGAGAGATGGTGCAGTCTCACCGTAAGAGACATTAAGCATCCCTCGTTGCGCGACCAGATACTGGGATCGAGGGATATTTCGAGGAAAAGCGGAGGAGATGAGCGGGCTGGCCATGGAATTGTGATGAACTGGTTCTCAGGACGCCATGGATCGATGTTAGTCCGATGAGGGGCGCTGCGCGCTAGAGGGTTCCAAGCGGAAGTGCTGCGATGCAACTGCCATGGAAGTATGGGCGTATCCGATTGAAGAACACGCGCGAAGGCGCCTCGCCAACCAGATCGAGCCCGAAAGATGGTAATGGATTCGCCATCTGGCTTGCAATGTATCGGGAACGCCTGGAGCGGATTTGCAAAGGTGCGGAATCCAGCAGGAGAGAATCAACGGAGCGGAAAGGTACAGGATGACACCGGCTATTTCGATTACGAAAAT
Source organism: Bryobacteraceae bacterium (assembly GCA_049522755.1). Classification (GTDB taxonomy): domain Bacteria; phylum Acidobacteriota; class Terriglobia; order Bryobacterales; family Bryobacteraceae; genus PALSA-243. The sequence continues at coordinate 3,592 of JBEKNN010000365.1, read as the reverse complement.
TCACGACCAAGAGGAAGCCTCATCCGCCCTAATGGGGCAGACGGATCACCACTTGCAGGAGGTCCGGCATCGGGCCTTCGATTACTTCCAGCGGCGCGGCGAACACCTGGGCAACGATTGGGAAGACTGGTTGCGCGCCGAACGCGAAGTTCTTTGGAGGCCGCCCGCAGAGATGTTCGAGAATGCATCCGCAATTGTGCTGCGGGTAGCCGTTCCCGGCTTCGCTGCCAAGTCCATTCAAGTCACGGCGACTCCGCATTCGCTTCTGATACAAGGTACGGAAACCCACGAGCACGGCGGCATGAAGGAGAGATTACACTTCTGCGAATTCGGCCAACGGCTCTTCCGGCGATTCGACCTGCCAGCGCGCATCGACCCCAACAAGGTTTCCGCAACATTGGATAAGGGCATTGTGGAGATTGTCGCAAGCATAGCCCGGCCGCCGGGAGATGCACAAAACACCATGGCGACCGTGGATGCCTCTTCCTCAGATCCATTGGAAACAAGCGAACTTAGCGGGCCCAGTAATTGATCGGCTTACCCGATCTCACCGCAATGATGGAGCTCGGCGCATTTTCAACCCGCGATGCCGGATACCTATCAACTAGACAGTGAAGAAAAGATCATGTCATTTGTGATATGGATAGTTCTCGGTCTGGCAGCGGGCTTCATAGGCGGCCGGCTCGGAAAGAGGAAAGGGGAGGGCATTCTGCCCGACATTGTGTTAGGGGTTGTCGGCGCCATGGCGGGAGGCTGGTTGTGCTATGCGTTCGGGCCAGCCGCTGTAAACGGCGTCCACGTCCTTACTCTCTACGCGGCGTTTATTGGTTCGCTAGTCTTTCTGCTTGCTTATTACGCCTACAGACGGTATTAGTTTCTTTTCTTGTAACGAGCACGGCATATCGCTTGCAGAGTTCGAATGACCCCAAGCTGCCCCTGCTAGCGAAGACGAGTGCTGCATTGGTTCACCGCCTCTTTCCAAACGCTACGGCAAAGCTTCGCGAATCGCCCCGAGCCAGGAAATGTAGTTTTCGAGATGAGAATCGGAGAGTGCAGGTCGAAACGAAATTCAGGCCCCAGGGATATGCTCTATCACGGTTCCTGGCCGGCCTTCCAAGACGGGTCGCGGGCGCGATTGCGCACGCGAGTTAAACGATTGGATGCTGCGGTCAGAGACGCTACAAAATCGTGGCGACGCTGCTACGAGACCTCCGGCCCGGAGGGTGAAGGGCCGCCGAAAGGCCGGTCGCGGCAACCGCCGCTACTCTTCAAATAGCGAAAAACTACTAGGTTTGGGGGATGGGAACCTTCGGTTGATTTTCGTACCATCGATACTGGGTGAGTATGACTTGTTCGGCGAAGAAAAGGGGTGTGCTATTTCGGCTTTCCCTCGGGCTGATCCTTGGTTTGGCGCTTGTCTACGGCGGTGACAATCCTCCGCAGCAGGAGCCGCAGATGGTGGACTTGAACGTGGTAGCGCTCGATATCCATGGGCAGCCGGTTGTCGATTTGACCCGCGACGAGTTTCGCGTGACCGATTCCGGGAAGCCGCAGACAATCGCCTTCTTTCGTCACCGCGACGAACCACTCGCGCCAACCCCCACGCTGGCGCTAAACGAAGCTTCCAACCGTAGCGGAGCCAATATCCCCCGCGCCACACTGATACTCTTCGACCTGCTGAACGAGAGATTTGGTACGCGAGGATACACGGCCAACCAGTTGATTCACGATCTGGGATCGCTGGAATCGGCCGATTACGTGTACCTTTATTGCTTGACGCTTGATGGCCGCCTGTTCCCTGTCCACGGCCTGCCCGGCCCGGAAGACGAGCCCGCCTCGGAGGGAGGAGCCCCGTGGACGCGGCAGATCAAGCCGTTGTTGGACAGCGCGATACGCGCCGTGACCCAGGTTCGCCCGGTCGACGACTTCGATCCGACTTATCGCGTGCAATTAACCTATGCCGCGCTGGACGCAGCCGCGGCCCAATTGTCGATGGTGCCCGGCCACAAGAGTATCGTCTGGCTTACGGACGGCGTGCCGATCGAGCTGGGCCCGAACCGCTCCGACACCGGCGACTATGTCGACTTCAAGCCGCTTCTTCGGCAAATGAGCGAAGAGTTCGACCGCGCTGGAGTCTCCATCTACCCCGTGCGCCAAGTTCTGCTCGGTAGCCCGGAAGGCATGGGCGGCCCCGGCACGACCGGCATGGGAAGCCTGGACACGCTGAATCAGTTCGCGGAAATGACCGGCGGCCGGCTGGACGGCGGCAAGGACGTCGGCGCCGCGGTGCGGCAAGCGATCACCGACATGCGCACCAGCTATCAGATCGGATATTACCCACCGGCGAGTTACTGGGACGACAAGTACCACAAGCTCCGCGTCACGTGCACGCGTAAGGGAGTGCGCATCCAGACCAAAACCGGTTACTACGCGTGGGCTGAGCCACGGGGCACCAGATCCGAGCAGGCAATCAACTCAGCCGTCTCGACTACGTTCGATGCCGCCGAAATCGGTCTCCGCGCGACCCTTTCGCGCGATCCGAAAGGCGGCCACAAGGTACACCTCTACGCGCACATCAGCGCCCACGATATCGTTTTGGTTCACGAAGGGAACCAGTACAATGGACAACTGCGGCTCGCCATCGTCGGCTACGCTCAGGGCTCCGACCCTAAGCGTGGGCCAGTGATTCCTCTCGACCTCCATCTCAACGCTCAGGACCATGACAAAGTGTTGCAGCAGGGCATTGAAGTCGTTCAGGATATTGCCATCTCGGAGGAAACACAGACCGTCCGTCTGATTGTTTTCGATCGCGGCTCCAACGCCATCGGATCGGTGACGATGCCGCTCCCGCAGCCGCCGCCGGGTAAACCGAATTAAGCGGGAACTGACGCGGACAAACATCGCCAACGCGCATACAAGCATCCGACGCGTGTTATCGTCAGGGGAAAGCGAGTGATCTATGCGGATAGACCTCCGCGTTTTCACCGAGTCTGCTACTGCCAAGCTCGTCACTCTCAACATCGTGGCCCATGGGGGCTCACGGTCAGGCAATTCCCGATTTGCGCAACGGCGAAATTGAAATCTTCGACAACAAGCTGTTAGCGTCATGCGGCGCTTCGAGGCGTCCGATTACTTGTATTCATGGAATAATTCAATTAATGTGCCGGCTGGCCCCGATAGCGACCCTGTTCCTGTCTTGGTCTTCTGTGAGTTTCGCTCAGAATCCGGTCATTCGCATCGATGTCAACCTGGTACAGGTGGATGCCGTCGTCACCGACTCAGCGAACAAGCACATCAGCAACCTGAAAGCCGAGGACTTCGAGGTCCTTCAGGATGGCAAGCCTCAGACCATCACGAATTGCTCCTATATCGCTTCCGGCATCGCTCCGCTGGTCATAACCCCGAGTCCGTCGAACGGGCGGAACCCATTGCCCCCGCCTCAGCGTCCGCTACCCACGGCCGGCAGCGTGCGCCGCATGTTTGCTCTGGTCGTCGACGACCTAGAGGGCTCTCCTTCGAAAGTATCGTTCACGTTCGCGATGCGTTGCGAAAGTTCGTCAATCGCGAGATGCAGCCGGGCGATCTGGTGGCG
>JBEKNN010000364.1:0-8086 GCA_049522755.1 Bryobacteraceae bacterium | reverse complement strand
CGCGTTGAAGCGTCTCGAAGATGCGGTAGTCGCGCGAGACACCGTCCTCGGCGTTATTCGCGGAATCGGCTGTAGCAACGATGGCCGCGGCGCCGGCCTTCTCACCCCCAGCCGCGAGGGACAGGTGCGCGCGATGCGGGCGGCTTACGAAACGTCTGCCATCGATCCGTCGCGCGTTTCCTATGTCGAGTGCCACGCGACCGGAACGCCGGTCGGCGACGCCACCGAAATCGGCAGTATGGCAGAGGTCTTTCTTCGCAAGGACGGAATGCCCATCGGTTCGCTCAAATCGAATCTTGGTCACCTGATTACTGCTTCGGGCGCCGCGGGCCTGGTCAAGCTGATCGAAGCTGTGCGTGCGGGAATCCTGCCTCCCACCCGCGCCTGCGACCATCCATCGGATGCATTGCGCGCATCGGGCTTCCGCGTCCTGTCTGAGCCGGAAGTCTGGGGTTTCAATACGCCGTCCAACGCGCCACGCCTCGCAGCGATCAGCGCGTTCGGTTTCGGCGGCAACAATGCCCACGTGATCTTCGAAGAATGGGTGGGTCGTTGCGAATACAGCCGTGAATCCCGCTCGTATACCCCCTCCGCCGCGCCGCCTCGGAAAATCGCGATCGTAGGAGTCGGCGCGATCGCCGGCCAAGGACAATCGACTGCGGACTTCATCGCGAATCTCTTCCGCGGCGCGACCCCCGCCGGCCCCGCCAGCACAGTTTCTCTACCGATCGACCAGCTTCGCTTCCCGCCGCGCGACCTCGCGCAGGCGCTGCCGCAGCAACTGCTGGTGTTGAAGGCCGCGCAGGAAGCCATGGCCGAAGCCGATCTCAACGGCGCATCCACCGGCGTGTTCACGGGCATGGAGGTCGATCCCGCCATCACGCGGCACGGCGTCCGATGGCGCATCGCTGAGCTGCTCCGCGAGCAGGGCATCGATCCCAAACCGGAATGGCTCGATAACGTCCGCGACCGCATAGCTCCGCCACTTGACGGACCAGCCGCGATCCTGGGCAACATGCCGAACATGCCGGCGAACCGCCTGAACAGCCAGTTCAATTTCTCGGGTTCCGGATTCACAGTCGGCGCCAGCGAAGCTTCCGGCGAGATGGCGCTGCAACTCGCCCTGCGAGCTCTGCGATGCGGTGAGCTCGATGCGGCGCTGGTCTGCGCCGTGGATCTCTCCTGCGATCCGGTTCACCAGTACGCCATCGGGCCTGGCCGAATCACGGGCGATGCCGCGGTCGCGCTAGTGCTGCAACCTCTCGACGCTGCCCTTCATTCGGGTCGCGCCATTTACTGCGTGATCGATGAAGACCCCGGCGCCCAACCGAACTCGCGCGATGAAAGATTGGAGCCGGACGCAGTTGCGCAATTCGGTGAATCTTTCGCCGCCTCGGGGCTGTTGCACATCGCAGCGGCCGCAATCGGCTCGAAGCATCGAGTGCGCTTCGGCGAGGATGGCGCGACGCCGTGGCTTCCCTCACGCAACGGTTGGACCGCCAAGCCCGGCCGATTTGCCCTGAGCGTTCCGGCGGCTCGCCCCAGCTCTGATCAGAGCCACGACCGTAAGGGAGTGGTTGCCTGCTCTACAGCCAGTATCCATGGCGACATCGCCTTCGTCTTCACCGGCGCGGCCGCCGCTTACCGCGGCGCGGGCCGCGACCTTCTGACCGCGCTGCCCGCACTCACGTGTCTTCTCGACCAACGTTTTTCAGGCCTCGCCGAATTCGCCGACTTTATCTACGATGCATCGCAAACCGCCGACCTGACCCCGCTCCAGCAACTTCAGTGCTCCAGCTTTCTGAGCCAGATTCATGCGGAGCTCACGCTGCGGATTCTCAAGCTCCGGCCCGCCGCGATGATCGGTCTATCGTCCGGCGAAACCAACGCATTGTTCGCCGCCGGCGTGTGGCAAGGCATCGACCGCATGCTGGACCAGGTCGCCGCCTCGGGCATGTACGATCGTGAGATCGCGGGCGATTGGGGCGTCGCGCGCCGAAGCTGGAAGTTGCGCGGCCACGACCGCGTCAACTGGATCAATGTGCGTGTTCTCGCCGGCGCCGAAAAAATCCACGGTGCGCTCGCCGCCGAGCCCCGCGCTCACCTGCTCATCATTCACGCGCCCGGCGATTGCCTGATCGGCGGCGATGCCGAGGCCTGCCGGCGCGTGCTTCGCAGCCTCGGTTCCGTTCCCGCGTACGAGAGCGGCGGACTCGCCGTACATTGCCCTGAAATGGCCGAGTTCTCGAGCGGCTGGCGAGCCTTGCATCACCGCCCGGCCCTCGTCTCCCAAAACATCCGTATCTACTCGAATGCCGTCTGTGGTCCGTACGTTCCCCACGACGACGCCGTCGCGGACATGCTCACCGCTCAAGCATGCGCGACGGTCAATTTCCCTGCGACCATCCTTCGCGCCTGGGAAGACGGCATCCGCGTATTCATTGAACACGGCCCGCGCTCTTTATGCGCCGGTTGGATTGCGCAAACACTGGGCGACCGTCCGCACCTGACGGTGTCGCTCGACAAGTTTGGACAATCGTCGCTCGAACAAGCGTGCGACGCCGTGAATCGATTGATCGCCGCGGGCGTAGAAATGGAGTCCGCGGATTTCTTCGACGGAATCAAGCGCGCCGCGACCCGCAGGAAAAGCGCGCAGCCGGGTCGATGCATCGAGGTTCCCGCGCACCAGCCCGATTTCGGCTTGAGTTATCTTTCCCCACCGCCTCAGGTCATGGCCCCCGCGCCGCCGCTTCCGCCCACTATCGAGACTTACGAAGAACCGTGCGAAACCATCGCCGCCAGCGCCAACGGCAGCGCTCTTCCACACAACGGCCACGCCATCGCCGCAATCGTCGGCGCCATGGGCAAGGCACACCGCGAAGCTGTAAACGCGCACGTCGAGGCTCTTCGGCAAACCGCCCAATCGCGGATCGCGCTCTTCCGCGGTCTGGCTCAAACGCCGTCCACGCCCATCGTGATTCCGCCGCAAGCGCGCGAGTTGCGCTCGCAGCGCGGCCCGCAATTCACGCGCGATCAGCTTGAGATCCACGCCTCCGGCGCAATCTCCTCCATCTTCGGACCGCTCTTCCGCCGCCAGGACCAGTTCCGCCGTCAGGTGCGCATGCCCGAGCCGCCGCTGCTTTTCCCCGATCGCGTAACCGGCATCGCAGGGGAGCCCGGCTCCATGCAAACCGGTTCTGTCTGGACCGAAACCGATGTCCGCCGCGATTCCTGGTTCCTCCACGAAAACCACGTGCCTCCCGGAATCCTGATCGAATCCGGACAGGCAGACCTGTTTCTCATCTCGTGGCTGGGCGTCGATTTCCTCAATCGCGATGAGCGCGTCTACCGCATGCTGAGTTGCGATCTCACCTTTACCGGCGGCTTGCCGCGAGCCGGCGACACGCTCTCGTACGACATTCACATTGACGAGCACGCGAGCCTCGGCAATGTCCGCCTCTTCTTCTTCCGTTTCGATTGCCGCGTCAACGGTGAAGTCCGTCTTCGCATGCGCAATGGCCAAGCCGGCTTTTTCAGCGATCGCGAACTCGCCGATCCCGCGGGCGTGATTTGGGATCCGGCCGCCGCGGAGCCCATCGGCGAGGCCGAGCGCTTCGATCCGCCCGCCCACCCGCACGCCGCCTACACTCGCGAACAGGTCAGCGCCTTCGCGGATGGACGTGCCTTCAACTGCTTCGGCGCGGGCTATGAACTCGCGGCAACCCACACTGCCACTCCCCGCATCCCCGGCGGCCAGCTGCAATTGATCCAGGAAATTGCGGCGCTCGATCCGCACGGCGGCCCCTGGAAGCGCGGTTACATGCGCGTGGCAAACCAGGTCTCTCCGTCCGATTGGTTTTTTGCAGGACACTTCCGCAACGACCCCTGCATGCCGGGCACCCTGATGGCCGAGGCCGGCATGCAGGCCATGGCATTCTACATGGCCGCGCTCGGCCTCACGCTCGGCCGCGACGGTTGGCGCTTCGAGCCCATCCCCGACGAGACGTATCGTCTTCGCTGCCGCGGCCAGGTTGTGCCGACTTCCCGGGAGCTGACCTACGAGATCTTCATTCACCAGGTGATCGCCGGTCCCGAACCCGCGATCTACGCCGATATTCTGGGCACAGTCGATGGCGTCACGAAAGCGGTTCACGGCCATCGTCTCGGCTTGCGGCTGGTCCCCGATTGGCCGCGCGAAAAACTTTCGCAGCCCGGTGACGCCCAATTGGCGGACGGCCGCCGCGCTGCGATTGTGAACGGATTCGAATTCGGCAGCGCGGCCATGCTGGCTTCCGCGATCGGCCGTCCGTCCGAAGCTTTCGGAAAAATGTATCTTCGCTTCGACGGCCCCATGCGCACCGTGCGTCTGCCCGGACCGCCGTATCTATTCATGTCGCGCGTGACTCGCGTGGAAGGCGCGCCTGAATCCATGGCCGCGGGAATCGAATGCGTAGCCGAGTGCGACGTTGACCCGCGCGCGTGGTTCTTCGACGACAACGGCTCGCGCCTGATGCCATTCTGCGTTTTGATGGAAGCCGCTCTTCAGCCCTGCGGCTGGCTCGCCTCTTACGCCGGATGCGTCAGCACCTGTCCCGAAGAACTCTATTTCCGGAATCTCGACGGCGCAGCTACGGTACACGCCGATGTTCCACCCGGCGCCGCGGTACTCACCACGCGAGCGCGACTGACAAGCCTCTCGCGCTCCGGCGGCATCATCTTAGTCGCCTTCGATGTCGAGACTCGCATCGGTGATCGCCTGGTCTTCACCATGAAGACCGGCTTCGGATTCTTCCCGAAACCTGCGCTCGAATCCCAAACCGGCCTGCCCATGGCCGACGAGCGAAAACAGCGTCTCGCCGAGCCCTCGGATTTCCTCGTCGATCTCACGCGCAAGCCTTCGCGGTACTTCGGCGGTCCCGCAGGCATCGCAGACGGGAAGCTGTTGATGCTCGACCGCGTTACCGGTTACTGGCCCCAAGGCGGCGATTCCTCGCTCGGCCGCTTGCGGGCCGAGAAAGACGTCGATCCGCGCGAGTGGTTCTTCAAAGCGCACTTCTTTCAAGACCCCGTGATGCCCGGTTCACTGGGAGTCGAGTCGATGGTTCAACTGCTGCAGTTCTTCATGCTCGAAGCGCGGCTCGACGAAGGTTTCGAAAATCCGCATTTTGAGCCGCTGGCCCCAGGACACGAGGTTGCCTGGAAGTATCGCGGACAAGTGATTCCCACCGCCAAACGCGTCACGGTCGAGATGGAGATTTGCGAAGTGGTCCGCCGGCAATCGGACGCGACTGCGATCGCGGAAGCCTGGCTTTGGGTCGACGGTGTGCCGATTTATCAGGCGAAGCGCATCGCCGCGCGGCTCGTCGCGAACCCAGTCGCGAACCCAGTCGTGCACCCACAAGCCAGCGGGCGCGATTCCCGGCATTCAGGCACTTTCGAGGTCGACCCTGAGGAAATCGCGACGCAGGTCGCCATCAAGCAGCACGTCGCGCGTCTCGCCGAAACTCACCCGTCGCGCGTGACCGTCGCCCAGGATCTGCAATCGGCCGCTTGCGACGTCGAGCCGTTGCGCCGCTGGCGTGTACGCACGGTGTCAGACCAGCGCGGGGTCACCGTATCCGGCGACGAAGCGTCCCTGGATTTCGACGCCGCGCGATCCTATTGGAAAAGGGATCGCGATTCCTGCGCGCCGCCCGCCCTCGAACGTCTGGTTGCATCGCTGGTCCGGCAGTTCGTCAGGCGCATACGCCTCGCAGACGCGCCGGCGGTTCAGGCCCTGCGGGGCGCGCCGGTTCTGTTCCTCGCCAACCATCAGACGCTGCTCGAATCCGCGCTTTTCCCGGTTCTCGCGCCGGCGGTCACGGGCTCTCCGATCATCGCCCTGGCCAAAATCGAGCAAAAGATGTCTCTGCTGGTTCAGACCATGGTGCGCATCTTCAGCGCGTTTTCGGAATTTCCCAGCGAGCCAATTCTATATTTCGACCAGCGCGACCCCGCCTCTCTGCTCAGCCTGACGCAGCATCTCGAATCCGCAATGTCGAGCCAGGGCCGATCCGCGCTCATCCATATCGAGGGCGGGCGAAATCTCACGTGCCGCAAGCCGGTCCGTACTATCGGCGCCGCGCTTCTCGACCTGGCACTCGCCGCGGATGTCCCCATCGTGCCGGTTCGATTCACCGGCGGTTTACCCATCGAGCCTGCACCCGAAAAACTCGACTTACCCGTGGGCTTTGGCAAACAGGATTACTGGATCGGCAAGCCCATCTTTCCCCAAGAGTTTCGCGGCTTGCCATTGATCGACCGCAAATCGCTCGTGCTAGGCGCGATCAACGCCCTTGGCGTCCCCAACGAGCTTGAGACGCCGCATCCGCCGGACGCGGCCTTCGCATCCGCCATCGTGCGCCGCATAGAAGCCGCCGGAATCGGCAGTGTCGAGGCGGCTCTGCTGGAGTGCGCGGAATTGACTATCGCAGGGCGAATGGAAGACCTGTTCCGCGAGTAAGTACGTTGTAAAATTGCGGAAGGAAGAATGTCTCTCCGAGTCTTCCACTCCCACGCGAAAGAGGTGCATAATGTCGGTTTGGTTCGTTACGTTTCATGGCGGCGGTTATCCCTGTAAGACGCCGCCTTCCCCCGCGCAGTCCTACACCGGTTCCATCAACACTGTGGCCGGGCTAATTCTCTCCGGTCCCCTGCCACAGATGCAAGAGCTGCGAGGGTCCGCCCTGGACGCCTCCGGCAATCTTTACGTCGCGAATGCCTATAAGAACCTGAGTCAGATCCTTCAGTTTCAACCTACCGGCGGCGGCACTTATGCATCGAGCACGTCGAACCCCTGGGCTGGCGAAGGTCTGGAGCACCCGTTCGATCTGGCTTTCGACTCAGGTGGCAATCTTTACGCAAGCAATCAGGACCTGGCTTCGAAGGCGACATCGCTGGCAGTCACCTGGTATGACTCGAAGGGTACTTACAAAGGAGTGTTCGTCCCCAATCCTCAAGCCACTCCGCCCGGCCCCAACTTACTCCAGTTGCGAGGGATCGCATGGGATGGAAACAACACCTGGTATGTCGCCGACGAAGAGGGTGACAGTAACGGGAAAGGAACTAAGAGCACGGGGGCCGTTTACATGTACCAGAACAATGGCGATTACATAGGCGCAGTCGCGGTTACCGACCCGATCCACTTACTCTATTACCAGGGGTATCTCTTCATTGGAAGCGGCTCCGGCAACATGATCTACTGTTACGACACATCGTCCGGCGGCGCGGTCACCGAGCTTTTGCAGAAAATCAATACGGGGATCGCTATTAATGAGGTGTCGGGGATGGCTATTCCGGGCGACGGATATATCTACTTTGGCAATCGCGGCAATTTGCAGGTTCTGAGGTTTCCGCTTCAGATGTCAAGTCCGCCGCAGGCAACCGGCGGAGAGGTATTTTTCGACCAACTGCCGGATTTTCCCGAGTTCATCCGCTTGCTCGACGTTTGACGTTGCCCTGAAGTGCCGTCGTGCTATCGATGGGTCTGGGCATCGGGCCCGACACGGCCATCGTTTCGCTGATGCGTCACGTCCCGCCCAGCGTGGCGCACGCACTTATGCGTGCAGCGTTCACACTCGTGTGAACGCGCTTCGAATTGAGGCGGCACCCGACGCGTTAAGTGAACAGGATTACAGTATTCTCGATAGCCGCACTTTCCGCCGCGCTAAACTTAAGTCATGCCGGTGCGAATCGCGCTGCTTTGCGCCTTGGCGTTGCGCGTAGCGCCGGCAGCCACGCCGCTCATCAATTACGTTACCTATCTGGGTGGCTCGTACGCTGATAACGCCGCTGGAATTGCAGTGGATTCTACCGGTTCCGTCTATGTTGCCGGGTCCACCCTATCGCCGGATTTCCCGGTCACGTCCACCAGCCTCGGTACGCCCACTGCTAACAGCAGTTGCGCGTTCATTACCAAATTAAATCCGTCTGGCACTGCCATCGAATTCTCTGCCTGTTTGGCCAACTCGAGCGCCACCGCCTTCGCGCTCGATGCCGGCGGCAACATGTACCTGGCTGTCCAACAGTCTTCTTCCCCGTATTTCGT
>JBEKNN010000363.1:0-8105 GCA_049522755.1 Bryobacteraceae bacterium | reverse complement strand
CGGAAAAGACCGGCGCCGAAGTGCGGCACGATGAAAGGCAGATTCGGAAAGCGCAGCGCAATGGCGTGCAGGTCCAGCGGGTTCGAATAGCGCATGTCGAACGGCGAAGGCAGTCCGAGCTTCTTACGCACGCCCACGGTGAGAACGCCGCAGTGAACGAACACGGCGCGATGCGGCTGCGCGGCTGCCTCTTGCAGCACCGGTTCCACGCGCGCATCGTGCATCGAATAACGGTGCATGGCGGGGAAAAGACAGACTACCTGCAAGCCCGAGGCAAAGGCCGCGCGCGCCCGGCCGGCCGCATCCGGTTCCAGCGGGTTGAACATGAAGTAGCCGAAAAAGCGGCCCGGGCATGCGGCCAGCGCCGCGGCGACGGACGATTCGTCGCCGGGCATGCTGGCTATGAGCGCGCTGCGAGCCACCCCGTGGCGGTCCAGCTCGGCGGCCCAGATGCGCGCAAGTTCCGCGGGGTCTTCCGGAGGCGGAGCCCAAGCCAACGCGGCCGCCACTTGATCCGGCGTCTTGCCGGATTGAGCGGCCAGCGAATCGACGAAGCGGCGCGAGAAGAAATGGACGTGAGCGTCGGAAACGCGGAACTCAGCCAGTGGGGTTTCCATCGGGTTTGTTCCAATTAGTGATGCCCGCGGCGAGCGCGAGCTGCGTAAGGCCGGCGACGTTGTTCACGCCCAGCTTCTTCATCATGGTCTTGCGGTAGCTGCGCACGGTTTGCAGGCCCAGGTCGAGCATGACGGCGATATCCTTACTGGTCTTGCCTTCGGCCACCATGCGCAGCACCTGCAATTCGCGCGGCGAGAGCTGCTCGAGGGCGGTCTTATCGGTGGTTTCCAGATCGCCGCGCTGGATGCGCTGCAGCAGTTTATCGGAAACCTGCGAGCTCAAATACGACCCGCCGCGGGCCACCGTGCGGAGGGCGTCCAGCAGCTCGCCCGACGAAGCTTTCTTGAGAACGAAGGCGCGCGCGCCGCTGCGAATGGCGCTGACCACCGAATTCTCATCGTCGTACATGGATAGAATGGCCACTTTGACGCCGGGACAGTGGCGCAGCAGCTCGGTGGTGGCTTCGATGCCATTCATGCCCGGCAGGCCGATATCCATCAGCACCACTTCCGGATTAGTCTTCTTGCAGAGCTGCACGGCGTCGGCTCCGTTGTCGGCTTCGCCCACCACGCGGAAATCCGGGCTGCGCTCGAGGATCGTCCGGATACCGTCGCGAACCAGCTTGTGATCGTCAACTAAAACAATATCGCAAGGCATAATGGCCTCATATCGCTATTCCATTTGAACGGCGCGCACCGTGGTGCCGGTATCCCGGCCGCTCACAATCGACAAACTAAGTCCAGCCTGGGCCGCATAGTGTTCCATGCTTAACATACCCAACCCGCGGCGCCCCGAGAGCAGATCGCCGGCGTCGAAACCGCACCCGTTGTCGCGCACTTCGAGAGATGGGCCGTTACGAGTGGACTTTACCGCGATTTCGATGGCGGAACAACCGGCATGGCGCACGGCGTTCTCAATGGCTTCCTGCGCGATCTGGAAAATCGCCGGAGCGATCGCCGGATCGAGCTTCAGCGAGGGGTCCACATTCAATCGCACATTGCCGGCGAACCGCTCGCGCACGCGGCCCAACAGTCGGTCGAAGGCCGGACGCAAGCCGGCGCGCTCCACCGTGGAAGGATTGAGCTGATAGCTGTACGCGCGAACGTCTTCCATGATGGTTTCGAGGACTTTCTGGACTTCCTCGATGCGCCGGCAAGCCTCGGGCGCGGCCAATGCGAAATCCATGCGGGCAAGATCGAGCTGGAGGCCGAGCGCGGTGAGATTCTGGCCGACGGTATCGTGCAGAAACTTGGAGGCCATCTTGCGCTCGAACTCTTGCGATTTGAGGGCGCTGAGCACGGTGTGGCGGAGGTCCTGCTCGGCTTTGCTCCAGTCGCTGGCTTCGCGCGCTAACGCGCCGGCGTAGCGAATTTCGCCATCGACGCGGACCGGGAAGACCGAGACGTTCCAAAACGAATCGCCCGATTGCTGGCGCAGGGAAACGGTTTCACCGCGTAGCGCGCGGGAGAATCGGGGGATCCAAATGCGGGCCCGCTTGGAGTCGAGCGCTGCGGTGACGGGGCGGCCCGCCAACTCGGCGCAGGGTTTTCCGAATATGCCGGAGCAATCGCCGTAGAGCTGGTGGAACACGCCGTCGGCGCGGACAGCCCATGAGCACGACGGCGACTGGTCCAGCAGGAGGTCGGCGAGGTTTCCGTTTTCGGGCATTTGCGAAAAACAACGTGGCGCACGCACTTCTGCGTGCAGCGTCCCCACTCTTGGGGACGCGTCTTTTGCCGGTGCGAACCATGCGTTCACACGAGTGTGAACGCTGCACGCACGTGCCCAGAGGGCGCCCAGTGCGCCACGGGTGGCATCACATCACCGCTTGCGGGCAACTACTTTTTTTACCGCATCCACAATATTGTGGGCCATCAGGCCGTATTTCTCCAGCAACTCCTGGGGCTGCCCGGATTCGGCGAACGTATCCTGAATCCCGACAAACTCCATGGGGCACGGGTGGATTTCGGCCACCGCTTGCGCCACGCGCACGCCCATTCCGGCACTTGCCAGATGCTCCTCGGCTACCACGATGGCGCCGGTTTCGGCGGCGCGGCGGATGGCGTCGCGGTCGAGCGGCTTGACGGTGTGCATGTCGATCACGCGCGCCGAAATACCTTCGCCTTCGAGCGTATCGGCGGCGAGCAGCGCTTGCGCCACCAGCAGGCCGTTGGCGATGATGGCCACGTCCTTACCTTCTGCGATTTCAATCGCCTTGCCGATTTCAAACTTCTGATCGGCGCTATATATGATGGGCGCTTTGGGGCGGCCGGTACGGATGAAAACCGGCCCGACATACGCGGCGGCGGCGCGGACCAGGGCTTTGGTAGCCGCCTCATCGGCCGGCGACATCACGACAAAGCCGGGCAGGGAACAGGCCAGCGAGATCTCTTCGATGCTCATTTGCGACGGGCCGTCCTCACCGATGGAGATGCCGCTGTGCGTGCCGACCACCTTCACGTTGGCATGCGGATAAGCCACGCCCACGCGGAGCTGCTCGTAACCTTTATTGATGACGAACACCGAGAAGCTGGAAACGAACGGGATCTTGCCCGAGTGCGCCAGCCCCGCGCCAATGCCGACCATGTTGGCTTCCGCGATGCCGCAGGAAACGAAGCGATCGGGAAATTCCTTTTGGAAATACACCGTCATGGTGGATTTCGCCAGATCGGCATCGCAGACCACGATGTCTTTGTTTTCGCGGCCGAGCTCAACCAACGCGCGTCCGAAAGCTTCGCGCGTGGCCGGACCCTCTTTGATTTCGAATTTGGTTTTCGCCGGCATTATTGCAGCTCCTTTAAAGCCATTTGAACTTCAGCAGGCGTGGGCGCCGTGCCGTGGAATTTGGGATTATCCTCCATGAACGAAACGCCCTTGCCCTTGATAGTGTGCGCCACAATGCATGTGGGCTTGCCCTTGGTAGCTTCGGCCTCGCGGAACGCATCCTGGACGGCGACGAAATCGTGACCGTCGACCTCGATGGTGTGCCAGCCGAAAGCGCGCCACTTATCGGCGAGCGGGTCGATTCCCATGATGTCCTTCACGAAACCGTCGAGTTGGATGCGATTGTTATCGACGATACAAACCACGTTATCCAGTTTATGAAAAGCCCCGGCCATGGCGGCTTCCCAGATTTGGCCTTCCTGCACTTCGCCGTCGCCCAGCATCACGTAAGTGCGGGAAGGGCGGCCGTCCATACGCGCGGCGAGCCCCGCGCCTAGACCGAGCGAAAGCCCTCCGCCCAGCGAGCCGGTGGACGCTTCGAGAGACGGAATGAAGCGCATGTCCGGGTGGCCTTGGTAAATGGAGCCGAGCTTGCGCAGCGTGTTGAGCTGGTCGATGGGCGTGTAGCCCGCTTCCGCCATAGCGGCGTAGAGAACCGGCGCCGCGTGGCCTTTCGAGAGGATGAAGCGGTCGCGGTCGGGCCACTTGGGATTTTTCGGATCGATGTGCATGAAGTCGAAGTACAACTCGACGACGATTTCGACGGCGGAAAGCGATCCGCCGGGGTGTCCAGTCCCGGCAGCGCCGATCATTACAATAATTTCGCGGCGAATACGCTTGGCGAGAGACTGCAACTCTTCCAGAGATTTCGGCATGGGATTCGATTCTAATTTTAGCTTACTTTGTGGGGCGGACCCCCTGGTCCGCGGCCGACCCCCCGGTCGGCCTCTCAGGGATTACGTCGGGCCGATTCGGCTGGGCGAAGAGCGGGTCCAGGGGGGACCCGCGCGGACCAGTTGCGCGGAGCAGGGGGTCCGCCCTACGGCCTTGCGCACAATCGTATCGCGTTATTGCTTGCCGACGTTCACATAGTATAGGTCCGTCGCAACCTGGAATTCGTCCTTCTTGAGCGGCGTCTTCATGGTCTTCCATTCCACGGTGGGTTGAACGATCTGCCAGTGGTCATTCGTCCCCACACGCACGGGCATCGCGAAGGCCGGCTCGTCCGCCTTCCAGCGGTAAGAGACCGTACCATTCGCCTCGTCGAACTTCAGCTCCAGCGCCGGCAGCGCGGCGTGGCGCAGATACTCGTCGAAGACCGGAGTCAGGTTCATGCCGGTTTTCTGGTTGAAGTAAGCCACCACATCCTCAGTCATGATGTTTTGATACTTGAAGTGCTGGTAGAAATCGTGAATGAGTTTCCACCAGCGCTTGTCATCGTTCACCACGCTGCGCAGCGTGTTCAGGAAGAGCGCGCCCTTGAAGTACATGTCTTGCGGCGGCGTACGGTTGACGCCGCGCTGAGTAATGATCGGCTGTTGATTCCTGACTTTCGACTTATAGGCGTTAGTGTACTTCAGGCCATCCTCTTTGCCGTAAGTGTATTCCACGAAGAGACACTCCAGGTAAGTCGCCCAGCCTTCGTGGATCCACATATCGGAGACATCG
This sequence comes from Bryobacteraceae bacterium, assembly GCA_049522755.1. Classification (GTDB taxonomy): domain Bacteria; phylum Acidobacteriota; class Terriglobia; order Bryobacterales; family Bryobacteraceae; genus PALSA-243. The sequence continues at coordinate 3,095 of JBEKNN010000363.1, read as the reverse complement.
GCGGCAGTGACGCTGTTGCCGAACCACTCGTGCGCGCTCTCGTGGATGATGATGAAGTCGAACCGCGTGCTGATGCCCACGCCGGTCCAATCGCGCTCCAGGTAACCGTTGGCGAAGTGGTTGCCGTAAGTGACTGCGCTCTGGTGTTCCATGCCGGAGTAAGGCGCTTCGATCAACTTATAGCCATCCTTGATGAACGGATACTCGCCGAAGTAGTGCTGGTAGGCTTCCAGCATTCCCTTGGCCTGCGCGAATTGCTTTTTGGCCTTGTCCAGGTCTTCGGGCAGCGCGTAGAAATCGAGCGGCAGGTTGCCGAGCTTGTCGGAGAAATGCTGGTAGTTGCCGATGTTCAGCGAGACGTCGTAGTTGTTGATGGGATACTGTACCAGCCAATCCCAGCGGGTGTAACCGTCGCCCAGGTCGGTCTTGCCCATGAATTTGCCGTTCGAGACATCCACCAGATCGTTGGGAATTGCGACGCTGATTTGCATGTTCTCCACTTCGTCGCGCCACTGGTCTTTGTCGGGCCACCAGAGACTCGCGCCCGTGCCTTCGCACGCGGTGTTGATCCAGGTGTGGCCGGAAGAATCCTTCTTGAAAGTGATGCCGCCGAAGCGTCCGGTTTCGAGCGGATTTCCCGAGTAATAGAAGTCGATGCTATAGACACGGCCCGCGTGGAGAGTCTCCGGGAAGTCCACGAAGACGGCGCCGGAATCGCGCTCGTACTTGAGCGGAGCGTCGCCCAGCAGAATCTTATCGACGTTGAGCGCAGCGTGCAGGTCGAGCTGGATGCGCGCGCCGTCCTGAAGCATCTTGAAGCGGATGGTGTTCTTGCCGCTGATGAACTTTTTCTCAGGATCGACGCGGATATCCAGGTGATAGAAGAGCAGATCGTTGTTGGCGCGGTAGGGCCCGTACTCCCCGCGCAGGATGTCGGCATGCGTGGGAGCGGCCGGTTCTCGCGGTGTCTGCGCGGGAAGCGGCGCTGCGGCGCAACTCAGCAGGAGAACAGCGAACACTCGTTTGCCGAAGGCCCATTGGAACATGACGCTACATTATCGCAATCCCGGCCGGAAGCCCAGGCGTGCGCGAAGACGGCAGCCGCTTCAGCCGCAATATCGCCATTGCCGACACGGCGTAGGGATACTCACGGGACACAGTCGCCGCGGTCCGGCAATCGGGTTCGCGACGGAGATATTCCACAACGGCCGGTCAGGATTAATCTGTGTGGAGAGAAGCCGGCCTTATAGCGCGATGGCGGCCGCATTCCGCCGGCGCTCGCATTCGCCGCCGCGCTGGATTTGCCTTTTCAACCGGCTCGCGCCGCAGCCGAGGACTCCGTCTGGGATTTGACGCGCGGGTTTTCCCACGCCGCGCGTGCCGGCCGTCAACCCGATGTCGCAGGCCAAGGTGCGTTTGCGCCGATATCTCTTCTACGACAAGAGAATGTCAGTGAACGGCGCGCAATCGTGCGCGTCGTGCGATAGGGCTGGCTCTACCGACGGCCGCGCCACCGGCCCGGTTACCCGCTAACCATAACTAAGTCACTGAGGCGATGGCGGCGCCGGTGCAATTCTCGAAAGTAGTGAGTTGAGTTTTGTGGTTGACGAAGCTGAAGCAGTGACCCGCCCGGTCCGGGCCATTCCCTGCATCCAGTTCCGCACCACAGTAATCGCGCCCCCTGCACGGTAGACCAATGTCGTGGGCGTGGCGGAGAAATCGCCGTCACTCACCAGCGTGGCGATGGCCGTGTTGGCGGCGACCGATGGAGCCAGCGCATACGGATCGGCGATGGGCTTCAGCCTGGCCGAATCGAACGCTTGCGCCACCAGCACGCGGTCGCGCAGGTACACCAGATACCCTTGCGTGTCTCCCGAGGTGAACGGCACAAAGGTGAACTTCGATTGCATCGGCATCACCTCGGTCCGCTGGGCCGAATCGAGGGACCCGGCCCATAATGCCGAGCCGCCGGGCTTGTCGCTGCCGGCTATGTACAGGAATCGGCGGCCACCGGAAAGAAACTGGGGCAGCAGATGGCGCGTTTCGCCGCGCGCGGCATCGGGCGCCGTAACCCGCGTGGGCGGCCCGCCGCCGGCCGGGATGCGATAAATCCCATCGTTCACCAGTCCGATCAGGATGGCGCCGTCCGCACTCCACGCGCCCTCGAGGTTGGTGTTCACGCGGGCCAGGCTGGTGGAAACACTCCCCGGCGCCAGCCCGACTTTCACCAGTTCGCCGCCCCCGGCGATCGCCACCGACTGGCCGTCCGGCGACCAGAACGGCGTGCCTATGCCTTGGGACGTGTACAGCAATTGCGCATCCGACCCGTTCAGCGCACGCACGTAGTGGTGCGTGCCGGAGAGAAACGCCACGCTGCGGCCATCCGGCGAGAGTTTCACGCGTGTGCCCTGATTTTCCGCACGTCCGGTGAGAACGAAACGTGCCGGCGCCTGGGAGATGTGCGGCGAAGTCAATAGCGCCGGCATAGCCATCAGCAGCCCGGCGCACAACACGGCCGCGGCCACCCATGCCCCCCGCCACCGTCGCGCGCGCCTGATTTCGGGGAGCGGCGGCTGGGCGGCCAGGCGCTCCAACTCCCCTTTCAACTCGCCGGCGGTTTGCCAGCGCGATGCGGGGTCAGTCGCCAGGCAGCGGCTTAGCACGCGCTCCACTCCCGGCGGGAGTTCCGTGACGGGCATCGGCCGGCCATTGTCGAATGGGCGCCGTCCGGTGAACATTTCGTACAACACCACGCCGAAGGAGAAGATGTCGCTGCGTGCGTCCGTTTCCCTGCCCTGTAGCTGCTCGGGCGACATGTAGTGCGGCGTGCCTATGACAGATCCGCACATTGTCGCGGGAATGGATCCGCACTTCGTCGCGGGAATGGCGCCGAAGTTTTCCGCGGCGTCGGGCGCGGCGGCCCGGTCGATTTTGGCGATGCCGAAATCCAGCACCTTGACGCCGAAACCGGTCACCATCAGGTTGCCGGGCTTCAGATCGCGATGCACCACGCCTTTGCGATGCGCCGCTTCGAGCGCGGCGGCCACCTGGATGGCCAGGGCGAGCGTTTGCGGCGCGGGCATGCGCTGCCTGGC
>JBEKNN010000362.1:0-8106 GCA_049522755.1 Bryobacteraceae bacterium | reverse complement strand
TCCATCAAGCCATGCCAGCCGGGCGACGGACCGGGACGCGGAGGCGGCGGCGACATGGGAAAGAATGGCGGGGTCAATCCGAACATGCCGGAAGGCTTCGGTGGGTACTTTCGCGCCTCTCCTGGTAGGCTCGACGTTACTTGCGGCAGTGTGATGACTATGGTCAACTTCGCCTACGTCGAGCACGGCGAGGCTCTTCTGAACAGTTCATCGTTGCCTCAGCGCGCGCCTGAGCGCGTTAAGGGAGTCCCAAAGTGGGCTTTGGCTGCCCGGTACACCATCCACGCGGAAACCGACGATCCCGTGGCGAACGGACCGACGATGGTCGGACAGGGGCCCACGGCAGGCCGAACTCCGGCGTCTCTGCTCCTTTATGGGCCGATGCTGCAGTCTCTTCTTGAAGGGCGTTTTCAGTTGAAGCTGCGACGGGTAATCGACCAAGTTCCTATGTACGCGCTGACGGTCGCGAAGGGCGGGCTGAAGCTGAAGCCGATAAAAGACGGAGATTGCACGCCGATCGAGTCCGGACGTGTACGACGGCTCGGTCCGGGCGACAAGCCCTATTGTGGCAATGTTCAGGAACCGAGCAATGGGCCCAATCGGACGTTCTTGGGAGGCGGTATCACGCTGGAGAGGCTGGCGCGAACGCTGAGTAACATGGTCCTGGATCGGAACGTAATCGACCGGACCGGGATCACGGAATCGTTCAACATTCGTCTGGAATATGCGCCTGACGACCACACGCGGTGCTTCGGGCCGGCGCAGATGTGCGCGGTCGATCCGAATTCCGATATCCCTCCCGGAGCGACGATTTTTTCGGCACTGGAGCAACAACTCGGGCTGAAGCTGGAGCCAATTAAAGGGCCGCGGGAACACATCGTTATCGATAGCGTAGAGCGGCCTTCGGAGAACTGAAGCACCGGGCGTCTCCATCGAGCGCCGGAAAACTGAGTGGCGACAATGCGGCTGCGAATCCTCACACGATGCATTTCGCTGACTGCGGCAGCGCTGGTGACGGTGGTTGCCGCCGAGTATCACGGCGAAGTGAGGTTTGTAGGGCTGCCGTTGCCGGGCGTCACGGTTACCGCGACCCAGGGCGACAAAACCCTCACCGCCGCTACCGATCCGCGGGGTGCGTACTCATTCGCCGATCTGCCCGATGGCCGCTGGTCGTTGCGCGCGGAGAAGTTGGGCTTCGCGCCGGCCGGCGAGGAAGTCACCGTGGGCGGCGATTCGCCCGGCGCCTCGTTCGAGCTGAAGATGCTGCCGCTCGGTCAGATTCAGGCGATCATGCAGCCAGCCGCGCCGCCGCCAACCGCGGCGCCAGCCACGGCCTTTCAGCGCACGGGGCTGAACGCATCGAGCGCCCCGCCGCCGCCCGCCGAGCTCGCGCCCGAAATTACCAGTGAGCTTGAGCAGCGCGCCGCGGATGGTTTCCTGATCAACGGCAGCGCCCTTAACGGAGCGGCTAGCCGATTTTCGCAGGCGCCCACGTTCGGCAATGCGCGCAAGGGCGGCCGTCGTCTTTATACCTATGCCGTCGCGCTCACCGACAACAATTCCATCCTCGACGCCGCCAATTTTTCCCTCACCGGACAGCGCACGCCCAAGCCGCCATTCAACAACCTGACGGGCACGATATCGTTTGGGGGCCCGCTCAAGATACCGCTTTTGCTGCCGCACAACGGTCCGTATCTGACGGTTAACTATTCTCGGGTAGAAAACCGGACGTCGTCCGTCTATACCGGCCTGATGCCGGACGCGGCGGAGCGCGGCGGGGATTTTTCGCAAGCCACGTACGTGGGCAAGCCGATAACTGTTAACGATCCGGCGAGCGGCGCGCCATTTCCGAATAATGTCATACCGCTAAGCAGAATCAGCCCGCAAGCATTGTCCCTGCTGCAATATTATCCAGCGCCCAATTTTTCAGGATCGAACGGCTATAACTATCAGGTCCCGCTCATCGCCAACACTCACACCGATAACCTCCGCGTCGGCCTGCAAAAAGTATTCAAGCGCAGGAATAACTTTTCGGGCTTGTTCGGGATGCAAGATACCCGCGGCGACAGTAACAGCCAGTTCAATTTCCTCGACCTGAAACGCTCGCTCGGCATCAACAGCAGCGCCGTCTACCGCCGCACGTTCACTCCGCGATTTTACGGAACACTCACGTATCAGTTCAGCCGCCAATCCACGCGCCTCGTTCCGTTTTTCGCCAACCGCGTGAATGTCTCGGGCGAGGCGGGAATCACGGGCAACAATCAGGACCCGCTGAACTGGGGTCCGCCCGCGCTGCAGTTCAATCAAAGCTCCATCGCCGGGCTGAGTGACGGCACGGCGTCGGTGGTTCACAACCAGACAAGCGCGCTTTCGTACCTCGGAACCTGGGTCCACCGGCAGCACAATATCCAGTTCGGCGGCGATTATCGATGGCAGCAGTTCAATACCATCTCGCAGAGCAATCCCCGCGGACTGTTCACGTTCAGCGGCGCGGCCACCGGATTCGATTTCGCCGATTTTCTGCTTGGCATACCCGACGCGAGCGCTATCGCTTTCGGCAATGCCGACAAGTATCTGCGCGCCGTCCAGCCGGATTTATATTTCCAGGACGATTGGCACGTCGCTTCCGGTATCACGCTGCTGCTCGGCATGCGGTGGGAATACACTTCGCCGATCGCGGAAAAGTACGGGCGGCTGGTGAATCTCGACATCGCGCCCGGCTTTACGGCGACCGCTCCCGTGGTCGCGAGCGATCCGAAAGGCCCGGGTTTCAGTGGAGAGCCCGGCCAGAGTTATCCGGATTCGCTCATCCGGCCGTATTATCGCGAGCTCGAACCGCGCGTTGGCATCGCATGGCGGCCGCTTGCCGCGTCGTCCATGGTGATCCGCGCGGGATACGGAATCTCATACAACACGCAAGTGTATCTGCCCTTCGCCAATCAGATGGTGCAGCAATCGCCGCTCTCCACCAGCCTGAACGTGGCGAACACGCCTGCGAATCCACTCACGCTGGCGAACGGTTTTTACGCGCCTCCGAACATCGCCACCAACACGGTTGCCGTCGATCCAAACTTCAAAGTGGGCTATGCGCAGGTCTGGAACCTGATCGTGCAGCGCGATCTGCCGGATGGTCTGCAGATGGTGGCGACCTACACTGGAACCAAAGGCACGCATCAGTTGCAGGCGTTCGCGCCCAACACGTATCCCGCGGGGCCGCTGAACCCCTATGGGTATACTTACTACACGTCGTATGGCAATTCGACGCGCCAGGCCGGCATTGTGCAACTGCGGCGCCGTCTGCATAGCGGTTTCGCCGCGCAGGTGCAATACACATATTCCAAATCGTTGGACGATGCGGCCGCGCTCGGGGGTGGGGCGCTGGGCATCGTAGCGCAAAACTGGCTTGACCTGGGGGCCGAGCGCGGCCCGTCTACCTTCGACCAGCGGCATCTGGCCAACATCACCCTGCAATACACCTCGGGCATGGGTATCGGCGGCGGCACGCTGCTGGGTGGATGGCGCGGACGCCTCGCCAAAGACTGGACATTCCTCGATTCCATAAACGTAGGCAGCGGTTTGCCGCTGACTCCGGTATACGCGCAGCTTTGCCCCGGCACTGGAATTCCGTGCAGCGTACGGGCGGATTACACGGGAGCGCCGCTATACGCCGGCCCCGTGGGTTATTTCCTGAACCCAGCCGCGGTGACGGCGCCATCGTCCGGCGAGTGGGGAAACGCGGGAAAGGATTCGATGACGGGGCCGCCGCAGTTTTCCATGAGCGCGTCCATGGCGCGAGCGTTCCGGCTCTCGGATCGAGTGACTCTGAATCTGCGGGTGGATGCGACTAATCCGCTGAATCATGTAGTGGTCACGCAGTTGAATACAACGGTGACCAATCCGCTGTTCGGACTGCCGGCCGCCGTGAATGGCATGCGCACTGTGACAACAAGCTTGAGGGTCACGTTCTGATGAAGCACTGCTTATCTGTGTTCATCTGTGTTTATCTGCGGCTAAATGTTTTTGTTCTGCCCTTGCCGGCGCAAGTCCAATCCCAGGTTCAGCCCGCCGGCAGCGGCGCCATGTTCACTACCAGCACGCAACTCATCGTCGAGGAAGTATCGGTAAAAGACAAGAAGGGCAAAACCATAGAAGGTCTGAAAAAGGAAGACTTCATCGTCACCGAAGACGGCAAACCGCAGACCATCAGATTCTTCGATTTTGAAGACATAGATAAGACGGCGGAATCAGCCTCCATGTCCGGTTCGCAGCCGGCGGCGCTTCCCGCGCCCGACGTCTTGTTCCAGCTCACCCAGACCGGAATCGCGCCCGAACGCCCCGGCGATATCCGCTACAAAGACCGCCGTCTGCTGGCGCTCTACTTCGACATGAAGTCCATGAGCGTGCTCGATCAGTTGCGCGCGCTCGATGCGGCGCAGAAGTTTATCCGCACCCGGATGTCTCCGGCGGACCTGATGGCCATCATGGAATACAATGGCGCGGCCGTCGAAGTGTTGCAGGATTTTACCGGCGACCGCGAGAGACTACAGTCGATCATCGCGACTCTAATCGTCGGCGAAGCTGACAATTCGGGTGATTCGCCGCCCGACGCCAGCGCGCCGGATACCGGCGCGGCGTTCGGTCAGGACGACACCGAGTTCACCATCTTCAACACAGATCGCAAGCTGGCCGCACTGCAGACCGCGGCTAAGATGTTGGGCACGCTGAACGAGAAAAAGTCGCTCATCTATTTCGCGGGTGGGTTGATGCTTAGCGGTATCGATAACCAAGCGCAGTTGCGGGCCACCATCAACGACGCCATTCGCTCCGGTGTTTCCTTCTGGCCCATCGATGCGCGCGGCCTGGTGGCATTGCCGCCATTAGGCGACGCGACCAAAGGCTCGCAGGGCAACGCCGGGATGTACACGGGCGCGGCGGCCATGGCCGTGATGACGAACTTCGAGCGCTCGCAGGACACGCTCTATACGCTGGCGACGGACACCGGCGGCAAGGCGATGCTCGACTCCAATGACCTGACGGCCGGCATTGTGGCGGCGGAAAAATCCATCACAGGCTATTACATCATCGGGTATTACACGACGAACGCGACGCTGGATGGCAAGTACCGGCGGATCAAAATCGCATTAACCGATAACGCCGAAGGCAAGCTGGATTACCGGCAAGGCTATTACGCCGGCAAGGTTTTCGGCAAGTTCACCGCCGCGGATAAGGAAAGGCAGCTTGAGGACGCGCTGATGATGGGCGACCCGGTGACCGAGTTGACCATCGCACTCGAAGTCAATTATTTCCGCCAGAACCACGCCGAATACTTCACGCCGATTATGGTGAAGATTCCCGGCAGCGAACTAGCGCTGGCACGCAAGCGCGGCGCCGAGCACACGTTGATCGATTTCATCGGCGAGATCAAAGACGCACACGGCACGACAATCCAGAATATGCGCGACTACAAGGACATCAAACTGAGCGACGCGACGGCCGCGGAATGGTCCAAGCGGCCCATCGAGTACGACACTGGATACAACCTGCTGCCGGGGGCGTATCAGATCAAAGTCTTGGCGCGGGATAGCGAGACGGGCAGGATTGGAACGTATCTGGGAAAATTCACCATCCCCAATCTCGACCGCGAAACGCAGCGCGTTCCCATCACTTCGGTGGTGCTGAGCAGCCAACGGGCGTCCATGGCGGAGGCCATTGCCACGGCGGGAAATGCCAAGAAAGCCGCGATTACGCAGGCGGTGAATCCGCTGGTTCAGGACGGGCAGAAGCTGATACCGAGCGTCACGCGGGTGTTCAGCAGCAAGAGCGACATGTACATCTATCTGCAAGCCTACGAGCCCGATGCGGCGGCAACGGCGCAACCGCTCCTGATGTACGTAACCTTCTTTCAAGGACCCAGTAAGGTAATGGAAACGCCGCCCGTGGCAGTGACAGAGGGATTGAACCTGAAGTCGCACATGCTGCCGTTGAAGCTCAGCTTCCCGCTCGGCAAGCTCCGTCCGGGCGAATATGATTGCGAAGTGACAGTGCTCGATCCGGCCGCCCAGAAGGCCGCGTTTTGGCAAGCGCCGGTCATGGTGATCCCTTAGCGCTTATCTCGGCTAGGGGACAATAGACAGGAGCGACAAATGGCCGACAACACAAATTCACCGAAGCAGCCCGTTTCAGCTATCCCACCTGACGACCCGCAGCGTAAACTCGCGGTTATACATCCGGACACCGACCAGAAAACCTCGCATATTGGCGTGGTAGGAGATACCTACACCATCCTCCTCACCGCCAAAGACACGGCGGGCCGGTTTTGCCTGATCGACATGCACATACCTCCCGGTGGCGGACCGCCCCCGCACCGTCACGATTTCGAAGAGACGTTCACCGTGCTTGAAGGCGAACTCGACGTTGCCTTTCGTGGAGCGAAACAGGTGCTACGCGCGGGCGAGACGGTCAACGTCCCGGCAAATGCGCCGCATCAGTTTCACAATTCTTCCTCTCGGCCGGTGAGGATGCTTTGTATCTGTTCACCTGCCGGTCAGGAGGAATTTTTTCTGGAGGTCGGTGTGCCCGTCGCAACCCGCACAACGCCTCCGCCCAAACTTGATGTTGCAGCACAAGCAGAGTTCAGAGCGAAGGCGGCTGCACTCGCTCCGAAATATCGAACGGAGCTTCTCGAATCTGCCTGAAAGAGCATCTACCCGTTCGCTGTTGCCTTCGCCCGATATTCACCGGCGCAACGCAGTATTCACCTCTATCCCGGCCGCTTCAATGCGCCGGCTGGCTCACGAAGGCAGCCACATCCCTGGCCGCTTTGGTTTCCACGCCAGGTTTCTGCAGGAAGCCCAGATCGCGGAACCAGTCGATGAAGCGGTATTGCCATGTACCATACGGCGTATCGTTGCGGTCCGTCAAGCCGCCGGTCTGGTGACTGCCGTCCGGCAAGGCGTCGCCGGGGTGGCGGCCAACGCCGTAAATGTGCATCTCGATGTTCGGGACGCTGAGGGCCAGCATCGCGGAAAAATACTCCATCGCCCAGACCGCGTGAACGCGATCGCCCGAGCCGCCACAGGCGACGAACGCGGGCGGAACATTGCGCGGAATCGGCGGGGGCGTGCGATTTTTGGCGAATGGCGATGGACCGGGATAGATGATGCCTGCGAAGTCGGGTCGCGAGGTGATTCCCGCCAGAGGGTCGCTGGGGTCGCTGTTCTTTTTGTCGAAGTCCGGAAATAACACTGCCGCCGGAGCCGCTAATTCCGCGCCTGCCGAGAAGCCCATGATGCCGATCTTGTTCGGATCGACGGCCCACTCTTTGGCGTACGCGCGAACCATGCGGACGGCCTGCAGCGCGTCGTACACCTCGTCGGTCTGCGGGTTATAACCGTCGCGGCGCAGGCGATTCCGCAGAATGACCGTAGTGACGCCGTAGTTATAGAAGAAAGGAACGAAATCGGCGGCCTCGCTGCCCACGTTCAGCGTGTTATGCCCGCCGCCCGCCGCCAGTATCACGGCAGCGCCGGTATTGAGGCCGCGATCCACCGTGTGTACTTCAATCGATGGGTTGTGAATGTTGACGATGCTGTTGATTCGCCCGGGCACGGTCTGACTCATATTGTATTGCTCGGCCTCGCGGATGCGGTCCATCTTGAGGTAAGGCGATCCGGGTGGATAAAGCGTGATTACCACGCCGCCTTGCAGAATGGGCTGCGGGGCGTACGGAGCGTCGGTCGACGGCCCCGGCTTCGGCGCACCGATAGGCGAGGGAAGGGGAGCCAGCGTCGCGTGCGAAGCGGCCGTGGCCGGCTGCTGGGTGCTTTGTGCGCTGGCGACGCCGATTGCCATAGCTGTAACGACAGCGATGACGACAGCCGCCAGCGCCGTCAGAGCGAAAGCCCGCGAGATTCTATTTCTTTTCATAATGCCAAAACTATATCACTGGCGCGGCCGGGGGATGCTTTCCCCAATCCCGGCCAATTCGATCCCGGCCAATTCGCGTGCCCGGATATTTGCCGGCCCACCGGTCAATAATAGAAGAACCTTGCCTGTTCGAATGAAAGACATCGCCCGCGACCTGGGCGTTTCGCAGATGACCGTCTC
>JBEKNN010000361.1:0-8150 GCA_049522755.1 Bryobacteraceae bacterium | reverse complement strand
CAGCGCGCAGCCAGTTATCGTCCGGCTGGCGAATCCATTGTTCGATGCGCGGCGCATCCTGTGCGACCAAAAGGTATTCACGCAGTGAGGGCAACGTGCGATATTGGTCAAATTTCTTGTCTCGATCGTAAGCATCCGTGGATTCGGAGAGCACCTCGACGATCAGGACCGGATTGAGCGCCGTGTCCCTGCGATCGTCCGCAAACTGAGGACCGCCGCATATCACCATCACGTCGGGATAGGTGTAGAGCCCGTTTGGAGCCACTCTAAGCCTCAATTCGCTGGAGTGTACGCGGCATGGCCCGGCCTTCAACCGCAGCTTTAACTCATAGTTTAGGTTGTCGACGATCAAGACGTGGGCATAGCTGGCGCCAGCCATCAAGAACATCTCGCCCTGGAAATATTCGCTCTTCCGTTCAGCCCGGCGCTCTATCTCCAGGTACTCGGCCGGCGTCAGCAATGTCGAGGGTCGGGAACTCATGCTTTTTCCGCAGGCGGCCAGTTGACCTTGTTGTAGATTCTAGTTAAGGGAAGCACGCAGTCTATCGATGCGAGGTATATACTTGCATCCCTGCCGCTGGTTTCAGCGTGCAGCCAGTGGCCGTCCGGTTGGGGCGTGAATTGTTCGATGCGCGGCGCATCTTGAGCGACCAAGACGTACTCCCGTAGTGAGGGCAGCGTGCGGTATTGCTCAAATTTCCTGCCTCGATCATAAGCTGCCGTGGATTCGGAGAGCACCTCGACGATCAGGACGGGATTCAGCAGCGTGTCGCTTTGATCGTCGGCAAACTGAGGCTCGCCGTACGCCACCATCACATCGGGATACGTGTAGAGCCCGTTGGGCGCTACTCGAAGTCTCATGTCGTTCGAGTAGACCTCGCATGGCCACGTGTCCAACCAGTTTCCCAACTCCCGTACCAGATTCGCGACGATCAGCACGTGCGGGCGGCTGGCGCCCGACATCGCGAACATCCCTCCCTGGAAATATTCACTCTTCCGTTCCGCCCGGCGCTCTATCTCCAGGTACTCCTCCGGAGTCGGCAAAGTGGTTCGTTGGGAAGACATCGCTGCTCCCATGCTACCAGCGCTCGCGCCAGAGAACATTTCCCGCAGGCTCCCTCAGGCTATAATCGAAGTTCCATTCACCCCCAAGGAGCTTGCATTGCGAAAGAAAGTTACGGTTGTGGGCGCGGGCAACGTCGGCGCCAATTGCGCGTTGCGCATCGCGGATAAAGAGCTGGCCAATGTCGTTCTGGTCGATGTAGTCGAAGGCGTACCGCAGGGAAAGGGCCTCGACATCCTGGAATCCGGGCCCGTCCAGGGCTACGATGTTTCCATCACCGGGGCCAACGATTACGCGCCCACGGCCGATTCCGATATCGCCATCATCACCGCGGGCCTGGCTCGCAAACCGGGCATGAGCCGCGACGACTTGCTGTTCGCGAACAACGACGTGGTGCGAACGTCCGCCGAACAGGTGGCCAAATATTCGCCCAACTGCATCGTCATCGTGGTCACTAACCCGCTCGACGTCATGACGCAAGCAGCTTTCTGGGCGGCGAAGTTTCCCAAGAATCGCGTCGTCGGCATGGCCGGAGTGCTCGATAGCGCCCGCTTCCGCACCTTCATCGCGGAAGAGCTGAATGTATCGGTCGAAAACGTGATTGGCGTGGTGATGGGCGGCCACGGCGACACCATGGTTCCCATCGTCCGCCTCAGCAGCGTGTCCGGCATCCCGCTTACCGAGTTGATGGACCAGGCCACCATCGACCGCATTGTGGACCGCACGCGCAACGGCGGCGCCGAGATCGTCAAATATCTCAAGACTGGCAGCGCTTACTACGCGCCGTCGGCCTCCGCCGTCGAGATGGCCGAAGCGATTCTCAAAGACAAGAAGAAAGTTCTGCCTTGCTCCGCCTATCTCGAAGGCGAATACGGCATCGACGGTCTCTACGTGGGCGTGCCGGTCAAACTCGGCGCGGCTGGCGTGGAGAAGATCTACGAAGTCAAGTTGACCGACGATGAGATGGCCATGTTGAAGAAGAGCGCCGCCTCAGTGCAGGAAATGGTCGACGTCCTCAAGCAGAAACAGTAGGCGGCGTGTCATGCAGAGGTGGGACGGACGATCGGGTTTTGTCGTCTGTCAAGCTGCCGGCAGACCGCCAAAGGCGATGGTCTGTCCCACCAGCGCGCGCCTGTTCGCATTGGCAGCGTGCGCGCTCGCGGCGCTTTCCGCGCAGGACCCGGTCTTTCGCGCCGACGTTTCGCTGGTGCGTGTGGATGCGCAGGTGACGCGCGCGCACGAGATCGTCGAAGGCTTACAGAAAGACGATTTCCTGATCCTCGACAACGGCAAGCCGCAGTCCATCCTTTACTGCACGCAAGACGAAGAGCCGCTCGACCTGCTGCTGCTCTTCGATACCAGCGGCAGCATGCTGCCCAGCATGCGGCGTCTGGCAGCCTCCGCGCACACCGCGCTGTCCGAGCTGCACAAGGGCGACCGCGTGGCCGTGGCCAATTTCAACACCACCGCGTCGCTCATCGCGCCTTTCAACGGCGACCTGCAGGAAGCCGAGGAATCCGTAGGCCGCATTGTCGATGTCCGCTTCGGCGGCGGGACCCACATCCTGAAAGCCGTGGAGGATGGCGCGAAGTATTTCGCGCAGCATGGAGACCCGCACCGCCGCCATGCGATTCTGATTTTCACCGACAATTTCGGCCAGTTGTCCGCCAGCGAGAAGGAAGTGGTGAAGCGCATGTGGGAATCGGACGTGCTGCTTTGCGGCTTGATTATCCGGACCCGCGAAGCCGGCGCCTTCCCCGGCCTGAGCTCCGAGGACATGCTCGGCGCCGCCCAAAAGACCGGTGGCGAGACCGTGAACGCCGACGACCCCGGCCACACGTTCCGCGAAATGCTCCGCCGCATGCGCAAGCGCTATAGCATCTACTACGCCATGCCCGTCGATAAGCCCGGCGCCGCGCGGCAGGTGACGTTAGAGCTTGCGGCCGGCGCCAAAAGCCGCTACCCGAATGCCGAGGTGCTGGCGCGCAAGGGGTATCTGATTCCGAGTCACAGGTAGAGTATGCTTTCGCTTGCTCCCTACTCCGAGGCGATCGGTCCCTCGCTCTGAGTCAGCGCCGTGAACAATTGCTCCCGTTTCGCTCTTGCCGCTATTACCGCCGAGTCCAGACCTATCCAATACACTACCCCGCCGATGACTGCCGCGATCGCCAGCACTACCAGGAACGCTAACTCGCTATTCAGCGCCCATCGCGCCAGATACGCCAGAAACACCGGCAGCAGCGCCACCGGATAGAACAACAGCAGTAATCCTTGCGAGCGGCCCGAAGTGCCCCCTCGCGAGACATTCTCAGGATTCAACGGGCGCGGATAATTCACCGACGACATGTTACCCAGCCCTAACATATATACCGCGCAAATCCCTACCACCAGCAGCGTCTCCGCCACTTGTCCCCAGCCGGCTGTCAGATGGAAAGAGCCCACTACGGCCGATAGGATGGTCACATCCAGATAGACAAACACCATCGCGGCGATGTTCTTGCCGATCAACACTTGCGAAATCGGCTGCGGCGCAGCAAAGTAAAAGAGCGCGGCCGCACGGTCGAAGCCGAAGCAATTCCAGTAAGTCACCGGCCCCAGCATGGTGAGCGCGTAGATACACACGAAAACCAGAAAGTAACTGGACCCGGCGGGGTGCTGCGCGCCGGCGCCGCCTGCAACCACGGGCAGCCAAACCAGAATCCCGAAAGTGAAACCCATCACGAAGACCATGCGGAAGCGCGGCGTGCGCACCAGCGAGCGCAGCTCCTTTTCCACAATCGCCGCCAGCGGATCGCGCCACAGCAGGCGCGGCAACGCGAAGAAGGCCTCGCCCACGGAACGTCTGCGCGAGGCATCCTTCCTCACTACCATCGCCTGCGCGGCAATGGCGTCGTAGTGCAGGTTGCGCTCGAACTGCGAGCGGCCGAACCACAGCGCGGCCAGCAGCCACACGCCCAGAGTCAGGAACGGCGTCCAATCGCCCAGCGCCGCCGCCGCCGCGGCGCTCCACGGAAATACCGGGCCGCGCAGCGCCTGCTCCACCGGGCCCAACCACTTGGGATGAATGTGCAATTGCATGAAGATCCGCGGCGTCATCCAAAGACAAGTGGTAATCAGGATCACCACTTCGCGAATTTTCCGCCGCGCCAGCAAGCGCCCCAGCAGGCTCCGCGTCCCGGATGCCAACAGCGCATTGAACAGAATCAGGATCAACGCCGGCGCGAGTATTCGCGGCGCCAACGCCCATCCGCCGGCCTCCTTGTTCGCCAGCAGTCCGGCGACGCCGCCCGCAATCACCAGCAGCATCTCAACCGCGGTGGCGAAGCATAACAGCACTTCCACCAGGAACAGCTCGCGGTGAACGGCCGGATAGATCCGCAGCTTGCGCAGGTCGAGCCCCATGCCCATGCTGGCCGAGAGCATAGGCATGAACTGCCAGTAAACCGTGACGCCGAGAAAGCCGATCGCCAGGTCGAGCCGAAGTGAGGCTAAGTTCGCTTCCCTCGCCAGGACGAACGCGAACACCGCCGCCGCCAGCCAAAACAGATACCAAATGGTGAGCGGCACGAATCGAAATACGCTGCCCTTGCCGCGGCCCCACCGCATACTGAGAAACTGGGCGCGCAGAATCGCGGCGATCATAGCCAGTCCAGCCGTTCCATCTGCCGGTCTGCGCCCACGATGCGCACGAATGCGTCCTCCAGCGATGCGCCGCCGGCGCGCAGCTCCTCCATGGAGCCGCACATGACAATTCTGCCGTGGTCGATAATCGCCACACGGTCGCAAAGCCGCTCCACTACCTCCAGCACGTGGCTGGTCAGGAAGATGGTTGCGCCGCGCCGCACCTGGTCGAGCAGAATGTCCTTCATCAGCCGCGCGCCCACCGCGTCGACGCCCTCGAAAGGCTCATCCATCAGAAATAAATCGGGATGATGAATCAGCGCCGCCGCCATGGCCACGCGCTTCCGCATACCCTTCGAATACTCGCCGATAATCTTGCCGTCGTCCGCCAGCTCGAACAGGTGCATCAGCCCATGCGCCCGCTCCACCGCGGTGGCGCGCGGCAAGCCGTACATGCGCCCGGCGAATTCCAGAAACTCCATGCCCGTGAGCCGGTCGAACAGGAACGATTCGTCCGGCACCAGCCCGATCCGCCGCTTGATCTCCAACTCCTGCTCCGGCAGCTTGTAGCCCAGAATTTCAATCGACCCCGAGTCCTGCGGAATCAGCCCCGTGAGCATGCGAATGGTGGTCGATTTGCCAGCGCCGTTCGGCCCCAGAAAGCCAAAGAACGATCCGCGCGGCACCTCGAGATTGAGGCCGTCCACCGCGAGCTTCGACCCGTAGCCTTTGCGCAGCTCGCGGGCAACAATGGCAGGTTCCGGCATTCAGTTTTCGTTCACCGGATCGATATCCACCGGAACGCTCTTCAAGTTGTCGATAGCCCGCTGCATCGGCGGCCGGATGACTCCCAACGTGTCGAGCATGCGCTTGGCCGCCGCGTAATCGCCCTGCGCTTCGATGGTCAGAATGTCGTGCGTGAGGTCGCGCACCGCGCCTTTGATTTTAGCGTCATCTACCGAAAACGTACGGTCTCCGTGGGCCACAAACGCGCCCTTATCGGTGAGATAGTTGAACTGCATCGCCATGCCCTTGCCGTGCGCTTCCACCAATCCAAAGCGCAGCGAGCGGAACGCCGACGCCAGAAACGTAGTGTATAACTCGCGCTCCGCGTTCGCGCCGTGCGGCAGCAGGTTGCGGTCGAAAAGGAATTGCAGCATAAAGAGACCGGTGATGTCGGCCTTGGCCTCTTCGATGGCGCTGTAAAGCTCCTTCAACTCCTGACGCGGCGACGTGGAGCGGCCGCCAATCTCGATCTGGTGCGGACCAATCCCGTGACTGAGCTCGTGCGCCAGAATGTGCATAAAAAAGTAATCGAAGCTCAGGTCGCGCCGCGCCGCCGCCGGCAGCACCTGGGCCGCAATGGGCGTCAAATTCACCTCGAATTTCGCCTCTTGCACGTTCTTCAGCATGACTCGCTTACTGCCCTTCTGCTGGACCACGCGCTCATCGTTGGGCAGGTTGAAGGCAGCCGTGCGGACGCCGTGCGCGCCATCGCCCCCGGCGTAGACTTCGTTCACCACGCGAATCGGCGCCGACGCCGCCAGCTTCGGATTGCGGTAGCGCGCATCCATGGGCAGATTGTTTTCCACTTCCTGCAAGTGCGCGGCGAACATCTTCAGCCGGTCCGTTTCCTGGTCGTCGCGAATCGTGATGTAGGCTTCGAATGCCGCCTTGTATGCGAAAAGCTCGTCGTTGTAAGTTTCGTAGGGACCGATGGTAATTTCGAGCGGCGCGTCCAGATCCATCCACGCGAGGTCGCTCGCGTAATAGTCGTTGGAAAGGAACGCATCCGCACGCAGCGTCAGGAATTTCTTCAACGATGCATTGGTGGTAAGGGCCGCGGCCTCGCGCAACAGCGCCGCCGCGTGATGCAGATCGGCCGCATACGCCTCGCTGTAGGGAACCGCCGTCAGATGCTTGCCGGCATCGCGCCGGATCACGGTGAAGAAGCCCTCCGCCTGTTCGCGCTGCGGCTTCGGGAGACCCTTGGTCCAGGCTTCGAACTGGTCGCGGGTCATGTCCTCGGGATAGAAATTCGCGCCCAGCGGCTTGCGCTCCGGCACCCCCGGCAGAAACGCCGTGTGGCCATCCAGGTCCGACCACGGACCTTTATTCAGCCAGAAGTAATGCGTGCGCGCCTTGCCCAGCGGCGACGAATCCCTGGGCAACTGCTCATAGAGCGCTCGGTCGCCCTTCCAAAGCTGATCCAGGAAGACCAGATTCATCACTCGCCCCGCTTGCGTGAGTTTCGCCAGCGCCTGCCGGTCGCCCGGCGAGAGCCGCGACTCGTCGTAGTGCAGCGTCACAGGCGCAAAGCGGCGGGTCATCTGTTCGAGTTGAGCGAGGTCTGGCATAGCGTCCGGCATGGCGTCTAAAATAACGGCGGCAAAGAGCAGTGGCAACAAGCGATGCATCCTCTCTGATTGTAGAGCCTGAGAATCGGGTTCAACGGGTCTGCATGCCGTTTGCGGCGGCCGGCCTTACCGTCCCAAGGCCTTCTTGGGCCTTCCGCCTAATCTGCCATTTGCCGCGGAAGCCGCCTTTTTCGGCCTGCTTCTGGATTGGCCGCCGATCTGACCTAACCTGGCCGCCATCCACCTCTTTGAGCCCAGAAGACCCTCCAAGAGCGTCGGCACGTAGAGGTCTGCATCCAAAGCCGGAAAATGGATGCCGAAGCCGGACGGGCTGATTTCTATTTCGCTAAGCTGTGAGGGCTTGGCGTCTTCCAGTCCCTCTACATCGCCGGGCGAAAAGCTCACAATCAGCTTGGAACTGAGTTGAATCGCCACCCGCCCGGTCTTGCGATCGTAATGCGCGGCAACTACCCGTGGAACTCTTCCTTCCAGGTTCTTAGCCCGCCGGTTCGCCAATTCGAAATCGTCACGCAATGCCATGAATTTGCTCCCAGGCGCGGCACAACACGTCGAGGTGATCGACCAGGACAGCCGCCATGCGCCCGATCTGCCGCCTGGAGAATCCATAGTTCTCCCGGAGTTCTAGCGGCCCTGCCGGACAATTCAGATTGAAAACTGCTTCGTGCTCACCAATCGTATGAATATGCGCCGGTCGATGATCGTTTGGATAGATCACAACCCGCAGTCCGTCAACCCGGAGAACCGTCGGCACTAGACCAATACTAACAACATTCCTAAGCGCTTGGGTTTAAGGTTGCCAATTAAACCTGAAACGGCTGTGTCGAGGTTTCAACCATTAAGCAATGCTCGCGCCGCCAGTCTCCATTTCGTCCAAATCGAGAGTTCATATTGCATCCCCATACGGACGGCGTCCTCTGCTATTGGGATCCAATGCGGCCGGTAAAACCGAGACCAATCCGCGGTCAACGCAACTTTCACGTGTTGCCAACGGACACAACCACCAGCCGCCGGCCCCCCTGTCGCAAGCTGCTAAGCTTATAAACTCTCCGCCAATGGATTCTGTCTCTCTCACTCTAGCTCTAAGTCCG
>JBEKNN010000360.1:0-8179 GCA_049522755.1 Bryobacteraceae bacterium | reverse complement strand
CGGTCCGCGCCGATGAGTGCGTCCGCCTCTGACGCCCGGTGAGTCCGGCGCCACCGCCGCGGTCGCATCTCGTCCGCCAATCCGACAGACATCGATCGCAGCTTGGGCGCCGATTGCCGCGCACACGTATTCATAAGCGTTAGCTCCGGACGCCGCCAGGCGGAATTCTGCGCTGCTGGAATTTGATTTGAGTTCACAATGATTTGGTTTACAATGTAGTTGGCTTTTCACCGAATGAGGTCTTTCGCATGAAACGAGCGATCCTTCTGTTGGCGATTGCGGCCATCGCTTTGGCGATCTGGTGGGAGCAGCGTCCGCGTCCGCAGACGCTCGTCCTGACCGGCACTGTGGATGGCAACGAAGTGGTGGTGAGCAGCAAAATCACTGGCCGCATTGTGAGCCTGACAGTGGACGACGGGCAGTGGGTTAAGGCGGGCGACTTGATTGCCGTGCTCGACCAGGACGAGTTGCGCGCCGACCAGGGCGCCGCCGGCCACGCCATCGCCCAAGCCCGCGCCAGCGCGCAGCAGTCGGTGGCCCAGACGGAGTTGCTGGAAAATACGCTGCCTACGAAAGTCCGCCAGGCGGATGCGCAGGTGGCGCAAACCCAAGCCCAGCTGCAGCAGGCGCAGGCGCAAGTGGCGCAAACCCAAGCCCAGCTGCGGCAGGCGCAGGCGCAGGTGGCGCAAACCCAGGCGGCGGTGGCCAAGGCCCAGGACAACTTCAACCGCATCCGGCCGCTGGTGCAGAGGGACATCAACCCGCCGCAGGATTTGGTCACGGCCCAAACCGATCTCGATTCCGCCAAGGCCAACGAACAGGCGGCGCAAGCCGGCGCCGACGCGATACGGCGCGCCGAGGCTGCGGCGGAAGCCGGGGTGGAGGCAACGCAGCGCTCCGTGGCAGCGGCGCAGGCCGCGCTGGCGGAAGCCGGGCAGGAGCAGAGGCAAGTCCCCGTACAGCAGCGGCAGACCGACGCGTTGCGCGCCGCCCAGGCGCAGGCCGAGGCCAATGCCGCCGCCGCTACGGCGCGCTTCGGCCAGACCCGGATTTTCGCGCCGGCCAGCGGCATCGTAACGCTGCGTGCCGCACGGCAAGGCGAGGTAGTGAACCCCGGCAGCCCCATCGTCACGCTCTTCGACTTGAGCTCCACTTGGGTAGACGCGGACGTGGAGGAAACCTACGCCGATCTGATCGCGATGGGACAGACTTTGCAGGTGCGCCTGCCCTCGGGCGCCGAGATTAGCGGTCCGGTGATCTACAAAGCGGTGGAAGCCGATTTCGCCACGCAGCGCGACGTCAGCCGCACCAAGCGCGACATCAAGACGGTTGCCATACGCGTGCGCGTCGCCAATCCCGAGGGCAGGCTCGCGCTGGGCATGACCGCCTGGGTAATGCTGCCGGTGCCGGCATTGCCGCCGCCTCCGCCGGTCAGCTCCGCGAAAGACACCGGGAAGGATTAGCCGGTATGGAAGCGCAAGGCCAATCCCAAGACGGCGCCGCGATTGTAGTCCAAGGCATCAGCAAGCGCTTTGGCGCGCTGCTGGCGGTGGATAACGTCAGCTTCCAGGTACCGGTCGGCGAGATCTTCGGCTTGCTGGGACCTAACGGCGCGGGCAAGAGTACGCTCATCCGCATGTTGACCACGCTGGTTCCGCCCAGCAGCGGCACGGCGATTGTGGCCGGGCACGATGTGATTCGCGACCCCAACGCGGTGCGCGAAAACATTGGGGTGATTCCGCAGAACATGACCAGCGACCCGGAACTCACCTGCGCCGAGAATCTGGGCATTCACGCCCGCCTGTACGGCATCACCGGGGCGCGTCGCCGCCAGCGCACAGCGGAATTGCTCGAAGCCGTCGGCCTCGCCGACCGCGCCAATGCCCTTGCCGCCACACTGTCGGGGGGCATGCGGCGGCGCCTCGAGATTGCGCGCGGCATGGTGCACAACCCGCAAATCCTGTTTCTAGACGAGCCGACGACCGGCCTCGACCCGGCCTCGCGCATTTCGGTTTGGGAGATGATCACGCACCTGCGCGCCCAGCAGGGCCGCACGCTCTTTCTCACCACGCATTACATGGACGAGGCCGACCGCCTCTGCGACCGGGTGGCCATTGTCGACAGCGGACGCATTGTTGCGCTGGACACGCCGGTGGCGCTGAAAGCCTCGGTACCCGGCGCCAGCCGCATCGAGCTGCAGTTCGAGCCCGATCTGCCGCACGGCGCCGCCGACCTGGAACAGTTGCCGGCAGTCAAGTCGGTGCTGGCGCTGGGCTCGTCCACCTATCGGATCTCGAGCGACCGCGGCCCGGCTTCGGCGCAAGAGTTGCTCGATCTGGCGCGCCGACACAACCTCGAGCTAAAAGGCTTGTCGGTGCAATCGACCAGTCTGGACGACGTATTCCTGCATTACACCGGCCACGGGCTGGCGGAGACGGCCGCCCCCCCCGTTCCGGCAGGCCGGGGGAAACAAGGGGGTCCACGATGAGCCAGAGGCGATCCGCAATGAGCCGGAGAGGCGATCCACAATGACCCGCAGAGGCGGTAAATAATGAGCCGGAGAGGCGATCCACAATGACCCGCAGAGGCGATAAACAATGAAGCGAGCCTTGGCCCTGGTCGAGCGCGACATGCGCAAGTTCCGCCGCAGCCCGGCGCTGCTCTTCGCCTCGCTGGTGCTGCCGCTGGTGCAGTTGGTCATTTTAGGCAACGCCTTCGGCGGCAATATCAAGAACGTCGACTTAGGCGTGGTTAACCTGGACCGCGGACCGCAATCGGTGGATGTGCTGGAGCGGGTCCGCGCCGTGGGCGCCAACGCGCGCACTTTCCTCCCCATCGATTACGACGACCAGGGCGCCGCCCTCAACGACCTGCGCAAGGGCGTACTGAGCGGGGTTCTGATCATACCGCAGCATTATTCCCGCGACCTGTTGGAACAGCACCAGCCGCACCTGGCGCTGATCACCGACAACACCGACCGCTCGGTTGCGGGCGCGGTGGGCGACCAGATGTCTTCTCTGGTGGCTTCGATCAACGCGCCCCAGGTGCCGCCGCGCGAACCGCCGCAGGCCGCGCTCGACGTGGTCGAGGTCTATCCCTACATCGACTACATCAAGTATTTACTGCCCGGTTCGGTGGCGCTGGCAATCTTCGTCACCGCCATGATTGGCGGAGGCATGCTGTTCATCGACGACAAGTCGCGCGGCCTGCACGAAGGCTACATGGTGACGCCGATCACCAAATGGGAGCTGATTCTCGGCTTCAACCTGTCCGGCGTGATCAAGGCGGTGCTGGCGGGCGAGACCGTGCTGGTGCTGGGGGCCATGGTGGCGCGGGTCTCCGACTTCTTCGAGCCGGTGCGCCTGCTTGAGCTGACCCTGATGGTGGTGCTCACTTCCATCGCGCTGATCGGCATGATGTTCTTTATCATGGCGCGCATCAGCGACCCGCTGGTGCCGCGCGCCATTTTCGGCGTGCTGAACACGCTGCTGTTTTTTCCCAGCGGGGCCGTCTATCCCATCGCCGGCTTCCCCAAGTGGCTGCGGTGGATGTCGGAGTGCGATCCGTTCACCTATGCCGTCCATGGCTTCCGCACGCTGCTGCTCAAGGACGTGGGCATAACCGCGATTACCGGCGATATCTTCGCGCTGGTGCTGACCTCGACGGTGGTGTTGACGGGCGCGACGCTGCTGTTCCGGCGGACCTTGTAACCATGGCGCGCGCCGCTGCCACCAAGACCGCAGCCAAGGTAACCGCCGCATGGGATCCGGCCGCGCCCGGATTGTGGTATTGCAACTGGAAGATCTGGCTGGAGGCGCGCCGCCGCCTGGATCGCGCGCTGGCCCCGCTCGAACTGCGCGCGCGCGAGTTCTGGCTGCTGGCGATCGCCGGCCCGGGCAACGTCCCGCAGCATGAGATTGCCGGGCTCTGCGGCATCGACCCCAGTTCCCTGGTGGCGGTGCTCGACGGCTTGGAGCGCCGCGGCTGGCTGCGCCGCCAGCGCAACCCGCGCGACCGCCGCATTCAATGGGTGCAGCGCACCGAGGCCGGCGACCGCTTGTTCACCCGTGCGCTGCCACGCGCCCAACGCGCCGAGGCGCAGCAATTGGCGGCGCTTTCCGCGGCCCAACAGCGCCAGTTGGTGACCGCCATGCGCAAATTGGTAACCATTTCGAAATGACAAGAGGTGCCATGAAACCATTCGCCAGCGTTCTACTTTTTATCGTCCTGGCGGGCGCGGGCAGCGCCCTCGCGCAGCCTTCGCCCAGCGGCAGTTCGTCCGCCAGCGCTTCGTCCGCCGTCGCTTTGCCGGCGTCGGGCCGCAACAACAACGGCGGCTCGGTGGGCGCCACCGAACAGCCCGTGCCGGGGACCACTACCAGCGTCAATACGCTAAACCCCACCGTGCAGATTTCCGGACCCTATAGCGGCAGCGCGCGCAGCACCACGGCCATGCCGTTTTCCGGTAAGCTGTCGCTACAGGAGGCGCTGCAGCGCGGTTTGGCCTACAACCTGGGCGCTGTCGGGCTGACGCATACCGTACGTCAAAACAGCGCACAGGTGACGGTTGCCCGCAGCGCTCTGCTGCCGAACCTCAACGGCAGCCTGAACGAAAACGTGGAGCAAACCGATCTCGCCGCGCTCGGGCTGCGCGTCAGCGTCCCCGGCTTTCGCATTCCCACCATCGTGGGCCCGTTCAACTACTTCACGCTCCAGGCCAGCCTCAGCCAGACAGTCGCCAACCTGACCTCCATCGATAACTACCGCTCCGCCAAAGCCACCGCCCGCGCCAGCCAATATAGCTTGCAGGATGCGCGCGACCTCATCACGCTGGCAGTGGGCGGCGCTTATCTGCAGGCGCTGGCCGCCCAAGCCCGCATGGACGCCGCGCAAGCCCAACTCGACACCGCCAATGCCGTTTTCCATCAATCCAGCGAACAACACGGAGAGGGCGTGCTGGGGAAGCTCAACGTCGACCAAAGCCAGGTGAAGACGCTCACTCAGCAACAGCAGATCATCACCCTGCGCAACGATCTCGCGAAACAGAAGATCAATCTGGCGCGGCTCACCGGATTGCCGCCTAATGCCGGCTATCAGCTCACCGATAACTTCGCCTTCAGCCCGGCCCCGCTGCCGAATGTGGATGCCGCCGTGGCCCAGGCCGTCCAACAGCGGGCCGACCTGAAAGCCGCCCAATCTCAGGTGGAGGCAGCCGCCAAGGCCCTGTCGGCTGCGCGCGCCGAGCGCCTGCCTTCGGTCGCGGTCACCGCGGACTACGAAGTGATCGGCACTAACCCGTCCCAATCGCACGGAGCCTTCACCGTGGTCGGCACGCTCAGCATTCCGCTGTGGCAAGGCGGCCGAACGGCGGGCGACATCGCTCAGGCCGAAGCGGTGCTGGCGCAGCGCCAGGCCGAGTTGGACGACGCCCGCGGGCAGATCGAAGCCGAAGTGCGCCAAGCCTGTCTCGATCTGGAAGCCGCCGCCGGACAGTTCGAGGTCGCGAGTAAGAATCTGCAGGTTGCGCAGGAATCCCTGCAGATGAGCCGCGCGCGCATGGAAGCCGGGGTGATCAATACGGTGGAGGTGGTGCAAGCGCAGGAGACAGTTTCCAGCGCGCAATTGGACCTGATCAACAGCGTCTTCGCCCACAACCTGGCTAAACTGAGTCTGGCCCGTGCGCTGGGCCATGCCAGCGAGCAGCTCCCCGGCCTGCTCAAACCTCAAACGGCTCCGGTGCCGTGACCACGCACGCGTGCGGAACGAATTTCTCGCGCGGCGATCTACGTGGTCCGAGGCTCCCGGCCGCTTCGAACATCTGATGGAGTGTGCGCGCATACGGCGCCCTGCGAGTCGGCGCAGCAATGCCAGGGGATGCGGCGATGGGGGTTCGCGCCCGACTGCTCGCTGAGGTTTCCCGCCGGCGCCTCACCGCCTGTTGTCGCCTTCGAACTTGGGTGCTTAACCGTTTTGGGGGAAGGCCAAGACAATGTTGTCGGCCTCAGCCGGACTCAGTTTCTTGCGGATGTTGGATTCAAGCTGAGAGAGTGTGAGGTGCGTTTGAGGCGGAAGATCTTTTCTGTTCCGAGAGTAGGCGGCGGATAGTTGTTACCGCGCGGCCTGAGGATCCCGGAGCTACCCTCGATAAGGGGGGTATCTTGGGCGATCTTGTGTCGCATATTGGCGATAGGTAAACGCTACGCCACTAAGCCAGGATCTATCCCGCAAGAGCACCGTGTCGAGAGAACTTTTGGCTGATTACTGGGCGGAAGGGCTGTTCTCGCCAGGAATCGTTTTGAGCGACCCTCCCCACGATTCGCTACGGCCTCCGCGCGGTATCATACTGTAGTAGGATACTTTGTATGCCACGCGGCAATCCATCACCGAAGCTAGCCATCACTGTAGCGCCTGACATTCACGATAACATCCTCGCGGCGGCAGCCCGCGACGGGGTAAGCGTCTCGGCCTGGATGACCGCTGCGGCGCGCCAGGCACTTCAGCGGCGGGCTGGTTTGGCGGCGGTCGCCCTGTGGGAAGCGCAGCACGGGCGCTTCACCGCGGAAGAGATGAACGAAGCTCGCCGAAACGTGCGGGCGCAGCTCCGAACGCCGCGAACGGTCCGGCGTCCGGCGTGAGCACCGTTGTCTACGACGCCGCCGTGCTCGTGGCCGCCGATAGAAACGAGCGGCGAGCGTGGGCCGAACACAAGGCCCGTTTGGAATTTGGCGTTGTTGCATTGGTTCCTGCGCCCGTGGCCGCACAGGTCAGCCGGTCCCCGCAACAAGCCCAACTCCGGCGCTTCTTGAGTGGGTGCGCGGTCGTTCCTCTTGGCGAGAGCGAGGCGCACGAAGCGGGACGGCTGTTAGGCATGACCAGAACGGCAGATGTCGTTGACGCCGTTGTGGTAACGACGGCCCTTCGCCAAAAGGCTACGATTCTCACAGACGATCCGGACGACATAAAAAGGCTCGTCAGGGCTTCTGGCCGCGCAGTCGCTGTCGTCGCTATTTGAGGTATGGCGAAAGCGACTCTAGCGGGTTGACCGGTCGGCTACAACCGGTCCGCTTTCTGGAGCGGACTGCACTAGTATATCTTGCTCGCTTGGAACAGTCGCGTCGGGATCGCAGGGACATCGCGATTATCAACCGTCACGCCCGGCGCTTAAATCGCGGAGCGAAAGAGACCCTCGAATACCTATTCACCCTTGCGCCTGCCAAGAAAGCATGTGTTGCCCGGCTCGGCCGGCCCCGTTCACCGATGCGCTGAAATCCTATGAAGGGGCTGAGTGAGACCCGGATAGGGTTCGTTCAGCTTTGCTCGAATGTGGTTTGGTAAGAGACTTACTTGGGATCAACTCACCGGCAAGAACCTTAACGCGGCGCTCCGAGTTACGCCAGGAAACATAATCGCGCAGGGGTAATCTTGAGAGTCAGTTCCTAATGTAGCTTGGCCAGTATGTGTAACTTTATGTTTTCAAATTTGGCCTTAATTGGAGGAAATTGGTTCCTGTGGAAATTGGCGCAACCATACCGCGCTGCAATGCTTCTGTCTTTTAGTCTTCTATAATCACTATAGATCACTGATAAGCTGCCGTTCGTTTGGATTTCGCTATCGCGCGAATCATGATTCGGCGGATGATGGGACTTCACAGCCAGAAAGGCGTCAACGTAGTGCAATGCTGCACAAAACAGAATCGTTATCGCCCAATCAACATTGATATTCGCATTCAGGTCTAAGGAGTTTGCTAGTGCGCTTCATTGTCTTGCGCTCTGTCTAGGTGCTCGTCTTTACTGGACACAGTTATGTCCTAGGCAGTTTTCCGCCACCCCTGACATGACAAGCTTATAATTGAGCGGAGTTGCCGTCCCTCACGAGCGATAACATGGAAGTCGAATCTTATGGGCTTAAATTCATCAATAAGATCTTTTTCACGAGCATAGATGGCGTCAAATACAGACTCTTCGGGAGCATCTACAATGGTCCACACCTGAACCATTCCATCGTTGGCCTGAACGTAGACGCATTCCGTAGCTGGGATTTCGAGCAGATAGTCGGCAATACAAGTTGGTATTAGGGCCAAAGCGACTTGCGTTTGCATGGATGCACCGACAACCTTTGCCGCCAACGAATTAGCGGAGTCGAATACTTGGGCTTCCATAATATTTAGTGTGCCTTTGTG
>JBEKNN010000359.1:0-8182 GCA_049522755.1 Bryobacteraceae bacterium | reverse complement strand
ACCTGTTCGCAGCGCACGCGCGACAAAGTCCGTTGCATCCTGGATAGCGACCATGATCGCTAGCCGACAAAGTGCTACCTTCGGTGGGAACGAACTGGGCTTCGGCGATCGATAGTTATCGACCTGAGTTGTCCGCCCCTTCATATGCTTACGATCTTCCCTTTATGCATGTGCACCAAATGACCGTAAACACGGGCTCTGTATCATACACATACGCGCGCTCGCTAATATAACCGCCTTTCGACGACGAGTTCGGGGAATCGGGCAACCGACGCTTCGAGGTTTTGTTCCTTTCGCATTTTGCTCGCTGGCTCGTTCCTGGCGGTGCCCTAGTCTACGTGTTGCCGGCCCCGCAGCTTGCAGGATGCGCGCAGATCCTAGCCTCACACTTTCGCAACGTTCAGATATTCCGGTTCGGATCGCCCGAGTGCGTTCGATATAAGCAGATCGTGGTGTTTGCCGTTGCACGCTCGCGACGCGAACGCGATCGGACGCGGGACGCAGACATTTCATACTGCCGGAACCAATTAGTCGGGCAGGGGCGCCAATATGAGATGTTGCCCCTGTTGGCGCCTGGTGCCGCTCAACTTCTGGTTCCGCCGAGCGGCGCCGCCGAATTGTCCTATGCCGGCTTGCCCCTCGACGCGATAGAGGACCTGCTCCCGGCCTCACCAGCATATCGGCAGATTGCGCAGATTCTCGATCCGGAACCATTGGCGCTCAATACCAGACCCCTGACTCCTCTGCACAAGGGTCACATTGGCCCGATAAGGGACGTTGCAAATTTCTCTTGCAAACCTCTCAAAAAACGGCTACTTTTTATGTGGCGACATTCCATAGTGAAAATGTTTTATCGGATGCACTCGTTATCCGCGCTCCTTGCTCCTGTTCAGTAACCGGTGGACGGACGTCGTCAGCATCATTTCGTCTCTCCCGGCCTTGGCGTTGCGTCACGCGCCGGAAGGCGTAAACCGCGGCTTTACTTGAGAGGAGCGTTCCGTGATGAAACTAGTTTTCACTCCGAATCTCGGCCATCAGTGTCAGGTTGTACGTGCTGACGGCCTGCCCGACGTGCCCTTGACCCTGTTCGCGAACGATCTACTGAAGTCCCTATCGCCATCCTCCGTGCCGATCTACATGCGGGAAGTGCTTGCCGCCTTCGATTGGGCGCAGAGCGATGATATCGTACTCCGGAATCGCTGGAGTCTCTTCGGGCCGCCTTCAGAAGTGCGGAACGTACTGCGGGAATATCTAACCGTCGCGGCAAAGTGCAAGTTGACCACCAGGGCCGACCGCCTGGGTGTGAAGGTCACGTATGTTTGTCAGACCCGCGAGACGGGAATCAACATCCGTATTCTGCTCGCCGCGCTTCGGCGCTTTTACGATCATCTGATATCGAGCGACGGCTACGGGCACGCGAATCCATTGCTCCAAGAACAAATGGACCAGATCAGGACTGATCTGCGTAATGGCTATCGGCAAGCGGTGCGATCCGTCGAAGGACGAGATCCGATGCCGTCGCTGAGTGGCGTGGACCCGCCGTTCGGTATTCGACTTTCAGCCAACTTCTTCCGCTGCGTGGACCGGGAGTGGATACCACGAACCATCGATGATCCCGACTTCCCGCACCTCGTTTACAGCGCTGGGAAGGAGTTCGGGTGGGGACTGCGCGAACTATGCGTGGTCAGAATGCTGTTCGAATCGGGCGCCCGCATCAGTGAGATTCTCGACCTGACGGCGCAGGACTGGTCGGTGAGTCAGTTCATGAATCAGTTTGTGGCGCGAAACAAAGGAAGTTTCGGGATTAGAACAAAGAGGCTGGTTGTCTCATCGGCGACCGCGAAATTGTGTCGCCGTTACTTTGACGACGAAACCGAGGGCCGCCGCGCTCATGACCGGCGAGGGCTTACACTGAACGACCTCGAAAAGCTGGACGCTGAGGCGCTGGGAAGGGTTCCGCTGTTCCTCACTGACCGCGGCACTCCGATGAGAGCTAAGATTTTCCGGCGCGGACACTGGACGCCGGCGTTGCGTGCGGCCGGTATCCACGCAAGCCCGCATCTGGCAAGACATTGGTTCGTAACGAACGCGTTGCGCATGATCGAAAAGACATCAAAGGACCAAAACGAAACCCTCAGACGCAAGGCGGAACTGGTCCAGTATATGGACTGGCGCACTGCGGAGAGAACGCTGAAAGCGTATGAGCATGTAACCCGGGACGCCAGCTTCGTCACGACCACACTGTCGACTATCCACGCCGCCATGAAGAAGCGCGAGGAGGCAATCAAGAAAGACCCCGCGGCGCTGTCGCCGTTCCAGCCTGTCGAACAGTCCACTGCCGGCCATGGCGAGGACCCAGAATTGGCGCTGCTGACGGGAGTGTACCAATGACCTCCCAGGAGATCGCAGAGCGGATTCAGGCGGATCTCGGGCCCACGTGGCCGCGAAACCGCGCACTTCCCAACGATGTGCTGACACCTCTTTGCGAGGCCTTGTGGCAGGAGGGAGTCATCCCGAATCGCCGGATTGTTCAGCGCTGCCTGCCTCGGTGGAATGAGCACGCAATGGGACCCGGCGTAGTCGCTTGGCGCATTCAGAAGGGGCTGCCGCAGCAGGGAGTGCGCGGTCCGCGCGCCGTGCCAACGAACCTGACGGAGTTGGCGAAAATTATTAGCCCCGTGATCGCTAGCGCGCCGCAGACCTGCTTCGATCCGTCCAACGATGGCCGGTGGCTGACGCCTTCACTGCCGGTCCTCGCGTATCTCGGCAGGATCGAGAATCAGTCGGTTCGTGACGCCATGGCTTTGTTTGCCATCCTGCGGGCGGATCGGCAACAGTTTTCTATGCGCAACCAAATCTCCAACTTCGCCTATATTATGCGCCGTGTCATGACCGAACAGTCGATCGAGGATGTGAGTTCGATCGACGCGAATGATCTCCTGTTCCGGATTCATGTCGGCGAGGTGGGCAAGGGCCTGACGGACCATCAGCGGCGCACTCTGATCGGACAGTGGAGTGCCGTGCGGAATGTCTATGAGGAGTATACGGAAAAATTAACGGCCGAGCAACTCGAGGGAATGTCACGGTTCTTCATCAAGCCGCTGACTGACCGAAGAAAACTGGCCCGGCACACTCCGTGGGCTGGCGTCAATCGCGAGCAGCAAGAGCGGGTCAAAAACAAAAGCGACGCCGTCCAGCAACAATTCTATCGCGTTCGATATTTGGCGGGCGTCCGCTGCAATCAAGTTCGAAGACTGTATACGGCGGTTACAGAGGCAATCGCCTTTGTTGAGAAAAATCACTCTTCCTATCCTCACGAGTTCAGCTATGAGGAAACGGTACAGACGCCAAGCGGGCGTGCCGTGCGGCAGCGAGTGGAGTTGACGCTCTGGGATGCGGTGTCGGTTCGTGAGCACGCCATTGGGCTGGGATACAAAGAGGCGCATGGCACCACGTGGCAGAGACGTTGCCGCGAAGGCCGGTATTCAGCAGCTCGGGCGGCGCACTACGTCGAGTACAACGCTACGGTCTCTCTGGAAAGAAGCTGCGCGGCAGAGCCTTTCTGGTTTCTGGAGCTCTTTCGCCATCGTGTCTTCCGGCGTGTCGAAGCCCGTGCGGATTCCGATATGGCGGACACGCGGGCGGAGTTTGATCGGAAATGGGGATACCAGATCTGCGTTTCTTGGTCGGATGAAGGGATACTCTCGCTCGGTTCCGCGGACTATCGGCCATTGGATTTCCTCCATGCTCAAGAAGGGCACGAGTTCTTGCCGTATGAGGGCATCTACGCCGCGGGTTTGTTCGGCGGGCTGATGATCCGGATGGGAACGGTGACCGGCGCACGCGGCGGCGAGATTCAACAAATTGCGCAGAGCCCCGAGTGTTTCAAGCAACTCGACAATGTGGGTCCGAAGGCGGCGACCCGTTGGGTCCTCAGGATGATTCCGAAGGGGCGAAAGGATCGCGCCGACTACTACATTGACGAGGATACGAAGAACCACCTTGTCGAACTCATCCGATTCCAGTGTGAGAGGCTCGGCACAACGCTTCTCCCAGTCGTCAAGTCAGAATACGGCAAAACACCGCCGGATCGGTATGTTCTCCAGTGGAACGGACACGGCATCGACCTGCAGGTGTTGAACACGTTGATTCGATTTCTGTTGCACGGAGTACTGTTCCAGGCGATGGATGGAACGGTTGTTCAGCTGACGTCGCACCTTTTGAGACACGCCTTCGCGAATGAAATGGCGGAACTGAAGGTGTCCGTTGACATCATCGCCAGCCTGCTACACCAGCGGGACAAGACCGTTACCAAATACTATTCGAGACCTACGCCGACGCAGGTGATCCGTGCGGCCGAGATGATTTTTGTAGATCGGATCGACGTTGGCGCTGAGGCCTTGCGAAGTCCGGAGGAGATTGGACGAATGCTGAAGGATGCGGAGGGCAAGTTGGGCGCGCTCACCGAGGTATTTGGCGGGACATGCGTCGTAGCGAACATGTGCCCCGCCAAATTCGCCTGTGTTGGTTGCGCTGGTAATGCGCCGGACCCAGCCAAGCGATATCAGATCCAACAGAAGCTGGATTGGGCGAAAGAACAGGTAGGTTACGCGGTCCGAGAGCATCTCCCTGCCGAAGAAGTGAAACTCGGTCAGCTGATTGCAGACTGCAATCTGGTAATGGAAGAAATGGACTTGATAGAGGCTGCTCGTGCCGATCGGTCACAAGACGTGACGGTCCAACATGGGCACAACATCAGATGATGACACCGACATCCAATCGCAAAATCCCCGAATGGCTCCGCAGCCGGTGGGAGCGGACGAAGTGCGAGACTGCTGCCCGAGTAAAGGCCGCTGTGGATCAGTTACAACAACAGAGACGCGATGTGACGCTCGAAAGCATTCGCGAGACGATACGCTCGATGCACGGGGTTTCGATTTCCGCAAATACGATCAAGCGAAACGAACTCGCATATCAGATATACTCGGCCCATCGCCAGAAACCAAAAGTAGCATTCCTGCCGCAGCCGGCGCTCAGAGAACTGCTCGCCAACTCTTCAGACGCAGAACGTCGCGGTTTGCAGTCGAAGATCTCACGCCTCCGGCGCGAGCCTAAAGATGCCCTGGTCGCAAAGCTGGTTTCCCTGGAACGCGCCGCCGCAAAGCAGGGAGACGTCGAGAATCGGTTGCGCGAAGAGATTCTTCGCCTGAGTTCGCCGCGATGAATGAGCCGCCTCCAAGACTGAAGCACGCCAGCGGTTGGTTCGCAGCCGGCCGCGAAGTCGCGCGGGGACTCGCGTTGCTGTCGGATGGCGCATTCAAGCTGTATATCCATCTCTGCCTCAACGCGGACCGCAGAACCGGACGATTGAGCGCTGAACATGGCCACCTGGCGAACGCGTTGCGAAAGAGCCGGCGGTCAGTTGTGACGTATCTGGATGAACTCCGGCGCCACGGTGTCTGCAGCACTCAGGCGGCGGTGAACCAGCATCTCGGCGGTCAGATTGAGATATGCGACGCGTTCTGGCCCTACGAGAAGGCACCGGTCTCGCCCAAAACCGATACCCTGGTGGGCTACATCGAGCAGGCTCGGCGTCTGCTCGGCGCCAGGCGTTGCGTCGGTAGCGCGTTCACCTCGGCCGACGAGCGGATGGCCGCGTCCTTGTTCGAGCGGAACGTCCCGATCGAGCACATCGAACACGCGGTGCTACTGGGATGTGCGCGAAAGTATGTGACCCTGATCAACCGCCAGAACCGCGACTCAATCGTCAGCTTCAGCTATTTCGAGAACGTAATCGACGAAGTCCGGGAGTTAAAAATGCCGGCGGAGTACTGGCGCCATCTGCAACTGCGGGTGGAGCGCCTCGAACAGCAGTGGGCCCAGATGAAATCAGCGGTGGCGGCGAAGGGCGCGCCTTTGTGACAGAACTGGTTCGCCGCCGCGTCTTCCGGCGAGCTATGCTACCGAAAGCGTCAGCCGGCCGTTCGGTCGGCTCCTGGGCGTCGGCTTGATCACAATGTGGACATCCCGGCCCAACCGGGTCAGGCATTCCAACAAACGGTGCTCTGAAATCCCGCGAAACCGCCCTTTCAGGAGGGCGGAAACCTTGGGCTGCGTTAACCCCAAAATCTCGGCGGCGCGGGCCTGGGTGAGCGCTCGCCGCTGGAGGATCTCGGCGATCTTCGCGGCCAATTGGGCTTTGACCAGCATGCTCTCGCTGTCCGGATATCCGAGGTCGGCATACACATTCCCTGAGCTTTTTTCGATAGGAATGCGCCGCACGATTCGCTGTTTCTTCATGGCGTTAGCTCCTTGGCGACCTGCTCCGCGACCTTGAGACGCTCGCGGATCAGATCGATATCGGCCTTGGGCGTGGCTACTCCGCGCTTGGACTTCTTTTGGAACATATGCAGCACGAACACCACGCCCTCAAACCGTACGGTATAGACGGCTCGATACGTACTCTGATCCCAATCCTCGACAACCTCCAGGACGCCAGCAGAGCCGAAGCCCTTGAGGGGCTTGGCCTGCCCGTGCTTCTTGCCATCCTGGGCAAGGTAAAGAGCATATCCAAAAAAGTCCACCACCGGCTCGGGCAAGGAAAGTAAATCCCGTTTTGAACTCCCCACCCAGTACAGCGGTTTCAGGGACGGAGGTTTGTCCATCTCTGATCATTATACCTACATTGGTATAACACTCCGTGGTCAATATCATCATGATCGGCATCGGGGCAGGGCGCCGCCGAGAATAACTCGTCTTTAAACGCACCCTGCGTGTCAGGCCGCTTTAAACGGCGACACCGGAAAGGAACATCATGAGAAATCAAGGAAGGATCCGTCTCGGATACTTCCCTCTGCCGCTTAGCGAAGCCCGGAGAATCAGGGCCTGGCTCCACTATCCAACTTCGCCGGTTTCGACGATCGATCCATGCATCGGGGATGGGGCAGCGTTCCTGGCAATTACCGCAGAAGCGTGCGCGCGCCGCTACGGGATCGAGTTGGATGCGTATCGCGCGGAACAGGCGGCCGCCGTTGTCGATGAGTTGATTCACGGCGATTGCCTCGATGTGCATTGCCCAGTCGAGTCCTGCGGGCTCGCGTTTCTAAATCCGCCCTACGACTGGACCATCGGCGAAGGTCGAAACGAACGCACGGAACGGGTGTTCCTGGCGTACACGTACCGCTGGCTGAAAGCCGGAGGCGTACTTGTCCTTGTGGTACCGGCGCAGCACGTCTGTGAATGCGGTGAGATCCTTGCCTCACGGTTCAAGGAGATTCGAATCTTTCGTCTGACTGATCCGGAATCCGTGCGCTACCGCCAGGTAGTCGTCTTGGCAACACGCCGCAGCCGACGGGAGCGCGAACAATTGAGGGACGACGACATCACCGCGCGACGTGCTCAGTTTGCGAACATCGGAAGGAATTACGAGCGGCTCGCGACCCTGGGCGATGCCAGCATGCCTTTGTATAGGGTTCCGGAAAGCGGTCCGCCCAAGCTGGAATATCGCGGCCTTCCGCTCGATGAGATCGAAGACCTGCTTCCGCGCTCCTCGGCTTACCGCCAGGCTGCTCGAATCCTCTTCCCCTCACCGGCCACTTTCAGGGGACGACCGCTGACGCCCCTACATTCCGGCCACGTGGCGCTGTGCGCTGTGAGCGGGATGTTGAACGGGGTCTTCGGCTCTGGGAAGGACCGGCATGTCGCAGCGTGGCAGGCCGTCAAGGTAGTTGATCGCTCTGAAGAGGTGGAGGAAAACGGCACCATCGTTCAACGAGAGCGTGAGAGATTCACCAACGAGCTGACGCTGGTGTTCGAGTCGGGCGAGACCGCTATACTGCGTTGAAACCTCCGCACCTTGTTTCGCTCCCGGCGAGATGCCAGATTGCGGTGGCACGCCGACGTCGGCACGTTTCCAGTAAGCCATTTTCCTGCCCCCTAACGGTTTTGGCCCAGCTCGAAACGTCGGTAAACACTTCGCGACCAGGGGGGATCTATTGCCCAGAACGCCCGGTCGGAACCCCGGCAGGCCCAAGGTCCGAGATGGCGACAACACATCTAGCGGGAGTTTACAAGATAACGAAGGCCTCTTGCCACCGGCGCCCTCGTCTCCCGGCTGCAGGCTGGCCCCATGTTTGTCAAAAATAGATACTTAACTCAATAATTGCCGGCCGGGATGCGGCGC
>JBEKNN010000358.1:0-8185 GCA_049522755.1 Bryobacteraceae bacterium | reverse complement strand
CAACCATTCCTTCGTTGGGTTCATTCAAACTGCTTAACGCGAACGCCGTATCTGGCCCCCTGAGCGGGCAGACGTCCGGGATAGCGGCTTCCCGTCAAGATGGACTGGTGTTCACCATCCAGATTGCGCGGTTGATTGGTATTTGGAGCAGGGGTGACGCCGCCGCGGCGGGAAGACATCGCTAGCGGCCTCGGTATTCTCTGGATTCGCGGCGGCAAATGCCGCAAGACCGGCGAACCTTAATTGCCGCCAAAACTTCTGGAGTCGTTGCGCATCTACTGGCGCTGGAAGCGTCCCAAGGACTCTGCGCGTGCTACCGCATCGCACGGCGGCGCGCCAACGTTAAGAGACCCATGAGTGCTCCGCCCAACAATCCGAGCGTCCCCGGTTCGGGAGCAGCGGATGAGTCGGAAGTGATCGGAGTCGAGAAATCGACCGTACAATCCTGGCAATCGCTAAGCCCCATGACAGTAGC
Organism: Bryobacteraceae bacterium; assembly: GCA_049522755.1. GTDB lineage: Bacteria > Acidobacteriota > Terriglobia > Bryobacterales > Bryobacteraceae > PALSA-243. The sequence goes on along the minus strand of JBEKNN010000358.1, from coordinate 7,710 downwards.
ATCAATCCAGTCGGCGTTGCCATTGATTCCGGGCCTCGCGCCCCATGGACCTACGCCATTTGTTCCCACGCTATACACACTGCCGGTAGGCGTTACCCAGGGTTGCTGAGCGTTCGGGTTGGAATTCGCATCGTTGTAGGTTGCCAGCCAATCGGTGGCGTCGGTCAGAATGGTCTGAGAACCGTTGGCAAACTGAAACCCGGTATCGCTCAGATGGAACTCGCCGATGAGGGCGCCCACGCTTCCATAGTTGATAGCTTCAACCTGCAAGTAATACGTCTGTCCGGGCGTCAGAATGTAGTTGCTGAACGTGAACGTGGAGCCCCAATTATTGCCTTCCGCAACCAGCGTTCCCAGAACGGCGTCGTTGGTGCTGATATATGCATAGAAGGCGTTGTCCGCCGTCAGAGCGCCGCTGATGGACGTGGCCTTGGCACACGGAGCGCATAAAATCGCCGCCAAGCCTGACAAGGCGAGCACAATTGGAACCTTATGGAAAACAGCTTTGATCAAAAACTTGACCTCCGAATGTCAATCGCTCGGACATTTGCTGTCCTGCGTTTTTCAAGGCTAGCATTGAGCCGGGCGTTCGCAATGCTAACTTTGGTGGATAACCACGGCGCAAGAGTCCTGGTACTACGCCGCGGGTCGGCTGTCTAGTGAAGCAGATGCCGCCTTCGGCGCCGATTCGTAGTACCTGAGGAATTGCAGGCCCGTGCACGTATATGGACAGAAATAAACTCCGGCGGCGTTGAGCCTCCGTCCGGCGCTCCTCTCGCTCCAGTGCACTGCGGGACGCAACTCGCAGATCTCAAGCTTTCGGCCGCTCGGTAAATGCAGGCGCATCCGGCTCAGAGTGAACTGGGCTCAGTAGCGCCCGCTTCACAGCATTCGCCGCCCCAGCAGCTTAACCTTCCAGCACCTCCCCCCGCGGTCCCTTCATCGGCAAGGTCCTTCTCCGTACCGGGTCTTACGGGGCTACACAGGAAAAATTAGCGGCGTCATCTATGCTCCCCGAGCCCCTATAGCGAGCCACTTGTGGATACGGGCAGAGCGGTCGGGTGCGGGTAATGTTGCCGCTCTCAACATGCGCACCGACGATCTGCGCTGGGGCTTTCCCTTTCTCGACCCAGTCCACTACGACAGAAAGCCAATCGACCGAGCCACAGCCGGGGCCGCCGCTGCAGTGGAACATGCCCGGAACCATGAAGAGGCGGTAAAAGTCGCGCGTTTCGGTGGCGCCGAAGCGTTTGCTTACGGTGCTGTAGTATTCGATCCCAGGTTGCGGGTTCACCTGTTGATCGGCCCAGCCTGCATATTGCACAATCTTTCCGCCACGCTTCTTCAGAGGCGCCAGATCTGGATTTTGCGGGTTGAGTATCGCCGCGGCATCGGCAACCTTCGGCGGGTCGGTATCGAAGTTGAACATAGTGTAGTCCCAGGATGGCCCGGCAGGCGGTGCCAGCATTGCCAACTTCATCTGGCTCTCCGAGCGCGGCAGCACCGTCTTGCTCGGGGGGATGAAGTTGTCGGGCCACACAGGCTCGCTGCCTACAAGTTCGCCGGGGAAAATCTGCTTGCCTTTGGAATCGCGCGGGCCCCCATAGATTCTTTTGAGGGCGTCGATTTGCGCGGAAGTGAAACAGTCGGACCCATCGGCTCCGGTGCATTTCGCGACATCGCGAGCGGGGTCGAAGGGGCACGCACGGGGATCGTCGATGAGACCGTCTTTCAGGCCGTCGAGTGCGTCGCACTTTTGGTAGATGGCCTGCGTGAGCAGAGGAAGTTTTTCAGCCGGGATCGCGCCGGCGCCCACCTGGGACTGCCCTATCCATAGGCGGCGCGTCACGTTGCCGGTAAGCGACACGCCCGGGGCGCCAATCACAAGGCCGTCAAAATCGTCGGGGTAGCGCTGAGCTTCCTGGAGGCCCTGGCGGCCGCCAGTCGAGCATCCCACCCAGTATGAGTATTTCGGCGCGGCCCCATAGTAGGCTTCTATCACGCGTTTAGAGAGCACAGCGGTTTCGTGCACCGAGAGGTAGGCGAAGTCGATGAGTTTGCGGCGGCCGTTGGGATTTTCCGGGGTGACGTAAGCAAAGGTGGCGAGGGGTTCTTTCGCGGCGTCGTGGCCGGTGTCGGTGGAGGAGGCGGCAAAGCCCTTGCGCACGGCGTTGTCTACTGCGCCGAGACTAATAGTGCCAGCCGTGCCTCCGTTGCCGACCATCTGAAAGCGGTCGTTCCATTCCGTGGGAAGCTTGATGGCGAAGCCGGCTTCGGGCCAGATGGCGCCGCGAACGTCGCAGTATTCCGGCAGATTGCCTTTGGCTGACACGAGCGTGGCGGAGGTAATTCGTACGTCGTCGCCGAAAGCTTTAGCGGCGAGTGCTCCACACTTGATGGCAGGACCCGCCGCGAGGAGGACTGCGTCGGCGGAGAAAATGAGCGCTACTAGGCAGATTAACTTCACGGATAAGATTCTTTCACGAAATCGGCGGCAGTGGCTAATCAAGGCGTCATTCCTCCGAAAAGGGTATCGCGGTTTAACCGATGAAGGGCATCTTGGGAGGGTGGCATGTCTCGAATTCCTCCCCCGGCTGTCCGTGTTTGTTGGCGGTATGGGGATTTAGCGCCAGCAAGCCGTGGAGCGCGCGCAGTCTGAGCCTCCCCAGGTTTCTCCGCCGGAGAACCGCGCGTTTGTGTCATCCTCATTTCAGGAAGACATGAACCGCCAATACGCCGCCCCTGTCCCGCCGGTTTCAATCTGGTTCGCACTGGCAGCGCTCGCGTTGTCACCCCCAAGCGGCTCTGCCCAAAGCCAGACCGAGCACCCGCAGTTCGACGCCGCGTCCGTCAAAGTCAACGAGTCGGCCGGCCGGCCGTCCACGCGATACGATCCGATCCGGATCGATCTTCGCAAGGCGAGCGTCAAGCACCTGATCCGCAGGGCCTGGCCCTTGCCCGACTACCAGATCGTCTGGCCCGCATGGGTCGACGCGCAGCGCGGCGCCCGTGGATACGATGTTTCAGTCACCTTCCCTCGCGATTCGAGCCCGCAGCGTCTGAATCTCATGTTTCAGGATCTGCTCGCGACTCGTTTCGGACTCGTGACTCACTGGGAATCTCGTGAGCTGAAGGCGTTCGAAGTGCGGGTTTCCGCGCAGGGCTCGAAGCTTCAGGAAGCGAAGAACCCGGCCCCGCCGACCGACTTCCCGAAGTACACCACGAGGACCGAATCCGACCTTTGGCATTTCAGCAGTCAACTCGGCGGAGCGCCGTCCGGGCTGACGGTCGCCGGCGTCCTCGAAGCCATCGACGCCACGCACATTTTGGATTACCCGCTGGTGGACGCGACCGGAATCCAGGGAAACTACGACATCGAGTTGACCGCCCCGGCGGAAGTCCCGGGGAACAGGCCGGCCGCGAGTGAACTGCTCAAGGCGCTCGAAAAGCAACTAGGCCTGAAAGTGACGCCGAAAACTCTGTCGCTCCGGATGCTGGTCATTGATCGCCTGGAACGAATACCGACCGAGAATTAATTCCTCGTTCCGGTATTGACTGTCCCCCGGACGCGACATCTGCATGCATCGCCTCGCGCGCCCGGTCTCGCATTTTTCGGCCCTCAAACCCACGGCCGCCTCTCGCAGTTAACGAAATGCGACTGCATGTCGCTCGCCGTGAGTCTGGAGCCGCAGCGCCAACCGCGGAGCATTCGCCGCCCCGTTAGGCGTCCGCGCTTGGGTTTCGGCTCCGCCCTTCTCGGTCTTCGTGGTCGCAGCCGGCGCCTCCTCCGTTTCGATTCACGCCGCCCGACGATCGGCGCTTTCACGCCGTCTCAGATGCGGCGCGAGTTTCTTTTTCGCGTTGAACACGCGCCATTGGACCGTCCCGATCGGAATGGCCTTAGCTGACGCGATTTCGTGGTATTCCCATTCCTCGACGAAGCGCAGCGTCAGCGCTTCCTGCTCCCGCGAGTCAAGGAAGGACATCCAATGCTGAAATTCGAACGCCGGCGTCGCTGCCGGCGCCCTCATTGAAGTGACCAGAGAATCGGATACCCGTTCCAAGTCGATCGTATCTACCTCACGGGACTGCTTTCCGTAGTGCCGGCAAAGTGAACTTCGTGCGACTTTGAAGAGCCAGGCTCGAAACAGGGTTCGGTCGCGAAGTTGATGCGCTTTGCGATAGACGATCAGCATGACATCCTGGGCCATGTCCTCGCTCAGCGTCGGCTCGCAGCCACGCGCACGAAAAAAGGCGATCAATTGAGGGGTGAAGATTTTAAACACCGGGGCGAACGTACCTTCGTTTGGCGATTCCAGAAAGTTCTGCGCGGCCGCGCACTCCTGAAGGAATCTCTCACTTGCGATTGTCTGGTCCATCATGCCCCTCTAAGGGCACTTGCGTCTCCACAGGACCAAAGCGCCAATCATAAGTGTTTTCTGAGAGTTGCCCGCTACCGGCGGCAGTTGGTCCGATGACGACGCTCGTCAACTTCTGAAATCTCGTCTTCCTGACTCTCGCTTCAGATCTCACCAAAACTCACACTGCACTCGCCGCCTGCTTGAGTTCGACGCGGTGCATATCGTCGACACGCAGCGGGCATACATGCAACCGCGCTCACTTTGTTGAAGCATGCGATCCTGCAGCTCTGCTGCCGGGCCCAGGCGTCCCCACGGCCATCGGAGTACAATGCACCCCAGGGAGGTCGGATGCCGCAGCAGAGCAACGTCACGGCGATCAGGGCCACGGGTCGGGACCGTGCCGTCGTCTTTCTGCATGGCTTTACCGGTGAGCGCGACGACACGTGGGATCGCTTTCCCCTCCTCTTAGGCAATGCAACCCCCGACTGGGACATTTTCACCGTGGGGTATGCCACAACGTTGCTGCCGGACGTAGTTGGCATCTGGTCGGCGGACCCGGATCTTCCCATCCTCGCCACCTTGCTGCGGACCCAACTCAACATTGCGCCTCTTCAGTCTTTCCAATCCCTTACCCTCATCGCCCATAGCATGGGCGGGTTGATCGTCCAGAAGGCTTTGGTCGATGATCCAAGCCTGGCCGCAAGGGTCGGGCACATGATTCTTTTCGGCACTCCGAGCGCTGGCCTGCCAAAGGCGAGTTGGATCAGATTCTGGAAACGTCAGCTCAAGAACATGGCCGCAGGGAGTGGGTTCATCAGTGGATTGAGAGCCGATTGGGACCGCCTCTATGGCGCCGGGTCGCCGTTCAGCGTTATCACCGTGGCCGGCGCCAGTGACCAATTCGTCCCTCCGGAATCGTCCCTGGAACCGTTTGACAGGCGGGCTCAACGGGTCGTGGTGGGTGATCACGTGAGCATTGTTAAGCCCGCCAATTTCGCGGCTCCGAGCCTGCAGTTGGTACTCGAAACTCTTAGGACAGGCGTCGCGCCTGCTCTCACCGCCAGAGAGAAAGTGCAACTGGCGGCCGAAAGCCATACCAGCGAGGCGCCCCGGCTCGTCCGCGAACTGGAAGCCGCCACTGCCGCTGCCGGCTTTTCCGCGAAGGACATCGTGGATGCTGCGCTCGCTTTAGACCGGGCCGGCAAGCGCGCCGAATCCATCGCCCTGCTCGATCGCCACAAGGACAAGGATACGGACGTGAAGGGTACTCTCGGCGGTCGATTCAAGCGGCTTTGGTTCGACACCGGGCAATCCGAGTATGCCGTGCGTGCGCTGCGCCTTTATCGAGAGGCGCTCGATTCCGCTTTGAAATCCAATGACCCCGAGCAGATCTACTATCTTGCAATCAACGTCGCCTTCATGGACTTCGTGTATTCGCAGGATCAGGCAGGTGCGCGCGCCATGGCTGAACTGGCGTTGAAGCACGCGACCCCTCCAGGCAGCGATGTATGGAAAACCGCTACGGTAGCCGAGGCGCACCTGTACTTTGGCAGAACCGCTGAGGCGCTCGCCGAATATCGAAGACTCGTCACCCTGGGCACCGAAGAGTGGAAGCTCCGATCCACTTCGCTACAGGCGGCCCGGATCGCTGCAAGGCTGGGGGACCGGGGTGTTGCGGACCAGCTAGAGGCCATTTTCACTCCTGGCGCATCGCGCGTGAACCGTATCTTCGTCAGCTACAGTCACAAGGACCGGGAGTGGCTGGACCGCCTCAGGGAAATGATTGCCCCTTACTTGAGGGAAGCAGAAGCCGAGTTGGACTTTTGGGACGATACGCGGCTTTCGGCCGGCCAGCAGTGGGACGTAGAGATTCATCGGGCTCTCGAACGGGCAGCGGTGGCGATCGCCTTGGTAAGCTCGCCGTTCCTCGCCTCCTCGTACGTCACGCAGTACGAACTGCCAGCCATGATCAAGGCTTCGGATGAAGGCGGCGTGAAACTGCTATGGGCCTACATCTCCGCTGCGGGTTGGGAGGAGACGCCGTTGAAACGATTCCAGGCGACGCACGACACCAAACAGGCGCTTGAGCGTCTGCCTGCGGCAGAGCAGAACGAGGTCCTGAAATCCATAGCCAGGCAGATCAAGGAGGCGGCTCTGCGTGCGACAGATCGCTTCAAGACCCTCTCAGTCCATGAGCAATCGGCGTAGATACGTCAAACGCGCGACGGAGTTCGTCGTCGCAATCCAGGTGGACCTGGACATGGATGGCTTCACGTACCAGAAGTGGGGCGGCGCGCAACGATGCAAGCGCGGCGATTGGCTGGTGAACAACAACGGCGATGTGTACACTGTCGATGGCGATACTTTTGCGCGTACGTACCGGGCAAGCGGTCCAGGCCGATACGTAAAGTCGACGCCCGTGTGGGCCGAGGTGGCCGGAACGGCCGGCGCAATCCGCACCAAGGAGGGCCTGACGCACTATAATCCTGGCGACTACCTCGTCTATAACGAGGCTGATGGAGGTGACGGATATGCGGTCGAAACCGCCGAGTTCGACCGGATGTATGAGCCTGTCGATTGAGGTTCACGTGCTATGCGCACATCCTGGAGTTTCCACATTTCGGGAGCGATTCGGCCAATTGTGGGGCAGGCGCTTTCGCCTGCCACTGGCGTATCTACATTTCGGGAGCGATCGGGCCAATTGTGGGGCAGGCGCTTTCGCCTGCCATTGGCGTATCTACATTTCGGGAGCGATTCGGACCAATTGTGGGGCAGGCGCTTTCGCCTGCCATTGGCGTATCTACATTTCGGGAGCGATCCGGCCAATTGTGGGGCAGGCGCTTTCGCCTGCCACTGGCGTATCTACATTTCGGGAGCGATTCGGGCCAATCGTGGGGCAGGCGCTTTCGCCTGCCACTGGCGTATCTACATTTCGGGAGCGATTCGGACCAATCGTGGGGCAGGCGCTTTCGCCTGCCAACCCCGCGCTCGACCAATGCCAGCCACGGGGATTGGCAACCAGGCCGGCGCTTACCGGGTTGTACTCCACATAGTGAACCAGACGGTCCAGTTCCGCTTCATCCCGCACACGATGGTCGAAGGATTCATCCTGCCAGAAGGCCTCCCCGGTCCGGCCAAGTATCAGGTTGGCTTGTCGCGCGGTGGAGCCTTTCAACCAACGCATGATCACCGGCAGTGACATCTTGGGCAGCAGCAGTACATGAACATGGTTGGGCATGATCACCCAGGCTCGGAGTTGATAAAAGTGCCTTCCGCTCTGGCCATGCAAGAGAGCCTCGGCCACTACACGGGCTACCCGGGCATCCTGCAGCCATACCGGCCCGAAAGC
>JBEKNN010000357.1:0-8191 GCA_049522755.1 Bryobacteraceae bacterium | reverse complement strand
GCCTCAATCATCGGGATCGTCTCCGTTTCTCGGGCTGTTGACGAGTTTGTGGAGCAGCACCCCGAGTTGCTTCGCCGTCTGGTTCAGTGACATCCTATCCAACCATCGATGAGGCGATAGCCGTTCACGCGCGATTGATCGCCAGATTTGGAGGCTCGCTGGGAATTCGGGACCGTGCCGCTCGAATCGGCGTTGGCAAGGCCTCAAACCGGTTACTATAACGACCTCATTCAAGAGGCGGCGGCGCTTTGGGAAAGCTTGTCACAGAACCATCCGTTCTTCCATGGCAACCAACGCGTCGCGGTGAAAGCAACCGGATGCGGTTTCAGGAACTCGAGAACTGGCTGCTCCGGCACGCCTCTGCGGCCTGAAATCAGTTGCACTCACCGCGGGCTCGTCGTCATAGAGGAACGATGTCCGGTCGTGGTCGCCCAGTAGTCCATCCACCTTTCTCGAATCCCGTTGGTTCGCTCGATCAGCTCGCGGCTCGGCGTTTTGCCGTGCTCCACCACCATCACCATCCCGGTGTTGAACTTCTTCTGAGCGTGATCGACGTCGGGCAAACGCGGACCCTCCACCGCAATCACATCCTGTATAGTCACCTTCGTCCGGTCGGCCTTGAATATCGGGTGGCCATTAGCATCCCTCCCGGCCGCAACCAGGTTTCTCAGGATGAAGAAGTCGGGCACTTCCGTAGGAGCGATCATGCCCATCAGGTATAGGTCCAGATACGACCAACCCGTAGCCGGCACGTAGTAGTCGTCATCCAATTGGGTAAATGTGCCATCGTAGTTGTCCTGCCAGACGCCGCCTCCCATCGCCGACGCTTCATAGGGCCGCTGATAGGGGAATGCCACCGGCGCCTGCAGTCCCCGCGCCCAGTGCGTAGGACCAAGTTGGATAGTTTCGCCGTTGACCTTGGCCGATACGAACGCGCTCCAACGGTGGCCCATCTCATGCCCGATCTGCGACATCGCATAGTCATACGGAGGCATCTTTCCATTGGATGTCCGCTCCGCGAGTTGGTGAGAGTAAGCCGTCACATTGTGAATGTTAGTGTCAGTCACTCCTTCCGGCGGGTATTCCTGCATCTGGTTGGCGCCCACATACACAGGTTGTATGAACTGCCATTGGAACCTTCCCTGGCTGCAGTAACTCTCCAGGTTTCTTTGGTTGGCGCCGATTCCAGTGACTGCGCCCCCCGCGGGACCGCCGCCCAGCGGCCCATTGCTGGAAGTGCCCGCCTCCGGATTATCTATGCGGAAATCCGAGTAATACGCCAGCATATCGAACTTGTCTCCCAGGGTCTTAATCACCGTGCAGGTCAGGTCCACGGCTCTGGGCGGCTTCATATAATGGAATGCCTCGTAGACCACCGCGAAGGGGCCGTCCTCCTTCTTCACGGAAGACAAGTCCACTTCGGGACTGCCAATGCCAGTGAGCTTCACCGCACGCGGGCGTATTCGGGCGACGGTTGCGGCGGGAGTCGGGGAAGTCTGGACGGCGGCGTACACGAAGATTGGATCGCCAGCTTTGTATCCGGCGGGAAGAGTTCCTTGCGCCGAGATAGTGTTTCCGTCGATCTTCACACCCGGCGAGACACCCGTTCCTGACGCGTTGTAGCGGGGACCTGCGCCGCCTCCCCGGCCGCCGCGCCCTCCCGTTACGCCCTGAATCGTCCAGACTGCGTCGGCATGCGCGTTCTGCGTACAATCCCCCGCCGGCTTCCTGGCATCCAGGCAAATCCGGTAGGCGATACCCGTCATTCCCGGATCGCTTTCCGGCAGCACCGGCCCGCGGGTCTCGATAGTGGCCTTCAAGAATAGGCCATCGACTGCCGCCAGCTTCACACTCTTGATATCGAGGTTGGGGGCCGCGGCGGCATTCTCCTCGCCTTCGAGAGTCGCGATCTCCTTTTCCACACCCGCGGTGACTATCGGATAGATGCCGACGATCGCATCCCTGGCGGCCACCTCGTCGTAAGACATCTCAATCGTCCCGTCTCTCCGCAACACCGCCTGGAAGCGGTTCACCGTCGGCGTCCAAGTCATGTCCTGCACTCCGCCCACTGGCTCAGTCAGGCTCCATGTGATCACCGCGCGGTCATCGAGCTCTTTCAGATAGCGGACGCCCGACATCCGCGGCTTAAAGAACACGCTGATCGCCGGCACGGTATCGATCAGCGTCCGGCCGGCCTGCTGCAACTCGGCGAACCGATCCACGGAGATTCCGCCGCCGCGGCCGCCGCGGCCGCCGCCCGCCGGTTCGCCGAAGGTCATCGACCCGGTCATTCCCACGGAAAACACGTTCCAACTCTTGCCCGAAAAGGGAAACGAGAAGTTCTTCAGCGTCGCCTGGCTCCCGGTCATCTCAGGTCCAAATTCCGCGTCCCACTGCCATGCGAGATTTTCCGCGCGGTACCGGGACCCATCCGGCGTAAAGCGCAAAGTGTGGCGGACCAGGTCGAACATATTGGCTTTGCCGAGCGCCCCTTCATCGAGCGTCATGACGATCAGGTCGCCCTGAGTCGAGATCTTACCTATGGAATGGCCCGGCTCCTGCCGCCCCTGGCCGTGCAGAAGCGCCGCGAACGCCATCGGAAATGCGATCCGCACGAAACATCCGCTACGTCTCTTCAAAAATCGCCAAAGTCTCTTCACCGTCGCCCTCCACTCAACACCGAAGCCGTAGGGCGGACCCCCTGGTCCGCGCGGGTCCCCCTGGACCCGCTCTTCGCCCTTTACCAAAATCAGCCTGATGCGATCTCCAAAAGGCCGACGAGGGCGTCGGCCGCGGACCAGCGGGTCCGTCCCACAATTGCAACCGCAAACCGCTACCAGCTTACAAAAGCCCGCAGCAGAACGGAGCGGTTACCGCTAGCCGAGCTGACCTGCCCGAAACTATTCGCCGTTACGCTCGAACTGCCCAGGCTGAAGAACGGGTGGTTGAGGAAGTTCAGCACTTCCATGCGGAAGCCGACGTTCCAGCGCTCCTTGATGCGGACCTGCTTGTTCAGGCTCATATTGAGCGAGAACGTAGTCGTTCCGTAGAGGTAAACCAGGTCGCCGAACGCGCCCGGCGTGGAAGCCGGAGCGTAATCCGCGGGGTTGGCGATGCCGCTGGGCTGCACCACGCTCGATACGTTTGAGACCAGGTTGCCGCCCACCACCTGGTTCATATTGGGAATGGTGGAAAGGTCTTTCTGCAACTGGCCTAAGCCGAAACCGTTGCCGAAGACCACGCCGCTTTGCGAGAGTTGATTGAAAGTATCGCGGCCGCTGCTGATGATGGTCGGCGCGCCCGTGGCGATCTGTTCCACGCCCCCGAGTACCCAACCGCCAATCGCCCGATCGACAATCGGATTGGTAATGTTCAGCGCCTTGCCCTTACCTAGCGGCAGGTCGTAAGTCCAAAAGGAGTTCCATGCGAGACGGTGGTCGAAGGGCGAAGGGCCATAACTCAGACGGGCGTTGCGATCGGTGAACCACTGGTAAGTGGCCGTCTGGTCGCTGGAATTCAACTCATCTCCCATCGAGTGGCTCCAGACGAAATTGGCGGTGAACGCCAGCCCGTGGCCGAAGGCCTTGCGCACTTCCACTTGCAAACCGTTGTAGTTAAGGTTGCCGTTACTATCCTGATATTCCAGGCCGCCGCTGGCGTAGGGATTGGCTTCGAAGAAGTTGATGGGATACGGCGTGGTTCCGGTGTAGCCCAGCGATGCGCAAGGAGCGAACTTCGCGCCCACCAGACGGCAGAAATAAGTCGGGCTGCTGGTGCTGGCGAGCGATGCGGCCATTGTCCCGGCGAGGCCCTGCTGCAAGTCGGTGATGAAGGTGCTGCTGCCGTAGCCGGAGGAGGAAGCCAGCGCCGCGTTGGTTCCGCTGGCCCCGAATGCGGCGTCGAAAATCGGCAGCGGAGCTTGCCCGGCAAGGCCGTTGTTGACGAATGTGTTGCCCTTGCCGTTGGCCGCGTTAACGCTCAGATTTTGCTGCGCCTGAATGAACTGCGGCAGAAAGCCGTTTTCGAAGACGTTGACCTCGTTAAGATTCTGATAGTGCCACATGTGCGTGGATTTGTTGCCGATATAGCGCACCTCAAGCACCGTGCGGGCCGCCACTTCGCGCTGGATGCCGAAATTCCAGTTCTGCACATACGGCGAAACCAGGTTGGGGTTAACCTGATACAAGGTCAAAGAGCTGCTTAGCGAGTAATTCGATTCATTGATTGGATAACCCCAGGTTGCGGGAGTCACAGTAAGCGGCGGAACCGGCGAGCTGAGTAAGGTCCCTATGGGAAATGTCGAGCTGCCCACCGCCGCCGTTCCCGAGATGGATTGCGTCGCGCCTTTGTTGCCTGAGACAACGTTCGAGATCGCATTCATGCCCTCGTTATAGTAAGTGATGCCGTAACCCCCGCGGATGACAGTCTTCTTGTCGCCGATAAGTTTACCCATCATGCCCGTGGCGCTGGGATTCCAGGCGAAGCCGATAGTTGGCGCCGGGTTGACTAAGTCGGACTTATAAGGGTTGCCGGTGGCTTGAACCAGCGTGGGGTTCTGATTTCCGTTCAAGCTGCCCGGTTGGAACAGACCGGTCGAGGGGCCGTAGAAAGAGCCGGGGCCGGGCGTTCCGTCGATTCCGTTTGTGCTGTGAATGGCGCCATCCAGCTCCCACCGGAAACCATAGTTCAGGGTGAAGTTCGGAGAGACGCGGAAGCTATCCTGAATATACAGCCCGGCGTAAGTGTATGCGAAACGCTGCGTAGTCGGCTGGAACTCGGCGTATTGATGAGTAGTCTCACTTACATTGTTAGAGGCGGAGATACTGTTGACGCGGCCGGTCAGGATCGCGTATAAGTCTTCCGCGTTGGTCAGGTCGCCGTTGCTGGTGTTAATGGCCGGAAGGGCCGCGGTGAGTGCGGAGCCGACCGGGTCGGAAGATGTGACGCCAATGGTATAGACGGGTACTCCGGTAGTACCGTAGGACGTTTCATAGAAGCTGGAGTGCTTCACCGTGCCGCCAATCAGGAGCGTATGCTTGCCCTTCACCCAGTTCAGGTCGTCTTTGAACTGATATACCGGATTGTTGCGGATGAACGGCAGAACGTTGCCGCTCGACGGAATCGGCGTGGCGATCAAGGTAGGTACCGTGCCCCCGGCAACGTTAGCGTCGCCGGCGGTCGGGATACTCAGCCGCCGGTTGCCGTAAGGCGCCCACTCCTGCGGATAGGAGCCTTGGTAGAAGTACTCGCCGTTGCTCTGCACGCCAAACATGGTGGTATTGATCATGTTCGGCTTAATCGTATAATCCACCGTGTTTACGCCCACGTAAGTGGTGATCTTGTAAGCGTTCGTGAACGCGTATTGGTCCAAACCTGGATAGGGCGGCGCGCTGCCGTGAATATTCTCATAGCGCAGCGTCCAACTGCCGTGCCATGCGACTTTCGGCGTGATTTGAAAGTCTATGCGGGCGGCCGGAAAGAGTTGGTCGGTGTTGGTTCCCTGCGTCCACTCCATGGTTTGCCAGTAGGGTTGGCCGGTGACCGGCAGAAAGCCGCTGGCCTTCGATTGGGTTCCGTTAATCACACCGAGAATGCTCGATATGGTTGGGTCGATCGTGCTGGCGTAGCCGGCCGCTCCGGCGGCCGCCAGAAGGTTCACGGTGCGTGTCACGCCGTCGGTTCCGATGTAGGTAAAATTGCCGGCTTGGGCGGCCGGGGTTAAGACGGGGGTTGTGAGCGTGGTCGTACCCGGCTGCGGCTGAGCCTCGAAATACGCCATGAAGAAAAGCTTGTGCTTCAGTCTGGGGATGAAGGGTAGCAGCGGTCCGCTGATTCGTCCATAGGGGTTATTCTGGCGGGTTTTCGAAATTGGCTGCGCGCGCAAATTGGCGAAGAAAGTGTTGGCGTTCAGGTCTTCATTGGCGAATTGCTCGCCCACCGTGCCGTGATACTGATCGGTGCCTCGCCGCGTCGTGAAGCGTATGCCCATCGCGCCCATGGCGGAGGCGTCCGCACCCAACCCGGTAGTGGAGACGGTGGTCTCTTCAATCGCGTCGATGCGCTCCGGCGCAAATGCGTAGAAGCTGGTGCCGCCGCTCTTGAAGCGCTCGGAGTTATTGTCCATGCCGTCGATGGTGATGCTCATCGACGCGTTGGGAAGGTTGTTGAACGTGCTGCCTCCGGTGCTCGACTGTGCGCCCGCCATGAGCAGGCTGAAATTCAGGGAATCGCGGCTGCTGTAGGGCAGGTCGTCGATATTCTTGTTGTTGATGGTGGTGCCAACTTCGTTCGAGGTGGTCTCAAGCTGGGCGCCCACGGCCGAAACTTCCACCGTTTGCGTGGCGGCGCCGACCGTCAACTGAACCGGTACATCGGTGGTGCGGCCGCTATCGACCACCACGGCATCGAATACCGCCGTCTGGAATCCGGTGGCTGTCACGGTGAGTTTGTAGGTCGCCGCCTGCAGGTCTGGGAACACGAAGCCGCCGTCTTGAGCCGACACGGTGGTTCGCTCAATTCCCGTGCCCGTGTCGGTGATCTTCACGGCGGCGCCCGGAACCACTGCACCCGATGGATCGCGGACGATTCCGTGGATTGCGGTAGTGGTTACTTGCGCCAACCCGCTGAGCGCCAATGCGGCGATTCCAGCGGCAAGATACAGCGTACGAAAAAACCTGGCTTGACCCTTCTGAAGCATTTCTTCCCTCCTTCACGAGCCCGCGGACTCCCAATCACCGCCACAGCCCATGCCGCGTTAGTTAACGCAGATTTAAATTTATGCCGGAGTATATGCCGATTGGTTACGCCTTGTCAAGCCGCGTGTCGCATTGATTTGATCAAGATACAGGGAGATCCCTGAGCTTGTTTAATCGTTTCACCGCTGCTTGACACGGGACTGCTGTTCTGGCACTCTGTAGCGTACCTTGCGGAACTTCGACGGTTCCGTTCGATTATGGCGACCATCAAAGAGGTGGCGGTGAAAGCGGGCGTTTCCGTAGCCACCGTCTCCTATGTGCTCAACGATTCCCGCAAAGTCCGGCCGGAAACTGGGCAACGCGTGCTATGGGCCGCGAAGGAATTGGGCTACCTGCCGAACACCGCCGCGCGCAGCCTGGTGGTGGGGCGCAGTTCGATTGTCGGGTTGATCGTCCCTGACATCGGCAATCCTTTTTTCCCCGAAATCACCAAGACTTTCCAGGAGGAGGCGAATCTCTCCGGCATGGAAACCATCGTGATGAACACCAATAGCGATCCGCAGCGGACGCGCAACATGGTGGAGCGTCTGTTGAGCCTGCAGGTGCCTGGCGCGGCTTTTCTGACGTCGCAGGTGGATGCCCCCATCAAGGAATTCCTCGCCAAGAAGGGCATGTCCGCGGTGTATCTCGGCTATGGCGCGGCGGGTCCCAACAGCGGCAACGTGGCGATTGAGCAGCGGCAGGGAATCCTCGAAGCGGTGGACCATCTGGCTGCCCTGGGACACAAGCGCGTGGGCTTCATCGGCGGCCCATTCGATGGCGTATTTGCGCAGCGGCGCAAAGCTGCATTCCTGGAAGGCGCCCGCGCGGCGGACCTCGAAACGCGCGCGGTGGATTCCGATTTTACCGTGCAGGGCGGCTACTTCAGTTGTTCCAAACTGCTCGGCGGATTTGAAGCGACAGCCGTGATGGCAGCCAACGATCTGATGGCCATCGGCGCCATGCACTACGCGTTCGACCGGCAGATCCCCGTACCGGCGGCGCTTTCGGTGATCGGGTTTGACGACATCACCTTCGCGCAATTCACGCAGCCGGCCTTGACCACGGTGGCGGTGCCGCGCGCGGAAATCGGGCGGCTCGCGTTCCAGTCGCTGTGGAAGCTGATCAACGATTCCAGCCAGGACGGCGCCGATTACGAAGTGAAAACGAGTCTGGTCATACGGCAGACTACCGCGCCGCCGCCTTAGACTAATAGTGGCGCGGGCCCATGGCCTGCGCTGTCCCGAGCCGCTCCAGCGCTCGGCCCGGTCTCATAGTCAATTCCGGAACATGAACTGAGGAGATAACAATGCGAAAAACTTTGATCTGCTTTTGCTTCGTAGCGCCCCTCGCATTGGGCGCCGCCGAATTGGCGGGAACGTGGAAATACACGGCGCCGCCGAATCCCAACGCCAAGGGCAACCAGCGTCCCGCCGAGACTGTGTACGTGATTAAGG
>JBEKNN010000356.1:0-8251 GCA_049522755.1 Bryobacteraceae bacterium | reverse complement strand
GAGGCGGGGATTCCACACGCCGCGCAGCCGCATGCCAACTTCCGACGAATGTCCCGCCGAGTCGGTAGAATTGAGCGCCACTGGAACGTTGTTGACGGTGTGGCTGCGGTCATGATCGAAGGCTGAGATCCACCCGTACCGGTAAAACACGCCGAGATTAAGCTTCTTCCCAAAATCATGCGAGAGCCCGGCGGTCAACCTCGTTTGAGAAACGCCCGATACCGCGAATATCTGCTCAACCGAAGGCTGACCGTCGGTATCGGTGCTCGTATTGGAAAGCGAACCGCTTCCGCGCAACGATTCCAATTCCACGCCGAAGCTAGTTCCATCGATACGCCGGGCCGCCAACAGAGAACCCGAATAGAAGCTGCTGGTAGAAGCGCCATAGCTGTGAAGGGAAGGGGAGTTCTGTCCCGCCGAGCTCGAATCTTCGTCCGGTGAAGCGAGGGCCGAGTTATTGGTGGCGCGCGAGCCGGACACACTCGCGCCCACGAAGAAGTTCGAGCGGCCCACGGGCGTGAAAATCGAAAGTTGCGGCGAGATGCTGTAATCGTTCGGCAGGTTCGCGGCGGGACCGAATAAAGCGCGATTGTCATCCAGATCCGGGCCGCCGCCGAAGGTCGGCAAAACGACTATTCGAGCTTCGGCTGCACTGAACTGAGTCGCATACGCCGGGTTTTCGAGACTATCCAGATGGGCCTCGGGAAACGCATTGAAGCGGAAGAGGAAGGGCATTTGACCGATATCGGAGAGGCTTTCAATATAGCTGTCATATGCGCTCGCCGTGGCGCGAGGAGAAGGCATGTCACGGTCACTGTGCGAAGCCGATCCCGCGGATCCGGCGCTGGAACCTGTCGCCGCCTGAGTAAGGTTGGCTGCCTGGTCCGATTGTCCGCCGTGTTCGTCCAAAGCCAAATGCCCGTTGCCCGGATTCGCGGCCGCTGCAAGCATATGGAAATCCTGCCCCGCTTGCACCAGCACGCCGCGACCGGCTTCCACCAAAACCGTCTGGTTGGGATCGGAAAGGCTGGTCACCTGGACCGCGCCTTCATATACTATTACTTCCGTCGAGCCGTCCGGCCGCACCTCTATGCTGAACTCCGTGCCCCGTACCGCAATCGACGCCGTGGGGCTATTCATGCGATACGGATTCGGCCGTCCTCCGAAGTGGTTGATCTTGACGCGAACCTTGCCCAGGGTAATTTCAAATAACTCACGCAAGGATTGCGCCTGGCGGAAATCCTTAAATACGATGGTGGACTGCGGTTCGACCACCACCATGCTTCCGTCGCTGAGTTCGACAACCACGCGGCCGCCATTTCGCGTGTCTACGCGATCCCCCGGATTCAAAAGGAAGCCCGCTGTAACAGAAAACGCCCCGCCGGAATTACCCGACGTAATCAGGGCAGGGCCGGTGACGCTTGCGATGCGGGCCACCAGAACGCCCCCTTGCCCCGCGAGTGGCAGTGGAACGGCCAGACTCACGACCAGGGCCGAAACCGCTGCGGTGATCGCCCAGCGTTTTCTGTGTCGCGCCGGTCTCACTGGGTGTCAATGGGCCTTTCCGCAGAGTCCTGTCCCAGGTCCGTGTCCGCCTCTTCTTCCAGATCCGGCGCTCCTTGAAACCGGTAGCGAGCTATCAGCCGCTGGATGGTGCGGCGGTCGAGGTCAAGGACGCCCGCTACGCGCCGGCGGTTCCATCCGTTTTCCTCAAGTGTGAATAGCAGGTAGCGGCGTTGCAATTCCTCCATAGAAGGCCGGTCCGCTATCATTTTCCTTTCCAACTCTGCAACGTCCGGACCGTCGCGGCGCAGACTGGCAATCTCAGGCGGCAGGCAGTCGGCGGTAATCATCCCCCCCGATGAGAGAGCCATGGCACGGCGCAGCGCATTTTCCAACTCGCGAACATTCCCAGGAAAATCGTGGGCCGAGAGCGCGCCCACCGCTTCACGAGAGAGGCGCGGCGGAGCGTCGCCCGGATCGCAAAAATGCTGCAGGAAATGCGCGGCCAACAACTCAATATCGCCGGTTCGTTCGCGCAACGGCGGCAAGTCCATACTGAGAACGCTGAGCCGGTAATAAAGATCGGGGCGGAAGCTGCCCTCGGCCACCAGTTTCGGCAAAGGAGCGTTGCTCGCCCCTATCACTCGTACGTTCACCTTACGCGCCTGAGTGGAACCGACTCGCCGCACTTCACCGCTCTGTAGAACTCGCAACAAACTGGCTTGGAAGGCTGGACTCGTAGACGCCAACTCATCCAAAAACAGAGACCCTCCCTCGGCCGCTTCGAATAGGCCTGCACGGTCGCGATCCGCTCCGGTGAAGGCGCCGCGCAGGTGACCGAAAAGCTCCGACTCCAGAAGCGTGTCGGTGAGACCGGAACAGTTCACCGTAAGAAAAGGGCGGCTTTTGCGCGGGCTGAAATCGTGAATGGCGCGCGCCACCAACTCCTTGCCCGTTCCCGATTCTCCGGTGAGAAGCACGGCGGCCTCGCTGCGGGCGGCTTGCGCGATGAGCTTGAAGACCCTAACCATAGCCGGGCTACGCCCCACCAGGCCGGAGAACGAAAACTCCTCCTCCGGCTTCTCGGGAATGGATGTAGCGTCGGCTTCACGCCGCGCTTCGATGTGGCGCCGCAGCAATGCCACAACTCCCGCAATCTCGAACGGCTTGCCGATAAAATCCGTCGCGCCACGCTCCACGGCCTGAACCGCGACCTTGACTGAAGCCTTCGCCGTCATCAAGACAACCGGAATCCGCCGGTCGGCCGCGCGCAGCGAGTCTACTAACTCCAGACCCCCGCCATCGGCCATATAGATGTCACTCAACACAGCGTCGTATTGATGTGACGCGGCTGCCTCCAGGGCCTCGCGGCCTGTTCGCACGCTCGTAACCCGAAAGCCGTTCAAAGACAGGCCGGTCTCCAACATCAGGCGGATGGATGGTTCATCGTCGGCGATTAAGACTTTGGGTTGGTATGGCATCGAGGGCGTTTCACTCCACATCACGGGGGAAGCAAGTCCCGCCAAGGCGGCGCGCGCGGGGTTGAATTTACTTCTCCAGTGTACTATCTGCGCGCTCCCCATCCGCAATGGGAAGCAGCAAGGTAAAGGTCGAGCCCTGGTTGACTTTGCTTTCCACGCTCACCCTGCCTCCGTGCAATTCCGCAATTTCCCGCACCAGTGCCAGACCAAGGCCGGTTCCGGGGATGTCCGCGTCCTCAACGCGCGGAACCCGATAGAATTTTTCAAAAATGCGCGACAGATCGGCCTCCGGAATTCCGCAACCGCGGTCGGCAACCTGGATTGCGATTTCACTCCCCGCACTGGACGCGCCGATGGAGACATCGGTTCCGAACGGGCTGTATTTGACCGCGTTCGAGATCAGATTCTCGACGGCGCGGCTCAGCAGCTCGAGATCTGCAAAAAAAGGCGGCAGCGAAGGGTCTACCTGTAGCAGCAAGCCGATTCCGCGCTGCGCCGCCACGGGCTCAAGGACGAGTACCAGGCGCTTTAACGCCGTCCCGATTCGAACCGGCGTCTTGTGTAAAACCGTAGCGCCCGATTCCAGGCGCGTGATGTCGAGATACTCCGTGATCATGCTCGTCAACCGCTTGACTTCGCCATTGATGGACGCGCTGATCTCTTTTCGGCGCGCTGGATCGATGTCGTAAGTAGCCAACAGTTCCGTCATGCCCTGTATGGCCGTAAGCGGTGTGCGCATTTCGTGCGAAACCAAAGCGATGACGTCATTTTTGGTCTGCTGTAATTCATGCTGGCGCGTGACATCCGAGAGAGAGGCGACAATCCCGAGGACGGGTTCGGCGCCATCCGCGGCTGCGACGGCGGCCATTTTCAGAACATAGCGCCGCGAGCGGACGTCCGGAATCTCGATTTCCCGCTCCACGCGCGCCCGGTCCGCGACCAGGCGCCGCAGCATCTCGTCCTGCGGGAGATCCAATCTCCGAAACAGGTTCTGGCCTACGAGGCTGTGTTCGGCAGTACTCAAAATCGCGGCCGCCCTAGGGTTGGCAAACGCGATGTATCCCTCGGGGTTAGCGATGATCAAGCCATCATCGACGCTTCTCAGGGCAAGATCCACGAACTGAGCGCGCTCGATCAGCCTGGTATTGAGTCCGCGAATCTTTTCCACCTTCCATTCCAGCCCATGCGGCAGCCAGCGCGCGCCACCCGCCTCGGGTCGGTGTGGCGGCGCAGGCGGGATATTGCTCGACAGCGCCAGCTCCGCGATTCCGGCATCCAATTGCGCGCTCGCGGTAAGAGACCGCTGGAGCAATCCCATAATGGCCGCCGAAACTAGTGCTATCAGAGCCGGCGCGATGGGCGGTAGAATCAGCAGCCGGCTAAACTCCAGGTACGACAAAATTACAACCGCCGCCATCAACAGGATCAGCGCTCCGGATTGACGAATCGCCTCCCACCTGCCCTGCGAACGCTCCAAAAGCAATAAGGCGCTAAGCGCAGCCAAGGCGGCCCAAAGGAAGGATGCTCCATCGCCGGTCTCCGCATAAAAACGCGAGCGCAATATTGTGTTGACGGCGTTCGCTAACACTTCCACGCCGGGCATCAGAGAACCGTTCTCATCGTCCCGTTCGTCGGTTCGATGCACGAACGGCGACGCCACCCGGTCGCTCCCGCTAGCTGCCGTGGAACCGATTAGAACGTACTTGCCTCGAAAGCTCGAAGCCGGTACCACTCCGTGGAGCACATCGGTGACGCTATAAGTGACGGGAGCGAACGACCCCGCCGGTCCAATATAGTCTATGGTCATTCGGCCTGTATCCAGCCGCTCGACGGTTCCGGACTGGCGGATCCGAACGGTTGCCGGGGAGACCTGCAATGGGATCGCGCGATTGCCCACCAGCATCGATTTTCCGTTGAAGAAGACGTTTGCCGCCGGCGCGCCGCTGGCGACCCTCAAGGCTTCGATGGGGAGGGCTCGAACCGTCAGCCCAGAATCGTCCGCGGTTTGCACAGCTATTTGGCGCGCCACGCCTTCCGACTCCACTTCGACATTGACATGTCCAATTCCCGCCGCAGCAGCGGCAAAAATCGGCATTGGCATAAGCCAGGTCGATGGTCCGCCAGGAACGGGCGAGTCGACCAATTGCGCACCTAACACCACGTTGTGTGCGCGGCTTATCGCCTGGGCCAGCACCGCATCGTCTTCCGGTGCGGAGGGGTCGGCAAAGAGCACGTCCACCGCAATGACCATAGGATCGGATCCGCTTACCGCCTGGATGGTTTTCGCCAACACTTGGCGTGGCCAAGGAAATCGCCCGTAGGCGGCGATGCTTTTCTCATCGATGGCGACAATAGCGATATCGGAAGGCGCGGGCAACGGGCCGCGCTCGCGCATCAGCCAATCCTCGGCGTAGCGGTGGACGCCCGGCGCCCGCCAGTCTACGAGCATCCCTAGCGACGCGGACGCCAACACGATCAGCGCAAGGGATCGGAGCCTCCGCTGCTTTACCGTTCCTACGGACATCAGCCGTTAGTCATCCTCAAAAGATCACGTCGAAGTCAGCCCTGAATCGCCGTGGATAATCTCCGAAGAATACCCCAAACGCCGGATCGGCGACGTTGGCATGCACGGCCAGGGCGTTGAAATGGTTCGTCAGGTTGTGCCCTATCATCGACAGGCGCACGGTGTTTTTCGGGCTGACCTTGATGCCGGGGAGCAGAGGCAGCACGTAGTTAACAGTTGCCGGGCGCGAGGGCAGTTCCTTAACTTCAACTGCCTTCACAGTCTGCGCTGGAGAAGTGCCTGCCGGCGCCGTGGGGGCAGTGGCGCGTACTTCCACCGAGTCGTGCCGGGCCGGCGGGGTTTCCGTGGTTTGCGCGGCGCCGAATGCTGGAATGAGCAGCAGCCACGCGACCGTGCACTTGGGTCTTGGCATGAGCGTCACTCTCTTGGGCACGGCCTCTGCCACCCGAGCTGAACCGGAATCTTTTGAAAACAAAGCCCCAGCCACGATTACCTGAGGACTCGGAGCGGCAAGTTGCCGCACAAGAAAGGCCAAAGGTCAATCCATTCCTGGCATCCCGCTCTTCAAAATGACTTCTTGGGCAGCTATCGGCCCCCTGGGCCGTGCCGATCACGCTAAACGAAACTGCACTCCGGTGAGGGTCCTAATGGCACCCGAGTAGAAGTGGCAAGGTTCGAGCTTTCTAGGTTGGTATACCGGTACGTTCAGATTGCGATGCATTTTTCGCAGTGTGCGGGGCAAGCACACGCCAGTCAATCTGCCGCCGGTGGCGATTTGCCACACCCACCGTCGCGGAAGTGCGGCAAAGCTGCTCCAATCGGGCTCATTTCGTCAGCCCTAAGTTAGGAGTCACTCGCAACTTATTGCCCTTGTGGGCACTTCACTATAAAGTCTATGTGAATCTCCGATAAGGGTTACGGAGACGAAAGCAACCATGATCAGTCAAATCGGCAACTCGAACATCTTACCCGCAGCTCCGGCGCCGGCGAACAACAAACCACAACCGGCGGCGCCACAATCGTCCGGCTCATCTCAAGACACCGTGCAGCTGAGCCCAGCTGCCCTAGCGGCCGCGGCCTCAGGCGATGTCGACCATGATGGCGATTCACATTAGTCCTCTGTGTAATCAAAGTATCATTCCCGGGGCCCATATGCAGCGGTGGGCTCCCGGCTTCTACTTCAATGGGGCGACGTCAGCATCGTCCTGAGATTGGTAACACGATTAGCGCGAGGAATAACGGCTCGCGGCACTAATGTTTGAAGCGACGCCACATCTACGCGGCCGAAGGTAGAAGTAAGCGTCGGCGCCACGGCGTGAGCCCGCTGTTCCGCGGCCCCCGGCGAGGTACGGATCGGACGAGCCCAGGTCCGGACAGCCAAAGCGCTTGGCGTTGGCCGACGCGGTCGGCCCACTGCGAGACCGGCTCCCTACGCGCTCATAGGAAGTTACATTTTCGCCGTTCTGTTTTTGCTGGAAACGATCCGTTTCAAGCAGCAGTTCGTAGCTCCGGCAGCGCTCTTCGAACCGCTTGATGGATCTGAAGCGCCAGCCACCGGCTAAGGCGCTTTTTGGAGATCGGCTACATGAGTTTTCAGTTCGGCGAGGGAACTGTCGTTCAATTCTCCATGAAATCGCCATCGGATCGCGCCATCCGCATCCATTAGGATAAGGTATGCGTCATTCGGACGGTCGAAGCCAAACTGCTTCCTTTAGTTCCTTTTCACCACTGAATACAAGAAGAAACCGCTCGCGCTGTTCTTGGGGCACGCCGCTTTTAATACCCGCGACTGCCATGCCGCGTACCAATCGTGGCACATCCTGAAGCACTGCCAGGGAATATGTCGCAACTTCGGGATGGAGTCGTGCACTCCAAGTCTTCGTTTGCGACTGCGACGCATGCGTGAAGCCGATCACAACAACCATGGGATATCCGGCGCCAGCTTGAGGAAGCGCGATCTTTTTGCCAAGCAGGTTCTCGCCTTCGATTGCTGGAAATTGTTCGGCGCACCAGCCGCTCGAGTTACAGAGGGCGATCCATGCGATGACAAGGCGCAACACATGCATGATTTTTGGGACGCGATCCTTCGGGCGGCGCGCCGCTTAACGATATTATTGCATCGCATCGTAATGGAGTGGCTTAACGGCGCGAGCGGATTGCCGACTCCGAGGCCCAATTTTCCGCAACGGTCTGAGAGCCTGAGACGGGTGCAGCCAAGGTCTTCACGGACTGGGGTGACGTTGACGGCTGCACCGGACTGAACCGAGAACACCCGTGGAGCGCGAATGACCTTTACGGAACCCAAATCGCGTATGCCAAATAGCAAAGCAAAGCGCCGGCCGCTAAAACCAATAATCCCGAAAAGCGCCGTTTGAAGAGGAAGAAAATCAGAATCAGGCCGGTCATCGAGACCAGCGTCAACAAGATCGCCGAGACATCGACCACCACGCCCCAAGGCTTCCCACTGTCGCGGCCTTTGTGCAGGTCGTTGATGATCGCCACTAACCCCATGCGGTTCTCCGTCACATCATACTTGCCCGTGGCGCGGTCGATCACGGCATCGGCGCTGTAACCGGGGCCCTTGAAAGTAACCTCGCACTGGTCATCTTCCACGCGGAACTCGCTGACCGCTCCGGTGATGTGGTTCGACTTGCGCAGGTATTCCACAATCTCCAGCTTGCCCACGCCCGAAGCCCCGGCCTGGATCCATTTGGGGTCCAGACTACCCTTATATTGACTCGTT
>JBEKNN010000355.1:0-8298 GCA_049522755.1 Bryobacteraceae bacterium | reverse complement strand
GGCGCACACCATGGAAAGCCGCGGCGGGCCGAGCCCGGCCAAAGCTGTCGCTAAGGCGATTACCGCGCTCTATGACATTCCGCTGCCGCCTATCGCCGCGGGCCTCGAAACCTTCAAGCTCCCCGTCTTGAACGTGGGAATGTTAG
Source organism: Bryobacteraceae bacterium (assembly GCA_049522755.1). Classification (GTDB taxonomy): domain Bacteria; phylum Acidobacteriota; class Terriglobia; order Bryobacterales; family Bryobacteraceae; genus PALSA-243. The sequence continues at coordinate 8,152 of JBEKNN010000355.1, read as the reverse complement.
GCGGCGGCACGGTGGTGAACGCCGTCCCGCGCGAGGCTTGGTTCACGGTGGATCTGCGTTCCCTGGACAGCGCTACGCAAGATCGCCTGGAGAGCGCGGTTGTTTCCACTGCGAAGGGAATCGCCGTCCAGGAAGGCGTGGGCTTCCGGATGGAGCAAAAAATGGGCATCGACTACTCGAAGGCTTTGCCGCAAAAGGAGCGGCTCAACCATCCGCTGGTGCAGACGGCACTGGCCACCGCGAACTACTTCCGCAAACCGGGCACGCCGGAAATATCTGCTCACGATGTGGGTTCTACCGACGCGAATATCGCGGTGAGCATGGGCATCCCCGCGGTTGCCGTGGGCGCGACTCTCGAACAAATGCCTCACCGGCTGGAGGAAAACACGGAAGCGAGCAGCATCGTGCCGGGCATCAAGGCACTGATCGCGCTCGCCGTCGCCTTGACCAGCCACTAAGCCATCGCCGGCAACCGCCAGTTACGATCGACAGCCGGGCATCCCAGCGGGCAAGCTGGCATAGCACTCGAGTTAGCGCGCGCGGGCAGTGACGTGATACTCAGAGGTGAAGGGCCAGGATGCCGTGGAGCGGATCGGGCGGCAGCTTCCGCAGGCCAAAGTGCGCTTCGAAGTGCTGGACCTGGTGAGTCTTCGCTCCCCACCACCACGAACTATACCCCCCGCGCCGCTTGTCTCGCTTCCGAACCGAACCTTGGCAAGGCAGTCAAAGTCGGGATACAACGTTACCGCAGTCTTTGACGTTGGTCGATCCGGGTGAATCGCAACAAGGAATCTTCAGGGGGAGTATCGTGAATATTGAAGGCCGTTTGGGCGGCGCCCGCCTCTGGCTGGCAGCGGATCGCGTTCTCTGGGCCGCGATCCTCATTATATGCATGGCCGGTTTCGGCCTTGCACAGAATACCAATTCCGGCGATATCCGCGGCACGGTTACCGATGCCTCCGGCGCCGTTATCCCGGGCGTAAGCGTAACGCTCCTGGACGTAGACACGGGCGTGACCAAGGAACTCGTCACAAACGGAGCCGTTCTTTACGACGCGGTTTCGATTTTGCCCGGGCAGTACACGATCACCGTCTCCAAAGCGGGTTTCGGGTAGGTGGTTCGCGACGCGGTCGTTCTCACGGTCGGCGCCATCGGCGTAGATGCGCAGCTTTCCGTCGGGTCCGCTCAACAGCAAGTCCAGGTGACGGCAGAGACGCCGCTGCTGCAGACTGAAGGCGCCGAACAGTCGAGCACCATAGCAAGAGCGACCATGGCAGCGCTGTCGAATGTCACTCCCGACTGGCAAAACATAGTGAAAATGATCCCGGGGCCACAGGCACGCCTGCTACGGGTCAAGGGAGCGGGGGCGTCTCTATGTCCATCAATGGCACCCTGCCGTTCTACTCCAGCTATCTGGCTGACGGGGCCTCAATCCGGCTTCCGCACAGCGCCAACATAGGAGACGATCGGATCTTCGAATCCACCGCCGAAGTCCAAATCATTACCTCGACTTTCACCGCGCAGTACGGCGGCGGCGGTGACGTCTTCAACGTGATCGGCAAATCCGGCGCTGATGCCGCCGAGTATTTTGGCGGCCGCCGGGTCGAGCTTCAACACGAAGGATTCGGAGCTGCTGACGCTGGCGCGGGCGCTGGAGGAAACGTGCCGATCGCCGCGTTGGTTCCGGCCTGGCCGGTAATAATTACGTCGCCCGCCGAATCCACCAGGATGCTGTCGAGGCCCGGGGCGGAAGTGATTCCCGGAGTCACGTCGGTGGCGCCCCCGACGAAAGGTGCTGTAGACGATCTTGCCGGTCGGGCCCAACTTGGTGACAAAGCCTTGAAACTGGCCTTGCATGGTGGTTTGCAAAGCGCCGGCTGTCACGGGAAAATCCGGCGAATTGGTATTACCGAAAAAAGGATAGTAGCGTCAGTCACACCGGGACAAGGCGCAGGTTTTAGAACTTCAGAATGTGTGTGCGCCGCTCAATCCGGCGAGGCGCTCTCTACGCTTCGGTCAGATCGGCGCGGCATGCGTCTGGATTGTAGAATCCGATCTACCTGCCTCGGCAGGGTCGCGCTGATGTCCCCACAGTTCCAGGAATTCCTCTCTATGTTCGCGAAAGACGTTCGCGAAAGACACTTCGAGCCGATGTTCTCTCACCGCCGCCGGCTATCGCCATCCGGAGTCAAGATCTCATGAATCGCAAGTTCGTCTGACGGATCTGCGTAGTATCCACTCTTCATACCGATCGCGCATATCGGCGAAATCGGGAAGTAAGATGCACCGAAAAGCAGGCGCGGCCCTGAATCGACCGCAGGCTCAGGTATGAGTCTCGAAGACGCGCAATCTAGCCGGCTTGCGCTTCCACCCGCGGCCCGTTCTGTACCGCCTTCGTCGCTTTCGGCTCGGGCCGCACGATGTCGATGCTCCCTTTGAAATACGCCCCATCGTCGATGCTGATGCCCGCGCCCTTGATGTCGCCGATCAAACTCCCCTGTTCCCGAATCGCAATCTTCTCCGCCACGACTACATTCCCGCGGACACTGCCGAAGATCGCTACCTCGCGCGCCTTGATGTTCCCCCGCACCTTCCCGTTGGTTCCCACCGTCAGCAAACTCTGCGATTCCAACAGCCCCTCCACTTCGCCATCCACCAGCAGTTCCTCCCGTGCGCGAATCTCGCCCTTAATCGTCATGGATGGGCCGATCACCGCCTGCTGCTTTGGTCCGTTGGTTGCCGCCGGAGGCGACGCCGGCGCCGCCAGAACCGCCGGAGCGATCTGCGTTGGAGCCGGGCTCCGTGCCGGCTCGCCCTGCGGTCTGATCGGCTCGGCTTGCGGCCTGAGGGTGGCCGGTTCGTCGTTTTTTTTATTCCACACTTGGATATTCCTTCCTTTTAAGGGAGTGCCTAATCCGACACTCATAGCACCTGGAGGGCCAGTTGCTCAAGATATAGCGATCAGTAGTTTGTGGCCGTGATCCGCGTAACTTTTACGCGCGATTTTTTGCGCAAAGATGCTTACCATAGAAAGACGCACGTACCACGGCAGCGTAAAATTAGCCCTGTTGGGATTGCCTTATGACTCATTTGCGAGAACGCTGGGAAGGCGTGTCCCTTTGCGGGAATTACACGCTGGAACAATGGCTGGGCGGCGACGACAGCGCCGCATTTTTTCAAACTTCGCTGGCTCCAGATGGCAGTCGCGCCGTCGTAAAGCTGGTACCCGAGGCAGCCATCGATGGCGCCGGGCCACTCGATCTCTGGCATCGAACCCGCCAGCTTCGTCACCCGAATTTGGTCCAGCTTCTGGATTGCGGGCGAGCCGATCTCGGCGGCGAAATCGCTTTCTACGCGCTCTTCGAATTTCCCGACGATACCCTCGCCTCAGCGCTCAGCCGGTCGCCGCTCAACCGACAGGAATCGCGCGAGGTCCTCGATTCCGCAATCAACGCGCTTCGCTACCTGCATGCTCAGGGACTGGTGGTCGGCGCGCTCGATCCCGACCACATCGTTGCCGTCGGCGATCAGGTCAAGCTCTCCACCGACGCGCTCCGCGAAGCGGAGACCTCATCCGCCTACCGCGAGGATGTCCGATTACTCGGCGATCTTTGGCAGCAGGCTCTCATGCCAGCCTCCCCGAAGAGCGCGGAGATCGCCGTTCACACGGCGGACCCAAACGCGGAGGCCCGTTGGACTCTGGCCGAAATCAGTTCTGCCCTGGCGGGAGCTTACCGGGAAGACCCGCTTCCAACCGCGCCGCAACCGGAGCCGGCGCTCAATGTCTCACCACAAGTCTCTGTGCCCCCGATTTCGGTGGCCCAGGTTTCCGAACCCCAGGTCTCCGAACCGCAGGTTTCCGAGCCGCAGGCTTCCGAACCCCAGGCTTCCGAAGCTTCCGTACCGCAGGCGGTGGTCCGCAACGACGCGCCCGCCCTGCCGCCGTCCCATCGGCGCACGCCCGAACCTGCCGCCTCACCCGGCTTCCCGAAATGGATCATCGTGGGCGCCGCGGGCGTGGTGTTCCTCATCCTTGGTCTCCATTGGCTGCGTCCCGCGGACGTCGCCACGCAATCCCAAGTTACTTCAGTCTCGCTCCCTGTGGAGACCGCGGCGCCCCCGCCCATACCAAAGACCGCGCCGCCCAAGCCCACGGTCCGGACGGCGCCCAAGCCCTCCCCGGCCGCCGGCCAGGAAGTATGGCGGGTCATTGCCTTCACCTATCGCACCCGTGAAGCAGCCTCCAAGAAAGCGCAACAACTCAATGAGTATCATCCCGGCATTGACGCCGCCGTGTTCCTGCCTAAGGACAACGGAGGCTACTACCTGGTCTCTCTCGGCGGGCGCATGACCCGCGAGGAAGCGGAGCGTCTGCAGCGAAGCGCGCGAGGCAAAGGGCTGCCGCGCGATCTCTACGTGCAGAACTATTCCAGGTAGAGTCACCCTACCGATCAGCGAGGCGGCAGACCGCTCGCTTGTCCGCAAACCAGCCAGGCAACTGGCGCGGTATGGACACGCTGAAGTCGCGACGAATGCGGATACATACAGCCCTGCTCATAGTTAGGGTCCGACACTGGGACCCGAGCTTGTTGTGCGCCGCGATGTTCGTACCGCTCGCCGAAATCGGGCGCCGGACTTGACAGATGGTTTCCTTGGAAAATATAATGATTTCCATGGAAACTATAACGCGGCAGCAGTCGGCATCGGACCTTGAGCGTCACGTTGGATATTGGCTACGGCGCGTTTCCAATCGCGTCTCGGGCGAGTTTGTCCGGGCGTTGCGGACGAAGCGCACTTCGGTTGCCGAATGGGTGGTGCTGTGCCACGTCCAGGAACGGCCGGGCATTACGCCCGGGGAACTCGCCGAAGCCCTGGCGTTGACGCGTGGCGCCGTTTCCAAGGTCATCGACAAACTCGAAACGAAAAACTGGATCACAGGTTCGGCCAAGCCGGAGGACAACCGCGTTCGATTATTTTCCCTGACGCGGCGGGGTAGCCGCGTTCTTCCCGAGTTGGCGGAGATCGCCGATCGCAGCGACCGGACATTTTTCGATGTCCTGGAGGCGGACGAGAGAGCCACCCTGCGACGCCTGCTCGGCAAACTGGCCGAGTTTCACCATATTGGGGCCGTGCCGATCGAGTAAGCCCGCAAGATCCAGACCGATTTCATTTAACATCACACACGAAGGAGAATCTTCTATGAGTAAAGCAATCGAAAACTTACAGGCGGCCCAGAAACGCGCTCTTGCTATCCGGCCTAGAGTCGGAGGCTTTCCTTACCTCGCAGAGACGTTGCGGCGCGCGGGTGTGACTCGGAACCTCTGGTTTCTACCGGCATGCCAGAGCCTCTTTCTGACCAATGACGGACCCGTTGTGACCCAGTTCGCGACCCAGGGAACGCCACTAGCTGCCGGCACGGTGGACGTCCCGCCGTTCAACCGCGAGGCGCTGATTTCGGCGTTGCGGACGGATCAGGCCGGGGAGAGCACGTTTCCGGAGTTCCTGGCGGCTTCGTGGCGCGCAGGGGTTGTGCGTTACGATGTCGACTTCACGGCGCGAACGGTCGCATATTACGGCTGCAATGGTGAGGAATACGTCGAGGCTTATCCAATTGTCGAGGTCGATTCGTAGTGAGGCTTTGCCCAGCCGGGGGCGTCATCGACAGCCGCAAGACGGGTCAATCCACACTACGTGGAGCGGAACACATTTCGCGGCGGGTAATGCGAAGATCCCTCGTACTTCTGTTCCCCGGTGGTGACGCCGAGAGAGAGCCGGTTTTGCGGCGGTGGCAGAGGGCATAAGCGGTGAAGGAGCAGGCAGGGATTTCCGCCTTGTTGAAATCCAGGATCACGCTGCGGTCCTGCGGCGCGTCGGCATAGAGGAAGCGCGATGCCGCGTAGGTGGTCTTTGCCGCTGGTAATTCTCAATCGGCGCTTTGCTCACCGAGTCCACTACAAGGATCTCAATGGGCTGTTGCTGCGCTTCCAGCCTGAGTCCGAGGTCGGAATTTGGCGCTTGGCAGAAGCAAGAGAAGGCTCCCGGAGAAAAAACTGCGCTTCGGAGGATCAAGAATTGGGGGTGTGATAAACTGTGACCAATCCAGAAGCCAAAAATGGAAATCCTGGCTAAAGGGGTGAAATTTATGACTCGAGTCTATGTCATCCATGCGGACGAGGATTACCTGTCCTTCGACCGGCTTGCGGCTCAGGCCCGAAGCGCCAAGCTTCCTGTGGATTTCGATCATATGCCGGCGAAGCAGACGTGGGTTCCGCACTGGAAAGGAAATTGCCGCAACAGGATTTACCGTTGCGGTGGCGCCATTGTTTTCCTGAGCAAGCACACCGCCCAGGGTGGGATTGGCTGGGAATTGGAATGCGCACAGGCTTGCGCCCTGCCGATGCTGGGTTTGTGCGTCGAAGGGTCCAAGACCCCCACGATTCCGGAGGAACTCAGCGATTGGCCGGTGGTGGAATGGAATTGGCCGGAGATCGAACGATTCATCCAAACGCTGGCCAAGGGAACGTCCGCCAACGCTTAGGAGCCTGGCAAAATAAGCTGACCTTTTGAAGCGGGAAATTGTAAGATTACCGTCGTGGCTGACGGTTTAGATTCCGGCTTGCGTGAGAAACACGCTCTGCTCAGCCCGTATCTGAATGAGCGGCAACGTCGATTGGTAGCCGCGGCGGATGCCCAACCGTTGGGTCATGGGGCAATCGCAACGCTATCCCGGATCACCGGTTTGAGCCGTACGACCCTGCACGATTCCCTCTTTGTCCTTTCGGTTGAGTTGCGTGACCGTCAATAATGATGGCCCTCCGTTGACGAACTGGACGGGACTATCCGCGCGATCCTCGCGATTATGGCCTCTTGACGGGTGGCGGTGAGGCGGGATTTCCGGTCGCGGTGTTCACCGCCAGGCTCTTATACCAGTCCTGTATGAAGGTTTCGAGGGCCTGAAACCGCGGCTCGCCGAGACAAGTTCGCAAGGCTTGGACGTGGTCCAGAATCATCAACTCGCGGCGCGCTTTGAGCTTGGCGAGGCGTTGGTCCATCCAATCTTCCTGCTCCTCGCCTGATTCCAGAAAACGCATGCGCGCCTCCAACACCACCGGGCTGTCCTTCAGGGGCCGCAACTTGGAATCGCAATCGGCGGCTACAGGGGTCTGCCAATGCTGCCACGCCGGGCCGCGCGATTCGCGCTAGGATGGGATCAAATCCAAAGGGGGACATAAACGATGAAACGATTGTTCCAGATGTGTATCGTGATGACGCTTCTTCTTCCGCTGTGTTTGGCGGCCGATGTCGTGACCGCGGTCCACGGAACGGTGACGAAAGTCGATGCCGGCGCGAAGACAATGGTGGTTAAGGCCAAGGATGGCACCGATCACACTCTGCACATCGTGGGAAAGACCACGGTTCACGGCACGGATGCAGGGGCGAAGGATGCGTTCAAGGGCTTGAAGGAAGGTTCCGAGGTGGTGGCCCACTATACGGTCAAGGGCAGCGACAAGACCGCGGTGGAGGTCGACAAAGTGGGCAAGGACGGGCTAAAGGAAGCCGAAGGCACGGTCTCAGACATCGATCGAGGCGGCAAGACGATCGCGATCAAGACTGCCGATGGGACGGTCCAAACTTTCAAGTTGGCCGATCACGCCACCGAGGACGCGGGCAAGGACATCGCCAAGGCGTCTGAGAAAACAGCCAAGGTCACGGTATATTACACCGAGGATGCGGGCAAGAAAGTCGCGCACTGGTTCGAGGGTCATTAAAGCGCATGAGGCGCTGGACCCGAGTGGAAGCGGTTTCGGCGAGGGCGCAATGTTTTTTCCGCGCTGAGGATTCCTGTTGGAAACAGCCTTTTCCACCCCCCCCGGTTTCCGCAACGCCAGCCTCACAGCATTCGCCGCCCGGGTGGCGGTGTTAACTCCGCCGGCCGGCTCCGATTTTCGCGCGCCTGATGAATCCACCGGCGCCGGAGAGAATCTCAGAGGATAGAGGCTCTGCGCCGCCTCCGCATCTCCGTGACTCCGCGTTGAGGGCGCGGCTTACGAACGGGTCACCACTCCTACCGCGCTACCAGAATCACTCCTGCCAGTACCAGCAGCGTGCCGGCCACGCGACGCGCGCCGATGTGTTCTTTCAATACCAGCTT
>JBEKNN010000354.1:0-8332 GCA_049522755.1 Bryobacteraceae bacterium | reverse complement strand
GCCCATGGCTGATGAAGATGCTGGCCAATTTCTTGCCGGTGGCTTCAACGTGATCGGCGAGTGCCACCGCCTCATTGCTGTTTCTGAGGAGATCAATGACAATCACATTCTCTGCATCGGAAAGCAAATAGCTGTTTACATTTGCCTCCCGGCCCGCATAACGCTGAATTTCTATCATCGTGCTTGCTTCTCAAGATTCATAAGCGATGATCAAGAGCATTCGGTTTGATGCGATGTCGCTAGAGAAAGATTCGTAGGATCAAGGGCGTGCTCTTGTCGGGCTATCTTGCAGACAGGGCTTGGGCGCTCAGCTCCTGGCGCCAGCCGAGGGCGCGTAGCAAGTATGGATCGAAATCACCGCAACCGTGCCGCCCCGGCCAGCTCCATTATTCCTTGTCCCTCGCAAGCTCTGTAATCATCCGCCAAAGCTTCTGGAAGCCTTCCGGCGAGCCCCCCTCGATCCGTTGCAGTTTCCGCGCGAGGCGGAGAGCCGTGATGCGCAAGTCGTCGTACGGCCTGGCTCCATCCTGCTCCTCGAAGAAATAGCTTGGCGGCGTTCCGAGCGGTTCATTGATTGCCTTGAGTCTCGCCGCATTGACGGCGTGTTTGCCCATCGTATTTCTGGATTGCGTGGTATGAAAGCTAAACCCGATCTCCCGGCCCAGCAGACCAAGCACACTCGTTCTAATATCCACAGCTTCCGCAGACGCCTCCGGATCAAGCGATTGGCCGCTTCCTCGCACAGGTGCGGGATCCCCTGCGAGCCAGGCGAGAATTGTCACGATTACTTGTCACGGATCATCAGCGGCAGGTCCGGCAGTTTCCAGCGAGACGGCATCGTCGGACTGGGGCTCCTGGTTGCAACCATTCTCCGAGTAGGCGACGGTTCGCCCGGACCACCGGTGGACACTTGGCCGCGAATCGCCATCGCCTCGGAACGTTGATCGGCAAAGCTCCAAATATGTATCGGCCTGGCTGGATTCGATATATGGCTCCCAGCCGCAATTATTTTCGTTCAAGAAACGACGATTGTCTCAGATTATCTCAGAGAGTTTCGGTCTTGATTAAAACACGCTAAGATGTCTTATCGTGTCTAAAGTCAAAGGCCAGCTCCGGCCATGAGGCGGTACGCTAGCGTAGTTGATCCGACACAGGAGGCAATTTGAATATTCGCAAACACGCCACCACAGGTCTTTTGACAATTGGACTTCTCGTCACGGTCGCAGCCAGATTAGAGGCCGACGATATGGCCTATATGCTGGGAACAGCGGCGCTAGGGGTCGAGAATCCGCTCGGGATCGTCGACCTCAAAACGGGCGTGTTTACTTTGATCGGCAATATGGGATCCGGGGGATATGACGGCCTGGCTGTTGCGAACGGTGTTCTGTACACCGAACAGAACGGACTCCTTTATTCGGTCAACACCAGCAACGCAAATCTCACCCTCATCGGAGGGCTGAACGGCAACAATCTTGTCACTTTCGGCTCAACCACCACTGGACTGTACGGCCTGGCCGGTACGGGTTCTTCTGAGGTGGCTACTCTATTTTCGATAAATCCGGAGACTGGCGCCGTTACGGCGATTGGTCCGATCGGCGCCAGCGCCATCCCCAACGGTCAAACCTACTATCAGAGGCTTTCCGTGGGTTCCAGCACGCTGTACATGGAATCCAACTCTAATCTTTACACCATCAACACGACAACGGGTGCGGCCACGCAGGTGGGAACTACCGACAGTAACGACTATTTGACCTCCGTGCCGCTTTTTGAAAACGGCACTTATTACGCCGGCACCGGTTCCGGAATTGGCACGATCAACGTCACCACCGGCCAGATCACGCCCGGCTCGGCGATTTCCGGAGGACCGGGGTCCCTGGTCGGTCTTGCGCCCGATCCCCTGCCCGCGGGCACACCGCCGGTCATGCTGACGGCGAATGCCTATATGCTCGGAACAGCGGCACAGGGGGTCGAGAATCCGTTCGGGGTCGTCGACCTCAACTCGGGCGCGTTTACTTTGATCGGCAATATGGGATCCGGAGGATACGACGGCTTGGCTGTTGCGAACGGCGCTCTGTACACCGAACAGAACGGATTGCTTTATTCGGTCAACACGGCCAACGCAAACCTCACTCTCATAGGAGGAGTGACCGGCAACCCCAATCTCGCCACTTTCGGCTCAACCACCACCGGACTCTACGGCTTGGCCGGCACGGGTCAATTTGAGGTGGCTACTCTCTATTCGATAAACCCCCAGACGGGCGCCATCACCGTGATCGGGCCGATCGGCGCCAGCGCCATCCCCAACGGTCAAACCTACTATCAGAGGCTTTCCGTGGGTTCCAGCACGCTGTACATGGAAAACAACTCGAATCTTTACACCATCAACACGACAACCGGCGCGGCCACGCAGGTGGGAACTACCGACAGTAACGGCTATCTATCCTCCGTGCTGCTTCTCGAATACGGCACTTATTACGCCGGCACTGGTTCCGGCATTGCCACGATCAACGTTACCACTGGCCAGATCGCGCCCCACTCCTCGATTTTCGGTGGACCAGGGTCCCCCGTGGGTCTTGCGCCCGATCCTCTGATTACGGCCGCCCCGACGGTCACGCTGGTGGCGAATGCGGAGGGCGGCGTTGCTACCATTGCGCCGAACTCGTGGGTGGAGATCAAAGGTTCCAATCTTGGTCCGGCGGGCGATACGCGCATCTGGCAGAGCTCGGATTTTGTGAATAACCAGTTGCCCACCAGCCTGGATGGAGTCAGCGTCACTGTGAACGGCCAACCGGCGTACGTTTACTACCTCAGCCCCACGCAGGTGAACATACTCACGCCTCCGAATGCCCTTTCCGGATCGATACCCGTGCAGGTCTCCGACAATGGAGTGATCGGCGCAAATTTCATGGTGCAGGCGCAGGCGGAGTCTCCCTCGTTCTTCGTCTTCGGCGGCGGACCTTATATTGCGGCCACCCACGCCAACGGAAGTTACCTCGGTCCAACCAGTCTGTATCCCGGTTTGACCACTCCCGCCCAGCCCGGCGAGACAATCGTGATGTACGCCAACGGTTTCGGATCCACGTCGACACCCGTGGTGAGCGGGTCCGAAACGCAGTCGGGAACGTTATCGCCAATGCCGGTGATCACCATCGGCGGCGCGGCTGCGACGGTAACCTTCGCCGGCCTGGTTGCTCCGGGCGAGTTTCAGTTCAACGTGGTAGTGCCGCCTTCGCTCGCCAATGGCGACCAGCCCACGACGGCAACGTACAACGGCTTGACGACGCAGGCGGGAACGCTGATCACGGTGCAGCAGTAGTGGAGCTTCATTTCCGGTCAAGCCGACACATCGGAGATTGTGTTCCGTGAGAGTCAGGGCAATACCGAGGCTAGGTTCCGGGAAAGTGGGCCCGCCCTCGTCAAACATCTCCAGGGCGCGATGGGAAATTGGGATCCGGATGCTGAATCGGGAGAGGCTTCACTTCGCGCGGTCAGATTCAGGTCGAGCCACCGGAAGAGGCACGGAAGCGTGGTGTCCAATCGCCGGACCACGCGGAAGCCGAGTTCATGGCCTTTTGCCGGGTCGTCCCACGCGAACGGCGCTTGGTCTTGCTTGGTCCTCGGCGGCCACTACCAGATCTCCCCGATATGACATAATGCTGCAACGGGGGATGTATGACGCGCTCCGCGATTCTGGCACTATGCACGCTGAGCTTCGCCTCCGCGCAGGACGTCACCGGCGAGTGGGTCGGAACCCCACAGAGCTACGACATTTGGTCCGGGGCGGGCATTACCAACTCGGCCACTCAGAAACTGGTGCTGAATCTGGCACGTGACCGGCAAGGAGCCTGGGCATGCACAATCTACTCCGGCCGTAACGGTATTCCCTGCACGTCGCTCGTGGTGAACGGCGCGCGGTTGACGTTCGCCATGACGGGCGGCCGGTTCCCCATGTCGTTCATCGGGAAATTGAGCGCTGACGGCAAATCGATCACCGGAGTCGTTCTTCGCGGAAAGGAGCATACCTCGCTGGAGTTCGACCGGATCGGCCGCCCGCCCCTTGCGACGCCGTCGCCAGCCACCACCACCGCACCGGGCGCTACCACCGCACCGGGCGCCACCACTGCACCTGCCGCGGATTCCGCCGCCGTGCTGGAACGCGCGCTCAAGAAGTTATCGGGCACGCAGAACCGGCTGGTCCGCTACACCTGTCTCGAAACCGTTGAGCGCTCGCACTACGCCGTGCCTGCCACGCGCACCGGCATGAATGTGATGAGTGAAGCGCCGTCTTCGTGCAACGGGCGCCAGTTCGGCGCCGGAGGACCGCTCCACCTCATCTTCGAAGATCGCTTGCGGCTCGCCGTAGCGGTGGCGGACGGGAAGGAAATCGACTCCTGGGCGTCGGCCAGCGGCTTCGATTCGCGATCCATCAGCAAACTCGTGTCTAACGGACCGATAAGCACGGGGGCCTTCGGCACGCTGCTGGTGGCGGTGTTCGAGAACCCGAGCGCACAGTATCAGTTTGCCGGCCAGAGGAGCGCGGACGGCCGCACCCTCTACACCTATACGTTCGACGTGCCGCTTGAGGCGAGCAGCTATCGTGTGGACACGGGGAGCGCTTGGCAAAAGACCGCTTTTCACGGCTCTTTCGACATTGATGCAGCCACCGGCGAACTGCTTCGTCTCATGAGCGAGACGGCCGAGCTGCCGGACGGCGCCCACGCCTGCCGCTACCGCACCGCCGCCAACTACCACGAAGTCCCGATCGGCGGAGGCCAGTATCTGATTCCCCTCGAAAGCGCGTTCGACGATGTGTATGCCGATGGCAGCGAAGATCATAGCGCGCTGTCCTTCTCGGCGTGCCATGAATACAGCGCGGAATCGAGCCTCACCTTCGGTGAAGCGTCACTCCCGGGCGGAGCGCAAACGGGCCCCAAAACTGCACTAGCGCTGCCTGCCGGGCTATCGCTCACGCTGGGGCTCACCGCCGCGATCGATACCCGCACCGCCGCCGCAGGCGATGCCGTCACCGCCAGGGTGACGAAAGCCGTGCGCGCGCCGGGGTCGGACCGGATTCTGGTGTCTGCCGGAGCCGTCGCCCACGGCCGCATTCTGGAAATGCGGCACGAGATCGACACGGCGCAGTTCGTAGTCGCCATCCGCTACGACACGCTCGAACAGAATGGCTCGATGGCGCCGCTGGAGTGGTTTCCGATCGCGAATTAAAGGCCGAGCAAGCGCCGGCAAAAGGACGGCTGCTCACGCGCGGCGCGGAGTTCGCTCTGCCCGCGCAGGCCGCGTCGGCCGATGCCGGGAGTTGGTTCACGCTGGCGGCATCCAGCGGGCGTGCCGTGATGGCCGCAGGTTCGGAATCGAAGTGGACCACTGTCGCGCAATGACGATGTGCTCAGGGGTTGGCGCTTTGGCTACTTTCCGGCGCAAAATAAATTTCCTGGCCGCGGTGCGAGACAATCGCCGAAGAGTAGGTTGGCAGCTCACCGGGGAAAAAAGAAGAGACCCGCCGGGGTGACCGGCGGGTGTAGGGAAGAAATCGGATTTAGGAGTCCTGCGTAAGTTGCGTGGCTTAACCTGGATTTCTCATCGACCAACCCCACGTCCGGGTGGTGACGCGGCGAATCTAAAAGGAGAAGCGCCGAGGCCCCTCGGGCCTGCGGGAATCAGCGAAAAGATCGAAATGCGGTTTGGTGAGATCGACGGATGGGTCGGTGCCGGTTGGTGGACTGCGGAATGGACACACGCTGGCCTATCGACGTTCTTTAGATTCGCGATCAGTGGGAGAAAGGATCGGGGAGGATGGCCGTAAGATATCGATACAAGCTCGAAGGGTACGATACGGATTGGCAGGACCCGGGCGCCCGCCGGCAAGCCTTCTATACGAATCCGGTCCCGGCTCTTATACCTTTCGCGTAATAGCGGCCAATTCCGATGGCCTGTGGAGCGAGTCCGGAGCGGCCATCGTCTTCTCCATCGCTCCCGCTTTTTATGAAACGTGGTGGTTCCGGCTGCTTTGTGCCCTGGTCGCGGGCGGGATCATGTGGATGCTGTACCTTCTGCGGCTAAGACTAGTAACAGCTCAACTGCAGACGCGGCTCGGCGAGCGCCTTCTGGAACGGGAACGCGTCGCGCGCGACTTGCACGACACGCTCTTGCAGAGCTTTCACGGTCTGATGCTCCACCTTCAGGTTGTAAATGAGTTGCTTCCTCACGGAAGGGCAAAAGCCGAACTCGAAAAAAGCCTCGGACATGCGGATCGCGCGATCGCAGAGGGCAGAAATGCATTGTACGACTTGCGCTCGTCTGCAATCGCCACGAGCGATCTCCCAGAATCCATCCAGGCGTTGGGGGACGAGTTGTCCGCGGGCGGTGCGGTGACATTTCGCCTGGTGGTGGAAGGTCTGCCGAGGAAAGTGCAGACGATGATTCGAGATGAGCTGTACCGCATCACACGGGAGGCGTTGCGAAATGCTTTCCACCATGCCCAAGCTCGTCAAATTGAAGCTGAAATTACCTATGGTGGCCGGGTACTCCGGCTACGCATTCGCGATGATGGAAAGGGTATTCCACCCGAAATCCTGGAACATGGCCGCCCCGGTCACTATGGTATGCGCGGAATGCGGGAACGGGCCAAGCAAATCGGCGGCAAGTTGGATATTTGGAGCGGAGTGGGCGCCGGTACGGAGATTGAATGCAGCATCGCGGCTTCGATTGCGTATGGCGCCTCCCCGGGCCGCACTCTCTTCCACCTGTTCCGAAGAACGCGGGGTTACACGTGATCCGAGTTTTGTCCGTCGATGACCATCCGCTTCTGCGCGGAGGCATCGCCGCCCTGATCGGGAATCAGATAGACATGGAACTGATTGCGGAAGCCTGCAATGGGCGGGAGGCGCTCGAACTGTTTCGCAAGCACCGTCCCGACATCACGTTGATGGACTTGCAAATGCCGGAGATGAGCGGCATCGACGCCATTAGCGCAATTCGCGCTGAGTTCCCGGAAGCACGCATAGTTATTTTAACCACTCACGCCGGCGATGTTCAGGTATCCCGCGCTCTCAAAGCAGGCGCACGGGCCTATTTACTGAAGGGATCGCTTCGAAATGAGCTGCTGGAAACGATTCGCGCGGTTCATGCCGGCCAAAAGCGCGGGTCACCGGAGGTCGGCGCTGAGATTGCCGAGCACTCTACCGATGACGCGTTAACCCCACGAGAAGTCGATGTACTGCGGTTGGCTGCCAAGGGCAATGCGAACAAAGAAATCGCTGCCCAGCTATCGCTCACCGAAGAAACCGTAAAGAGCCACATTCGGAACATCCTCGCCAAACTGGAAGCGAAGGGTCGGACCCACGCGGTCGCGATAGGCGCCAAACGCGGAATCATCGATCTGTAGTTGGGGACGACAGTTAGGCAAGACATCCCTCGAACGGGGGATGTAAAAGGATCCATTCGAGGGTGTCGAAGACCAGCGCGAGCCCGATACGATTTAGTTGGGATGCATTTCTGCAACGTCTATTTTCAACCTTCCCTAATAGCTGGCCTGGAGTTGGCCTGCTGCTGTTCCGCGTCTGCCTCGGTGTCGCTCTAATGTACTTCGCGATCGGCGGTCTCTTCGGAACGCCTTCGGAGCCGATCACCCTTGCACAAAACTCGATCGCGGCTGTAGGGGCTATCTTTCTGCTTGCCGGTCTGTGGACGCCAGTAATGGGAACCCTCACTGCCCTGGACGAGGTCTGGATTGCGCTGTCGCTCCATTCTCCTGGGCGGCAGGACACATGGATTCACATCTTCCTCGCGATACTTGCCGTTAGTGTGGCGATGCTCGGCCCCGGCGCATGGTCGATCGACGCTCGTCTCTTCGGGAGGAAGCGCTTCGATATCGATCGGACTAGAGGCATGAGACCATCACTCTAAAGTAGTAAGAGCGTCCCCGACCATCGAGGGGCATCATCGCGACCGATCTGGGTACGATTACGACCGCGGGAAGCGGCAGAATCAGGGATAGAAGAAAGCGATCCGGTCGCTATGGACAACACCCCACGCCCACTTTCTACCGATACAGCCTGCTGCGAGATCCCACGCCGCATGGAGGTCGTACGGTATGGCCCGCAAAAGTTAACGCTAGCAGCGCTGGCGTCCCCGAGATTCGACGGAATGATAGGGTCATCCGGCGCCCTCACGCGGGTTCTGGAAAAGGGGCTCTCCGCAGGAATTGGTGAAAACCTTCAAATATCGATGATTCAGTGAGATGGCGTTTTTGGGTACACTCGGCAGTTGACCCACAAAGAATGGACGGCGATTCTGGCGTGGCCGGGGTACCGGG
>JBEKNN010000353.1:0-8332 GCA_049522755.1 Bryobacteraceae bacterium | reverse complement strand
CGGCCAGCCAGGTGACCGTCACCTACACTACACTGTCGCTGATTCCCATTCCATTCGTCTTGACCAACCAGGCTACCTTCTACCGCGTGGTAGTGATGCGGTTGAGGAGCTGATTATGTTCCGACGCAAAAGACGCCGCGGCAGCGCCCTGGTGGAGTTTACCTTTACGGGCGTACCGTTGATATTTGTGTGGCTCTCCACGGTGCAAATTGCCCTGGGGATGTGGCATTACCACACCATGCAATACGCCGTGAAGACCACTGGCTCATTTCTGTCGATGCATGGAAGCGACTGCGCCAGCCCGAACACTTGTGCCGTCACGATCGCGAATCTGGCGGCAGTGATGAAATACGATACGATCGGCATTCCCCCCTCGGCATTGCAAATGACCTTCAATGCCGTCAGCGCCGCCGATCACAAGACGGTCACCAGCTCGGTTACATGCCTCTTAACCAACGCCACGACGCCTGCCAGCGGCTGCGATCAAAACACCACCCCGTGGCTTCCGACGGGCAGCAATACGCCCGGCAGCGAGTTCGAAATCCAGGCGCTGTTTCAGTGGAACGCCGGCATCGGGATGGTGGCTCCGGGTGCGGGCGCCAACGTGAAGTTCGGGTCGTTCCTGCTGCCGGCTTATACGCATCAGATGGTGTTGTTCTAGTATTGCGTTTCCAATACGGAAAGTGCTTTGGCCGCCGATGAACGCCGATAAACGCTGATAAAACAAGGCAACTGTTTATCCGCGTTAATCGGCGTTAATCGGCGGCTAATACCTCTTTGTCGGATGATGCCGGCGGCAAAAGAGCAAACCAAACGGGTCTTCCCACGTATAATCCGTATGCTCAAGATTGGATTGATCGCCTTACTTGCCTCGATGCTATTCGTTCCGCTGTTCGCGGACGTCGGTTGGCCGGAGGCGCGGCGGATCGCGCGGGCTGAAGCTCGCGAAGCCCGGATGCAGGCGCTCCGCGACGAAGCTTGGGCTCGACAGGAAGCGCGGGAAGTTCGGTCGGACGCCGTCCGCTCGGCGACTCACGCCAGGCTCGAAGCCGCGCGCGAAATACGGCAAGCCCGGCTGGAAGCTGCACGCGAGACTCGGCAGGCCGCGGCCGAAGCGCGCCGGGCCGCGCGTCAGTATCGGGACCGCTGGTTCTGAGAGCCGGCTTCTGCCGCAAGAGAGGTTCCCGAAGGGATCGTCTGTCGCTCGTGTGAACGCTGCACGCAGGAGTGCGTGCGCCACGATTTGGATCCGCCTGCACTAAGTGAACAATATTGCCCCTAGATGAGAATCCACAAATCGCCAAGCGGGCGGTTGCGTCCACCTACACTCTACATGGTGAAGCAACGATGAAAGCGAAGAAGAACTCTAAGAAGATCAAAGCCAAACGGCCCGGCAGCGCTGGATTTCCTAAGATCCAGCCGCTGGTAGCGGGCATCGATGTGGAAAGCGAGAACCATTACGTGTGCGCCCCAACCAGCGACGGCGGGTCGGAAAAATCGCGGAATTGATGTGATCCTGACCGATACGCGGCAACTGAGCCGCGTGCCGGGGCGCAAGACCGATGCCGAGGATTGCCAGTGGATCCAGTTGCCGCACAGCTGCGGACTGCTCCAGGCTTGCTTCCGGCCGCAGGACGCGAGCTGCCATTTGCGGACCCTGGTGCGCGGCAAGGCGGTGCTGGTAGCGGAGCGCTCCGATTGGCTGCGCCGCATGCAGAAAAGCCTCGACCAGATGAACGTGCGCGTGCAGCGCGCGGTATCGGATGTAGACGGCGCCACGGGATGGCCATCCTGCGGGCGATTGTGGCCGGCGAGCGCGATCCAGTCCAGCTGGCGAAATTACGGGACCCGCGCTGCATGAAAAGCGAAGCGACGATTGCCAGGGAACTGAGTGGGAACTGGCGCCAGGACCACCTGTTCAACCTGGAGCAAAGCTTGAAGATGTACGATTGGATCGACGAGCGCATCGCCGATTACCAGCGCGAAATCCTGCGCAAGACGGCCGAGCTACGATGTGAGCAGGCCGATCAGAACCCGCTCCAGCGGGTAAAGAGCAAGGAGAAGGCCAAGGGGATCAGGAAACGAGGCGAAGAGCTGATGCGCCGGGCTCTACATGGCATGGCGGGCGTAGATCTGACCACAATCGCTACGATCGGAGTGGGGACTGCCGAGGTGGTGATGAGCGCATATGGCGCGGACCTGAGCCGGTTCCCAAGCGAGCAGCAGTTCGTCAAGCATCTGCGGCTGGCGCCCTGTCAATCCATAACATAACCGGGGGCAAGCCACAGAGCAAGGGCAAAGGCAAAAAGGGCTCAACCAGGGCAGGGCAAGCGTTGCGCACGGCCGCCACGACGGCGCATCACAGCAACAGCGCTATCGGCGCGTACTATCGCCGGCTTGCCGCCAACAAGGGGTCCGACGTGGCGGTCTTCGCCACGGCCCGTAAGCTGGCCTCGCTGATCTACCGCATGCTTCGCCGGGGCCAAGCCTATGTCGACGAGGGAGTCGCTGCTTATGAGAAACGCTACCAAACCGCGCGGATTCGTCGACTGAAAACCACGGCGAATCAGCTCGGCTACAAACTTGAGCCACAAACGGGCGCCGCGTGAGGAGCCGCTAAACGATTGAGCGCCAATGGGGTCACAGATGAGCTTGCCAATCGCCGCGAAGCGGCGCCTAACGCACGTCCAGCCAAACCGGCATCATCCGCAGCATCCCGCCCTTCATCCAGGCGTGAAAAGGTACGCGGCCAAACACCTGTTGCAGCCTGGCCTCTATTACATCCCCTCCCTGCGAGCGCTTCAAAAGCATGTTGAGCAGACTCTCGCGCGGCGGATAAACCATCAGCGTCACATTCTCGCCGGCGGGAATGTTGGCCTTCTTCTTCACCAGCGAAATAGCGGTATCCATGCCGCCCAGCTCATCCACCAGGCCGTTCTCCTTAGCCTGCGAGCCCAGCCACACGCGCCCTTGCGCCAGCGGTTCAATCTGGTCGTAGCTGCGATGCCGCGCGGCCGCCACTTTGCCGACGAAATCCCGGTAGTTTTCGTCGATGCCCTGGCGCAGAATCTGGCGCTCCTCGGGCGTCAGCCCGGTGTAGTCGGAATCGATATCGGCATGCTTGCCTAGCTGGACAGCGTCCTTGGTAACGCCCAGCTTGTCGTAGAGGCCGTGCAGATCGGGCTTGCCGAACACTACGCCGATGGAACCGGTTTCGGTCTGCGGATAGGCCACCACCGTGTCGCCCGTCATCGCCATGTAATAACCGCCGGAAGCGGCCACGTCCGACATGGAAATTACCAGCGGCTTCTTCTTGCTCAGCAGGTTCATCTCGCGCCAGATCTCATCCGATGCGGAGGCTTCGCCGCCGGGCGAATCGATGCGCACCACCACGCCGCGAATGTTGGAATCGCCGCCCACTTCGCGCAGCAGCCTGTTGAAGCCGTACGAGGTCAACGAGCTCTCCCCGGAGCCGTCGTCGCCCGGCCCTCCGCGGACGATGTCGCCCGCGCCGACAATCAGCGCGATGTGGCTGTGACCCGCGAGTCCGGCGGCGCCGGGAGAAACCAGCGCGTACTGGGTCGCGGCCACTTTGATGGGACGCGAGCCCAGTTTATCGCCCAGTTCGCCCCACATCTGGTCCTCGAAGCGCAGCTCGTCCACCAGCCCGGCGCTCAGCGCCTGCTGCGCCGTAAAGGGACCTTGATCGATAATGGCGCGGACCTGATCCGGCGTCTTCTTGCGCGCGGCCGCGATGCGGTCCACCAGGTTGCCATAGAGATTCGTCACCAGGCTGGTGATCACCTCGCGGGTCTCCGGGCTCATATCCGATCGCGTAAACATGTCGCCGAAGTCTTTGTACTTGCCGGCGTGTTCCACCTCGACTGTGACGCCCAGCTTGTCGAGCGACTTCTTGAAGTACATGATTTCGGCGCGCATTCCTTTGAGAAATACCGGCTCTTCGTCGCCCAGATAGATACGGTCGGCGGGCAGCGCGACGTAGTACTCGCGCGCTGTGGGCGCCCGCAGGTAGGCGTAGATCGGCTTGCCGGACTTGCGGAACTGCTCCAGGTCGGCGCGGATCTCTTCCAGCTTGGCCCATCCGGCGCTGAGGCCTTCGGGCTCGAATACGATGGCGCGAATGTGTGGATCGGCGGCGGCTTTGCGCAACATCATCCAGAGATCGGAGACCGTGAGCGTGGCATCGCCGCCGCTGAAGATGCCAAGCTCCAACGGCGCCTTTTCGGGCACGTCGCCCGACAGATGCAGCGTCAGGACGGAATTGTTGGCGATATCCGGCGGCTTCTCACGGAAACGCAGCAGCGTGAAGAAGAGCAGGATGAAGGTGAGAAAAACCAGTAGAACGCCGGTGACCAGCCCGAGGATAAACTTAACCATAGCTTCTCCGAAAGTAGGTAGGGTATGCTTCAGCTTGCCCTAAGCAAGCTAAAGCATACCCCACCATCCCTAACCGGTCGGCGGCTTCTTACGCGGCCGCGGAGACGATCGTTTCTTGACGTTGCCATCGCCTTGCTGCTTACGCGGAACGCGCGGCCGGCGCTGTACCTTGGGCGGGGGCAGGGGCTCGGGAATCTCTCCGGTCGCCGTAGGCTGGCCGGGCACGATGGGCTGCGGCTCGTCCTCTTCCTCTTCGACGATCGCCGGCTCTTCCGGCTCCGGCGGCGGGGCGGGCGGATGGAACTCGGCGCCCAGGAACACGATGAGGCCCTTCTCTTCGTCGGCCTGGATGCGCACCAGACTCTTATCCTGCGCGTAGTTCAGCAGCTCGCCGAACGCCTGGAAGCCGTAGTCGGTCCAGTTGAAATTGGGACGGTCCTGGCGCACCCACTCGGCCAGATCTTCAGCCATGGCGCCGTTGTCCACATCCATACGATGGTTCTCCAGCACGTCGCGCAATACCGGAATGGCCTCTTCCGGCTTGGCCCCCGGCTTCTCCGGAGCCGCGCCGCCCTTCATGCGGATCATGTAGCGGCCCTCGCCGCCGGTCACCTCCACGTAATCGGCCTTTTGCAGCTTCTCCACAAAATCGGTGAAGGTGCTGGCGCCGTACGCCCGCTCGTTGAAGGTGGAATCAAGCTGCAGCATGGTGGATTTCAGCAAGCCAAGCTGCGGCCGGACCTCGCGCCGTTCCAACACGCCCAGCGCACGCTCCACCAGCGGCATGGCCTGCGTCAGCTCCAGCGCCTGCCGTTTGTGCGGCGGACGCTGCTGCTGTGGCTGTTGTTGCGGCGCTGGTTGTTGTTGCCCCTGTGGCTGCCCCTGTTGTTGCCCCTGTTGTGACCCCTGTTGTTGCCCCTGTGGTTGCGGCTTATCGGCCGCCCGTTCCTGCGCATGATGGCTCGATCGCGGCCGCGGGTCGTCGATCACCGATTCGTAAGCGATAAACTCGTGGCAGTTCTTCTGCAGTATCGTGCTGGTGAAAGCGCGGCCGCCCACCACGAAGATCCGCTTGTCGTATTGTTTGAGTTTGTTCACCAGGGCCATGAAATCGCTGTCTCCGCTCACGATAGCGAAGGCGTTGATGTGGTCGTGGGTGAACGCCATTTCCAGCGCGTCCAGCGCCAGGTTGATATCGGCGCCGTTCTTGTCGCCGCGCGGCGATGGGTCGCGCTGCACCATCTGCACGGCGTGCTCGGAAAGCGCGCGCGTCGCCGATTCCTGTCTGCCCCAATTCGCATACGCGAGTTTGGTGACAATTTCGCCGCGTTCCTTGAGCGCGTCCAATACCGCAGCCACGTCGAATTCGCGGTGCAATGTGGACTTGACGCCGATCTCGATGTTATCGAAATCGATAAACACGGCGATCTTCAGTTTTGGTTCCATTCACTAGTTCCTTAATGCCGGCAAAACTCGACGCCTCGGACCTTCGGTCCGCCGCGTCTCGAAAGGCCGTTGGCCTGCCGGCGGCAGGGCTGCATGAGCAGCCTATGGGTAGTGTAGCGTAAAATCGGGCACGATTCGCCCCCGACGAATCGGGTCGCGGCCTGAATTCGTAACATATAATTGAAAGGGTTCTGCGCCTCACTGTATGATGGTCCCCTCGATTTCGGTGGTGGTTCCGGTCTATAACTCACAGCAGAGCCTGCCGATTCTTCTGAGCCGGCTCAGCGTGGCGCTGCCCGATCTCGCTCAACAGTACGAGGCGATACTGGTCAACGACAGCAGCCGCGACCGCAGCGCCGATGTAATGGACGAGCTCGCGGACCAATATCCGTGGCTCACCTGCATTCACCTGCTGCGCAACTACGGTCAGCACAACGCGCTGCTGTGCGGCATCCGGCAGGCGCGCTACGGCCTCGTGATCACCATGGACGACGACCTTCAGAACCCGCCGGAAGAGATCCCGAAACTTCTGCGGACAATGTCTGAAGGATACGACGTGGTCTATGGGTATCCGGAGCGCGAGAGTCACGGTCTGCTGCGGGATCTCGCATCCAAAATGACGAAATTCAGTCTGCAGCGCGCCATGGGCACGAAAGCCGCATCGCGCGTCAGCAGTTTTCGCGTGTTTCGAACCGATGTTCGCGAGGGATTCCGCGACTATCGCGGCGCCTTCGTTTCCATCGACGTGCTGCTGGGTTGGGGGGCCATGAAATTCGGCGCGACGCCTGTAGAGAATCCGCCGCGAACCTTAGGTACGTCGAATTACACTGTGTCCAAGCTGATCGCCCACGCGATGAACATGATGACCGGTTTCACCACGCTGCCGCTGCAGTTTGCCAGCATCCTGGGCTTCGCGTTTGCTCTCTTCGGAATGTGCGTCCTGGCCTACGTAATCGGCATGTACCTGATCCATGGCCAAGGCGTGCCTGGTTTTGCCTTCCTGGCATCGGTGATCGCAATTTTCTCGGGAGTTCAGCTCTTTGCTTTGGGAATCATCGGGGAATACCTGGCGCGCATGCACTTCCGGTTGATGGACCGGCCTTGCTATACCATCCGCCAACAAACCCAGCGAAGCGCAACTCCACCATCGGTGACGGTTTCCAATTAGGCTTGTTTTTTGCGAAGTCGAGGCCTTGAGCTTGAGGTGATAACGTAATTACTCATGACGCGCCCTTTGCCGGTCTTGCCTCTATCCGCCGCCGTGTGGTTCGCGCAGGCTCAAGCGCCTGCGACTAAGGCGAACCCGGACGACGCCATCGACCGTGTTAGCGGCCGGCGCGGCCGGCGCATTTGTGAGAGGAAGAAGCTGTTGACGTAGCCATGCGGGCACTCGCGAAGAACCTGGCCAACCGCGCGGCCGTTGTGGCGGGCCGATGGCTGCACCGCAATAAAGCCACGGTGCTGTGCTACCACCGCTTCCACCCGCGGCATGCCATGCAATTCCGATGGCAATGCGACTATCTGCGTAAGCACCACCACGTAATCTCCATGCCCGAACTGGCTCAGTTATTGCGTGACGGCGGTTCTCCGCCACCGAACGCGGTCGTCCTGACCGTAGACGACGGGCACCGCGATTTCTACACCTGTGCGTTCCCGATTCTGCGCGACTACGGATTCCCTGCCACTATGTACTTGCCCACCGCGTTCCTCGACCGTACGAAAGGCCGTGAATGGCTATGGTTCGACCGTTTCACGTACGCCTTCCGCCACTCACCGCTCAGTCGGGTGGAGACGCCGCCACTGGCGCCAGGTGAGCCGCGGAACGGCTTTCGGCTGGATTCCGCCGCCGGGCGCGCCATTGCCTCCCACCAGGTGGCCGTCTCCGCCCAGTGGCTTCCCAGCGGCGATCGCGACGCGTACTGCGATCGTGTGGCAGATGTGCTTGGAATTCGCATTCCGGAGACGCCGCCCGAAGAATTCGCACCGCTCACGTGGGACGAAGTGCGCACCATGGCGCGAAGCGGAATAGAATTCGGCGGCCACACGGTGACGCATCCGATTCTGACGACTATCCAAACACAAGACGAATTGGAATTTGAGATTTCGCAAAGCAAGCTGCGGATTGAGCAAGAACTGCAAGCGCCAGCCGTGCATTTCGCCTATACCAGCGGAAAAGCCCACGAGATCCCAGCCGCGGCGAAACAAGCTGTCGGGCGGGCGGGGTTCGTAACCGCGGTTACCACCTTATCCGGCCAGGTTGGACCCGGCGACGACCTGCTATTTTTGCGGCGCATCGGCTCCGGCCCCGACGAGCCACCGCTGTGGTTCCAGCGCTGCGCGGCGGCTGCTATAAGGATGGACTGAACTACCAAATGGCCAAGCAACCGCTTGAATTCAGTCAGGCGTTGGAAACGGATATTCCAGCCATCCGCAGCCTCTTGCGGGACGTCTTCGGCGTACCCGAGGATTGGCGTACGTTCCAGCCCGA
>JBEKNN010000352.1:0-8335 GCA_049522755.1 Bryobacteraceae bacterium | reverse complement strand
CGTTCATCGGCGTTTATCGGCGGCCAATGCCTCTTTTCGATTTTTGGTCTCTGCCTTCCCGTGTGAATGATGCTCGCATCACAAAACAAAGCATTATGGAAATGTTTTATCGAAACGTTATACTAGTGTACGAGCAGTTGTTAGTGGGAGAGCATCGGAACACGCCCGCGGTCGCTCCCGCAAAGGCGCGGCAGTCGGCTCTGGGGCGGCTCGTATCTACATTCTTCGAGGGGTCGCCAATGGCTGCCGCGGCTGCGCTTCTGGAGATGTCCGGCGAGGAGTTGTCTGCCGAGGAAAGAGATCGACTGTCTGCGCTGATTGCCCCGGCGCGAAAAGGAGGGACGGTGATGGACTCTTTGATTGCGGTTGGAATTGCGCATCGGAGTTGCCTGAAGCGGCGGCTATATGCGCTGCTCGATACGGATCTGCGGCGCGACACGGCGGCGAGCGCGGGAGTAGCCGGCGCATTGTTTCTGGCGCTGACAGCGGCGCTTCCTCTCGCGGCTATCGGTTTTACGCAGGCCATTCCCGTTCAGCCAGCGTCGGCGCACGCGGCGCAATCGGCCCCCCCGTCGCCTCTGCCCGCGCTGCTCCAACCGCCGGCTCAGTTGGCGCAAGCGCAGACCGCACAAACTCCGGTCAAGGCGCCCGCACCGCAGCCAGCTGCGCAGCCCGCGGCGCGCCCGCGTTTCGACGTGGTCTCCATCAAGCCCTGTATGCCGGACGTTGCGAAGCCGGGCGACGGCGTGCCGACCTATGGCGGCGACTCATCGCCCGGAAGGCTGAGCATCGGCTGTGGCGTTCTGGCCGACACCGATAACACCGGCATGATTCAGGTCGCGTACAACAGGTATGCAAGCGGCCAATTGACTTCCATGAAAGTTATCCCCATCGAGGGCGGCCCGGATTGGATCCATTCGGAAAGGTTCGAAATTGACGCCAAATTGGACGGTCACCCGAGCATATTGATGATGGAAGGCCCCATGATGCAGACAATTCTTGAGGACCGGTTCCAGCTCAAGATACATCGCGAGACCAGGCAAGGACCTGTTTATGAACTCGCTTTGGGCAAAGGCTCTCCAAAGTTGAAACCGCTCCAGGATGGAAGCTGCACACCCGTGGTCTTAGGTCGTCCCTTACCCCTGCTGCCGGACGGCCAGCACCGCTGTAGGAACATGGTGTCTCCGCGAGGCTCGGTTGAGATCGAGGGTGGCACGCTTTCGATGTTCGCCGGCTTGCTGGGCATGGTTCTGGATCGACCCGTTATAGACAAGACCGGCATTACGAGTTACTTCGAGATACAGCTCGTGTTTTCACCCGATGATTCCGCGGCGCCTCGACCGGTCACGGCTGATCCTGGTGGGTCCGCCGCCGTTAGGGCGCCAGACGCTCCCGGCATATTTCAAGCCATTCAGGAACAACTCGGCTTAAGACTTGTGCCGGCCAAGGGGCCCGTGGACGTGTTGGTGATCGACCATATTCAGAGGCCTTCGGAAAACTGAGACGACCGCCGGACTCTTGTCCTCGATATCGAAAGCCAGATCCTGTTGCATGGGCGTCCGCCTCCCGTGCTTCCCTCGCCGGCAACCCACGATTCATCGCCCTATTGAGTTTGCAGAGCGGACTCCAGTGCGGTTGCGTCGCCCTGCTCGAAAGCAGCTTCTACGGCCAGGCTCATGCGATCGCGGCCGATTGTCGCAACTGCGATCGGCCGTCCGTTCTTGCGGTAGATGGCGCAGGCATTCCGGGCTGCCAGGTCACCACGTATTTCAAGACCATCCCAAGAGGACGCGTGTCCGACATACGAAATTACGGCATCATAGTGCTGGCTCCAAAAAAACGGCGCGTCTCGAAAAGCATGGCCGATGCCCAACATCGCGCGCGCAACCGCTTGCCCCTGACGCTCGGCCAGAACCCAGTGCTCGATCCTTACCCGTTCGCCGGAAACCGGGTCCGGGTATCGAGCGATGTCGCCGGCTGCATAGATGTCCCGTGCGCTCGTCCGTAAGTTTTCGTCCACGACGACGCCGTTATCCACTGTGAGGCCGCAAGCTTCCGCCAATGTAGTTCGTGGCGTCACGCCTACCCCCAAAACTACCAACTCGGCCTCAATCGATTGTCCATCGCTGAGCTCAACCCGATCCTCTCGAATCATCCGCGGCGTTCTGCCTAATAGAAAACGAACGCCGTTTTGCTCGTGGAGATCTTGAATCCATCGACCAAGTTCCGCGCCCAACACTTTCGCCAAAGGGATGGCGGCCTGCCCGATGACCGTGACTTCGAGACCCCGATGGCGAAGTGACGCAGCCACTTCAAGGCCAATGAAGCTACATCCAATCACGATGCACCGTTTGGCTTGCTGGGCCCGGGCGACGATCGCTTTGCTATCGGCCAAGGTTCGTAAACGTCTAACGTGAGGCAGTCCCGCGCCTTCAATGGAAAGCAATTGAGGCTCGGCTCCAGTTGCCAGTAAAAGGGCGCCGTACCGGAGTACGCGTCCGCTCCGCAGACTAACTTCATGGGCGCCGGGGTCGATCCTGGAAGCGGGATCTCCGGTAATCATCTCCACGTGAATCGATTGATAATACTCGCCGGAGCGGAGCGGAATCCAATCTTCTTGAGCCGTACCGGCAAGGTAATCCTTCGAGAGATTCGGGCGATCCACCGGCCCGGGCTCCTCATCGGTTACTAAGGTCACCGGACCGCCGTAGCCTTTATTGCGCAACATATCCGCGCAAGCCGCGCCGGCTGCGCCGCCGCCGATAATCACTACAGATTCCGGGTTCCGCGGACAAGGCACTTTAAAGTCAGCGTCACGCTTCCGACTGACTCTGACTTTCTCGCCCTCGCGTTGAACCATGAAGCATGCAATAGGATTGAGCGCGGGAGCGCCTTCGGCTTCACCACTTCGCAGGCTGAATCGCGCATGGTGCCACGGGCAGCGGATGGTCTCGCCAACAACTAGCCCTTCAGCCAACGGACCGCCATAGTGGGTGCAGGTTGCGCCAGTGGCAAATATGTTCTCGCCCTGGCGCACAAGGATGATGGCCTCGCCATCCACGTGGCCAAGAAGCGGCGAATTTTCCGCCAGACTTTCAAGAGCCACGCCAGATTTGAGATCCGGTCCGTTTAGTTTTGGCGCTGTATCATCTGCCATTCACGACCTCCCTCCGATCGACCACACGATGTTTCGCAGCAAACGCCCGACGCCCTCCGGATTCAGTATACGAACATCCGGCGACGATGGCGTCATAGCCGCCGGGACAGCGCTGGGCCTCCATCCGTTCCAAACGACGCAAACCCGCGCCGGGCATGCTGCTTGAGGCGTCGGCCGAATTCGGCGTCGACCTGAGCGTGTCGTACCTGGTCGGCGACAAAGCTGCCGACATCGAATGCGGCCGCCGGGCCGGCGCCGCGGATTGGATTTTACAGCGGCGCCATTTGCGATGTACGACAGACCTCCTGGTCTGTCGTCTTCGGCGGCGCCATTTGTTACCGTGAAGGTCATGGCTTCCACGCCGGCCGGCGATACCCCATACCGCAGCCAGCGTTTCCTCCAGAGCGTTTTGTGGAGCTGGTTTGGCGTGGGCGTCAGCATTGTCTCCGGGATTCTTCTCGCCCCGTACATCGTTCACAAATTAGGCGACGTGGGCAGCGGCGTCTGGGTGCTGATTTTTTCCCTGGTGGACAACTTCGGGATGATCGATCTCGGGTTCCGCTCCGCCACCCTTAAATACACCGCGCACTATCGGGCCACTGGCGAACTCGACAAAGTCAATGAGACTCTGAATACCGCCATCTTCTTCTCCGGCACGGTATGTGTGCTCACCGCCTGCGCCACGCTGCTGTTCGCGAGCGCCATCACGCGCTTTGAGCACATTTCACCCGAATACGCGCGGACATTCACCGCTCTTCTGATTATCGTCGGCATCGGTTGGGCTTCCGGGGCCGTCTTCAACCTGTTCAGCGCCTGCCTGGAAGGGTTTCAAAGATTCGACCTCTCCAGCAGGATCTGGATCGTCCAGATCGCCATCCGCACTCTGGGAATTGCGGCCGTGCTGGCGTCCGGCCACGGCATGTTCGCCATGGGGATGGTGGTGATAGCTGCATTGGTTTCCACTTACACGCTGAATGTCATCGCCGTTCGCAGGGTCTTTCCACAGTTCAAGATCTCCCCAAAGTACCTCAGCTACGGCATGCTCCGCCAGATGCTGCACTATGGCGTGCATACCTTCGGCGCCACCATTTCCACGCAGGTTCTCAACCAGAGCGCTCCGCTGCTGATTGCGCACTTTCTTCCCAGCACGGCGTTCGTCAACTACTATAAGCAGCCGCTGAACCTGCTCCAATACTCCGTGGATATGGTGGGCCGCGTGGGCTTTGTCACCGGCTCGCATTCGGCCGAGCTGGCGGCGAAGAAAAATTACGAATCCGTCGCCCGCATGGGTATCTTTATCAACCGTTATTGTTTTACGCTGTTCGCCCCGCTCGCCATGGCGCTGATCGTCTACGGATCGGAGCTGTTCCGCGTGTACCTCAATCCCACCTTCGCCAGGATGGACGCGCCTCTGTTTCCGGTCTTGGCGGTGGGAATTACCATCGGCATCGCCGCGCAATTCAATTCCAGCTCGATTCTCTACGGCTTGGGGAAGCACCAGGGCTACGCTTATTCGCTGATAGTGGAAGCCGCGCTCTGCCTCGCGGGACTATATTGGGCCGTTCCGCACTACGGCATTTTGGGCGCCGCGTGGGTGACTTCGACGCTGATGCTTATCAATCGCGGCCTGGTAACTTCCTGGCTGGTGTGCCGCGCCATTCACTACAACGTACTGAGTTACCTGACGGGTATTTACGCATTGCCGCTCGCAGTAGCTATTCCCATGTTATTGATGTCGTTCTGGGTGAAGCAGCATTGGATACCCGGAAGGAACTTAGTCCAGGTACTTATCGGCGGCGCATTACTGGCGATTACCTATTACGCCATCGCCTTTTTCGTTGTCATGGAGAAGGAACATCGCGCCTTGCCGGTGAACTGGCTGCGCGCGCGCCTGAAGATGTGAAGGCGCATGATTGTAGGGCGGACCCCCTGCTCCGCGACCTGGTCAGCGTGGGTCCCCCTGGACCCGCTCTTCGCCCAGCCGCACCTCTTCAACGGCGGGCCAGCTTTTGGGCATGGCTCGCAGCCAAACGAAAACAACACTCAAACTGACGAAGCGCTTTTTCCCATACTGTATAACATAGGCAGGGATACTTCTTTTCACCGGATGCGCCGGTTGCTCGCGGCTCCTCTCTGATATCAGCCGTTCGCCGCGCGTCGGTTCTGTGAAGCTCTTTGACAATTGAAAATTCGACCGGCCGACGCATCGCTTTCGGCGCCGGCCAGTCGGCGCTCAGCCGTTCAACCGCTTTGTTGTTGCTGAACCATTGCCGCTGTCATCACCCGAATCACAGTCCGGATCTTTCGCGCTCCAAGCCTGTCGGCACGCTCGCCATGCACGACCACACCTGCGGGCTTCGGCGGACGGTGACGCCCTTGGCGAGCGCGGTATGATCTTGGTTTGACGCCCCTCCGAATCGTAGCCCAATCCTGTTTCGAGCCCGCAAGCGAAGAGCTGCGGTATCTGCCGGAAGGGCCGCGCGTGCTGAGGAATCATCCCGGCGGCGCGCTGCTGGGGTGGGTGGCCATCCAACATGCCGCGAACCTTCGCGAGGGCAGTATCAATGTGCTCGATCTCGCGTCGCGCCAGAATAAGAGCTTTCCGTTGCCGGGCCGCCCGGGTTTTTTCGCGGAGACTGCCCGCCCAGGCGTCGTGTTGGTCGGACTCGAACGGAGACTCGTGTATGTCGACCTGCTGACCGGCAATTTAGAAGACCCTGGCATTCAGGTCACTGACGATGAGCGCGTGATCGTTAACGATGGTTTGGCCGTCGATGGCGGCGTACTGTTCGGCACCAAGCATCTCGAGTTTAACCTGCCCATTGCCGCGCTCTATTTCTTCGATTCCGCCACGCGGCGCGTGCACACTGTGCTCGGCGGGGAGACCTGCTCTAATGGCAAAATCCTGCGCCGCAGCGCGGACAGCGCCACGCTCATAGAGATAGACTCGACTCCCAAAACCATCACCCGCTATCGGCTCGACGCCGCGCTGGAGCATGTGCTCGAACAGTCGCTGGTCACCGCGGCCGATGCCCTGCCAGCCATCCCCGATGGCTTGCGGCCTTCACCCGGCGGCGAAGATGGGCCGGGCGGCGAGAGTGTGATTGTCGCGTTCTACAATCCCGGCGCGGTCGCCGACGGTGTGGCTCAGCAGCTTCGCCTGAGCGATGGCACAGTACTCTGCGAATGGCGCATCCCTGGCTCGCCGCGCGTCACCTGTCCGGAGTTTGTCGAGGTGGAAGGCAAGGTGAAACTGGTCTTCACGACGGCCGTTGAGGGCATGCCGGCCGCAACCCGCCGGCTCGCTTTCGGAGCGGGCAATCTGTATATCGCCGACACCCCGTTCCAACAGATGCCTGCGCTGCCGCCGCTAATCTCTATGTAAGCGCGAATCATGTAAGCGCGAATCCATGTCCGCAATGCCAGGCCTGCACCCCCTGTTAAAATGTTCGCGTGGCCCCGAGGGAGCAGTATTCGCGCGCGGACGTCCGCCGGCAGTTCGGCGTCACCGAGCGGCAACTTCGCAGTTGGGAGCGGCAGGACCTCATTGCCCCCGCGGAATGCTATTCCTTTTCCGACCTCATCGCCGTCAAGACTATCGTCAAGCTCCGCGAAAACCACATTCCCGCCCGGCAAATCGGCGAAGCCCTCGCCTCGCTGCGCCGCAAGCTCGATTGGGTCAAGGAGCCTCTCTCAGAGCTGCGCATCGTCTCCGACGGCAGGAAGATCTCCGTCCACGTCGCCGGCCAGAAAATGGAGGCCATCAGCGGCCAGATCCTCTTCGATTTCGACGCCGCCGCGCTGGGAGCCATCGCGAGCTTTCCGGAAAAGAAGCGCTCCGCCCAGCGCCTGCGCGAATCGGAGGAATGGTTTCAGCGGGGCCTCGACGCGGAAGAATCCGGAGCGCCCGTCGAAGCCGCCGTCGAAGCCTACGTCAAGGCCCTCGAGCTCAACCCGCAAGCGGCCGGCGCGCTAGTGAATCTGGGCACCATCTATTACCGCCAGCGCAAGTTCGTCGAGGCCGAAAAGTATTATTGCGAGGCCATCGCCGCCGACCCGGACTATCCGCTGGCGCAGTTCAACCTCGGCAATCTCTACGACGAGCAGAACCGCCTCGCCGACGCTTTCGCGCGCTACCAGCGCGCGCTGGCGCTCAATCCCGGTTACGCCGACGCGCATTTCAACATCGCGCTGCTCTGCGAACGCACCGGCGACGCGCTCAAAGCCGTCCACCACTGGAAGAACTATCTCAAGCTCGACAGCTCCGGCCAATGGGCGGACATCGCCCGGCGCCAGCTCGCAAAATTGCGCGAAGCGATGATTCGCTAGCCAGCGCATTCGTGGCGCGCGCACTCCTGCGTGCAGCGTTCACACTCGTGTGAACGCGCTTCGGGCCTCGCAAGCTGCCCGTGACGCACGTCCGAAAGCCGTACCGTTTAAGCTTTTTCCGCTATCCTAAAGCTTTGGAGCCCAATCGTTTGAATCGAATCCTTCTAGCCTTTCGCAGCTTCTTCGCCCTTCTGTTCCAAGGAACTCTGCCCGATGAAGTTGTACGCGAGTTGCATCTTTCGCGAAGCGCGCCGCCGCCCGCCAAGGCCGCCGCACCAGCCCCTGCGCCCGCCGCGCGCGTCCCCTCCGATGGAGCCCTGCAAATGCTCGCCATCCTGCAGCGCGATTCCCGCCTGGTCGATTTTCTAATGGAAGACATCACATCCTACGCCGACGAACAGATCGGCGCCGCGGTACGAGAGTTGCACGATCAGTGCCGCGATTCCATGGCCCGCTACGTCACGCTGCAGCCGGTGATCGATGGCGTCGAAGGCACCTTCGCCAAGGCCCCCTCCTCCGATGCCAACGTGGTGAAGTTCGTGGGCAATGTGCCCGCCAAGCCGCCCACTGGCGGCACTTTGCGGCACAAAGGCTGGCGCGCTGTGAAGATCGACCTGCCCGCGCTCGGCGCCAAACAGGACGCAGCCATCATCGCGCCCGCGGAAATCGAAATTGAGTAGACCCGCGGCGCCATCGATGAAACCACCCAAATACGTCATCGGAATCGACCTGGGCACCACTAACTCCGCGCTCGCCTACGCGGAGATCCGCGCGGACGCGGACCCCTTCGCGCCCGCCAACGTGCAACTGCTCGCCATACCGCAGCTCGTGAATCCCGGCGAAATCCGC